>DASTGF010000249.1:0-13491 GCA_035719255.1 Microlunatus sp. | reverse complement strand
AGGCTCGCGGTGCAGGCCATCAGCTCCGCGAGCACCGCGACCCGAGGGGAGAGGCCGTCGGGGACTTTGTAGACGAACGTGTCCGGCCGCAGGTACAGATACTCCGCCCAGCCGCCGAGCAGGTGCGGTGGTTCGGCGCTGGTGAAGGAGTTCCCGTAGCAGTTGGAGTTGTCACACCATACGTACCCCATGACGTGCTTGCACGGATGGCACCGACCGCACACGATGTCGGGGCAGTGGGTGATCCGGTCGCCGACCTTCAGCGTCCGTCCGGAGAACTCGATCTGCTCCGCCGCACGCGGGGTGATCTCGGCGACGATGCCGACGTTCTCGTGGCCCTGGATGATCGGGAAGGGGGTGTCGGTCTCTGCCGGAGTCCCGGCGTACTGCTTGGTCTCCCCGGCGTACGTGTGCTTGTCGGTGCCGCAGATGCCGGACAGTTCCACCCGCATCAACAGCGCCCCGTCGGCCAGGGTGGGTCGTGGGAACTCTTGCACCTCGTAGTGTCCGGGCGCGGTCAGGACCGCTGCGCGAACTCCTCCAGCCATGAGCAGTTTCTCCTCTCCTCCTCGGCCCACTGTCCCAGAGCGCCCGGGTCGCTCGATAGCCTCAGGGCGTGGACGACGCCACCCTGGCCGCCGAGCTGGTCCGTGACGCGGGCCAGCTCGCCAAGCGCATGCTCGCCGAAGGCCTGCGTACCGACTACAAGACCTCGATCTCCGACGTGGTGTCGGCGGCCGACCATGCCGCCGAAGACTTGATCACCGGCCGGCTCGCCGCCGCCCGGCCGGACGACGGGCTGATCGGTGAGGAGGGGAGCCGCCGTCCGGGCGACGACCGGCGCTGGTACGTCGACCCCGTCGACGGCACCTACAACTTCCTCAACGGCGTGCCCTACTGGTGCTCGGCGGTGGGCCTGTCCGACTCCGACGGCCCGCTGGTGGGCGCGGTGTACTACCCGTCGGTGGACGAGCTGTGGGTCGGCGGCGAGGGACTCCCGACCAGCCGTAACGGAGAGCCGGTGGCTCGCTTGACCGATCGAGCGCTGAGCTCCATCGCCGTCTGCACCTACGCCCATCCGACCAACCTGGACGACCTCCCCCGCCAGCGGTGCTGGCAGGCGGTGGTGTCGCGCGCCGCGACGGTCCGGATGATGGGCTCCGCGTCGATCGACCTGGCCTCGGTTGCCACCGGGCGATTGGGGCTCTTCCTGCAGTCCGACCTCAACGACTGGGACTGGGTGCCGGGAGCCGCGCTGGTGCGCGGAGCCGGCGGCGAGGCCACGGTCACCCACGCCGGCGGTCATCGCTGGCACGTCGCCGGAAACGCGCAAGCGGTCGCCGAGGCGGTCACGGCGCTGGACGAGGCGGGATGACCGGGGTTCCCCAGGCTGAGAAGCTCTGGCAGTCTTTTCATCGAGGAGGCACTGCGTGAGTGGGACAGCACGGCCTGAGTCCGTGAATGGTTCGGGAAGCAACAAGCTCGGTCTGAGCTCGGGTCTGGTGATCCAGGAGCTCGGCTGGGACGAGGACGTCGACGACGGGCTGCGGATGTCGATCGAGGACGCGATCGGTGGCGAGCTGATCGAGGAGGCGCTCGAGGCGGTCGACGTGGTCCTGCTGTGGTGGCGCGATGAAGACGGCGATCTGGTGGACGGCCTGTTCGACGCGATGACCGATCTGGCCGACAGCGGCTACATCTGGTTGATGACGCCGAAGGTGGGTCGCGCCGGTTATATCGACGCGGCTGACGTGGCCGAGGCAGCGGTCACCGCCGGTCTGGCCCAGACCGTCACCGCGCGCGTCTCGGCCGACTGGTCGGCGACCAAGCTGGTCCGTCCCCGCGGCGTCCGCCGTTGACCGACGTCGACGTCACGACACCGCTGGCGCTCGGGTCGCCGGTGCCCGCCTTCACGACCCGCAACCAGCACGGCGAGACCGTGACCTCCGACGACCTGCGGGGACGCTCGTCGCTGATCGTGTTCTATCCATGGGCCTTCAGCGGGATCTGCACCGGCGAGTTGGCGGACCTCCGCTCCCGCGCCGACGAGCTGACCGGGCTGGGCACCCGGCTGCTGGCGGTTTCGTGCGACGCCATGTTCACCCTCCGGGCGTACGCCGATGCCGAGGACCTGCCCTTCGAGTTGCTGACCGACCACTGGCCGCACGGCGCGATCGCGCGTGCCTTCGGCGTGTTCGACGAACGCGCCGGCGCCGCCCTCCGCGGGTCGTTCGTCGTCGACCAGGACGGTCTGGTGGTTTGGCGGGTGCTGCACGGCATCGGGGAGCCGCGCGACATCGACGCTCATCTTGCCGCGCTCGCAGCTCGCTGAGTTACTGACCCCGATCAATCTCGAGGCGGTCCACGTCTCCTGGCGGATGAGCAGCAGGAAGTCCCGGTATGGCAGACCTCAGTGGACCAAACCGGCGGCTGCGTCGTACATGCCATCGTCATAGCCGACCCGACCTACTCGGCGCCACCGCTCAATGCGGACCCCGGATGCGTCGTCGCCAGGTCCTCCTCGCACCACCAGCCGCCGTGCGGGGACCCGACACTCACGCGGGAACCAGCTCATCGAGGAGGTGCTCGACCCGCCGCCGAATCTCGTCGCGGATGGGCCTGACCGCCTCGATACCCTTGCCGGCCGGGTCGTCCAGCACCCAGTCCTCGTACCGCTTGCCCGGATAGAAGGGGCAGGTATCGCCGCAGCCCATCGTGATCACTACGTCGGACTCCCGAACGGCCTGGTCGGTGAGAATCTTCGGCTGCTCGGCCGATATGTCGATCCCGACCTCCGCCAAGGCTTGCACGGCAGCTGGATTCACCCGATCTGCCGGCGCTGAGCCCGCGGAGCGGACCTCTACCGCACCATTCGACAGATGGGTCAAGAACGCGGCGGCCATCTGGGAACGTCCGGCGTTATGCACGCACACGAACAGCACACTCGGTTTCGACATGATCAACTCTCCTTCGTGTTCGCCGCGGTGGTGCGGCACGACAACCCGACCTGCCGGGTGTGGCGCGTCGGGACAGACCAGCGATATCAGCCCTCGACACATGCGGCGCCGATGTGCTGAGCCGGGATCGACACGGTGCCTCGCTCATCGCGCTTCCGGCAGGTGTGTTGGAGCACGGTTCGCCCGAGCGTCACCCACGGTTTGCCGACGCGGGTTCGGCTGCCGACCCCCCGGCGTGCCGGCGTGGTCATCGACGTGTCGCACCGGTGGACGCGTCGGCTGGGAACAGGCGCGGACGCAGAGCGAGGCTGACGTAGACCAATCCGACGAGCACCGGAACCTCGATCAACGGACCCACCACGCCCGCGAGCGCTTGGCCGGAGGTGACGCCGAAGGTGCCGATGGCCACTGCGATGGCCAGTTCGAAATTGTTGCCCGCTGCCGTGAAAGCGAGGGTCGTCGTGCGGGGGTAGTTCAGGCCGATGCCCCTGCCGAGGGCGAAGGAGCCCGCCCACATGATGGCGAAGTACGCCAGCAGCGGCAGGGCGATCCGGGCGACGTCCCAGGGTTGGGAGGTGATGGCATCGCCTTGCAGGGCGAACAAGATGACGATGGTGAAGAGCAGCCCGTAGAGCGCGAACGGTCCGATCTTGGGTAGGAACCGGTCCTCATACCAGTCACGGCCCTTGGCGCGTTCGCCGATGCGGCGCGTGAGGTAGCCGGCGAGCAGCGGGATGCCGAGGAAGATCAGCACATTGCGGGCGATGTCCCAGGCGGTGATGTCGAGGTGCGCGCCCGGGAGATTCAGCCAATCGGGCAGCACCGTGAGATAGAACCAGCCCAGCAGCCCGAACGCGAAGACCTGGAATACGGAGTTGAGCGCGACCAGCACGGCTGCTGCTTCCCGGTCGCCGCACGCCAGGTCGTTCCAGATGATGACCATCGCGATGCATCGGGCGAGCCCGACAATGATCAGGCCGGTACGGTACTCGGGCTGGTCGGGAAGGAAGATCCAGGCGAGGGCGAACATGACTGCTGGCCCCACCAGCCAGTTGAGGATCAGGGACGGAACCAGGAGACGACGGTCCCTTGTGACCGTGTCGAGTCGGTCATAGCGGACCTTCGCCAGGACCGGGTACATCATGACGAGCAGTCCGAGGGCGATCGGCAGGGAGATGCCGCCGATCTTGATCGCCTCCAGTGCGCTGTTGAGCCCCGGGATGAGCCGCCCGAGCAGGAGGCCGGCGATCATGGCGAGGCCGATCCACACGGGCAGCAGGCGATTCAGGCGGGACAGGTGGGCGACCACCGCATGGGTGGGAGCCGGGGCGGAGTCCGTGGTGCTCATCAGCATTCCCGGAGCGAGTCTGCGGTGGCGCGGGCACGCATCGCCAGCTGGGCCAGGTGAGCCGCGGAGTCCTCCAAGGCATCCGGCACCAGCCGGTAGTAGGTGAACCGGCCGCGCGGCTCAGCCGCCACCAGTCCGGCGTCGCGCAATACGCGCAGATGATTTGAGATGTTGGGTTGCTTTGCCCCCGTGTCCGCGACGATATGGCAGGTGCAGGCGGGACCGTCGGCGAGTTGGGCGATGATCTGCGCCCGAACCGGATCGCCCAACAGCCGCATCACATCAGTCCGCGGTGATATCAGCATAGGATAATACTGACATACGTGAGGGGGGTCCGCGTCCAGTGGATCGCCGGGGAGCCCGTGGGGTGATCCGGTACGGAGCCGTCGTGGTTGCTGACAAGAGCTTCGCTGCGAGAGTCGCGCAACTCGCCGCACTGGGACCGGCCTGTGCGGCTCGACATCGTTGATCGGCTGGTGGCCGCAGCCCTCTCTCCGGCGATCTCCCTGGTGAGCTCGGGATCGGCAATTACCTGATCCCCCGGCCCGTCTGCGGGTGCTCGTCCTGGTGGGCGTTGTGCGACGCGGGCCTATCCGAAGGCGATCGACGCCGCAGCTGCGTCACGTTGCGGACGCCCAGCGCGTCGGCGAGGACGACGTGAGGACTGGCCACGAGTGGTTGCCGAGAGGCGCGGGTCGCCGCGACGCCACGGCGTACGGCAGATCGCCACCAGAGTGACAGGACTCACCGATCACTCGGGGCCTTCGGCCCGCTCCTTCGCTCGGGCGCGGGTGTGCCATGGCTGTATCGGGCCAATCGCCCGCTTCACAGGGGGAGTGCAATGCGCAAGGCCATAGCTCTGATCGCTGCCGGACTCACGTTGGCAGCCTGTTCCACGGGAACACCGTCCACAACTGCCACGTCCGCCCCTGCCAGCACGGCGAACTCGGCGCCCGTCAGTACACCGACCACAAGCGCCTCGACGGGGGTGCCCTCGCCCTCGCCGACCGGGTCGGCAACATCGGCAGCACCGACAGCCACGTCGTCGAACCGGACGCAGAGCGCGGTCGGGGCCGTCAAGACCGCGGAGACAACCGCGAACGGCAAGGTGACCGAGCTCGACTGGAGCACTGGCCGATGGGCAGTCACCGTCGTGGACGGCAAGACGACGCACGAGATCGACGTCAGCGCTGACGGCCAGAAGGTTCTGCGGCGCCACACCGAAGTCACGGATGCCGAGGACTACAAGCTGCTCCAGTCGGTGAAGCACTACATGGCGGATGCGATCCAGACGGCGACCGCCAAGACCCCCGGTGACCCTGCCGAAGTCGAGCTGGAATCACAAGGGAGCAAGGTGGTTTGGGAGCTGAGCATCGTCAAGACCGACGGTGGGTTCGCCAATGTCTATGTCGATGCCGTCAGTGGCAAGATCGTCCGTTGAGCGAAGCGCTCGGCACCCTCGTGCTCGAGTCGACGCGTACGTCCTAGGTCATGAGTGGGCTGCTCACGACCTAGGTCATGAGTGGGCTGCTCACGATCGAGGGCGTCGCCAGCACGGCGGGTTCAAGCCAACCCAGCGTGGCGTCGCTCCTCGGTCGTTGAGGGGTTCAATGCCCGTCAATCTGTCGAGACGACCCCTCGGCATGGCAAGCCCTCTTTAGGGTCTTGAGGGTCGACTGCTGCATTGTGCTGCTGCAGGATTCACCCGAGGCGTGGCTGTGGGGCGGCGAAAGGCCGTCTGACCAGGGTGGGAGCAGAGGGACTCGAACCCCCGACCACCTGCTTGTAAGGCAGGTGCTCTAACCAACTGAGCTATGCTCCCGGGCGATCGCCCACCCTAACGGGCGATCGCCGTCCTGCACCACTTCGCCCGGGCTCGGCGTCTCCACTCGGGTAAGGCACCTGGGTGCGCACCATCAGTAACAGCGCCCAGTAACAGTCGCCGGGAGTGCGTCGGCGCTCCCGGACTGCCTGACCTGCGCGCCGTGCGTCCACAAAAAGCGCCTGAGGCAACCGTGCAAGCCGCGGACGGTGCGAGAGGTCCGTGGCTGGGCCGGACCGAGGGGGGCGCTGATCAGCGCTCCCGCGCTGGCCCGGGAGCGCTGAGATGGACGCTTCGGAAGCCGATCCGGAGCGCTGGTCAGCGCCGCGCCCGCTGAGTCGCGGGCGCGGCGCCGGCGGGGACTCGTGATCGGCAGCCGGCGAGATAACCATTCGGTCACCGTCCGAAGTTCTCAGGGTGAGGTCAGGCTGCACGACTAGGCTGTCTCGATGCCGGAGCCGATGTATGTCGAGGTCGACGAGGTCGACATCCTGCGCGGCCTGTTGTCGGCCCACCGATCGGTGGTGCTCGGCGCCTTGCACGCCGGCGCGGACGTGGATGTGGACAGCGCGTTCATGATCCATGCGGCGCTTTCGCGCCTCCTCGCCCGCTGGGACGAGTTCAGTGCCAACGAGCAGCGCGAGATCGTCCGCACGATCGAGTACGTCGTCAACAGCGACGACGATATCCCCGACCTGGAAAGCGCCGACGGCTTCGCCGACGACTGGGTGCGGGTCCGCGATCTGAACAGCTTCCTCGGCTACGGTTAGGCTGCGGGGTCGCGGTCGTCACCTGGCCTGCTACGGATGGCGACGACGCCCCGTCGGCGGGGAGCAAGTCTGCCCGACAACGACGCTGCTCGATGACCACTGCTGGATGACCCCGCTGGAGCCGGCGCCGCTGCAGACGCGCCCGCTGGAGACGACTCCGCAGGAGACGACCCCGCAGGAGACGACATGGTCCGACGAACGATCGCCACGGTGCTGGGTGCCCTGACCGGGGTGCTCGGCTTGATCGGGATGCTCCGCTTGATCCTGGCCGCGTTCGGCCCCTCGGCGTTCGCCGTCGGGTTCGTGCTCGCCGCGATGGTCCCGTGGATCGTCTACGTCAGCTACCGCGCCGGACACGGACGCCTCAGCTCGGCGGGTGCACTGGTCGTCCTGGGCTGCTGCCTGGTCGGCTTGGTGAGTGTCTGGCTCTTCACCCTCGGCCCGGTGCTGGCCTTGGCGTTGTCCCTGGTCGCCTTCGGCGTGATCTGGGTCAGTGACTGGCCGGCGCGCCGTCCGCGCGAGGAGGCCCGATTCGTCCGGATCGAGGAGCTCACCGGCGACGATGCCTGACGATCGACGCAGCCGGGCGGGGGACCCGCCGACTAGAGTGGTGACTTGTGGCCGGTTCTGATTTCGCTGTCGCCCTGAACTCGTTGGACAAGGTGCTCTCGTCCATCGAGTCCGTCATCGACCCCGAGAAGCTGAAGGGTGAGCTGGGCGAGCTCGAGGTTCAGGTGGCCGCCCCGGACCTCTGGGATGACCCGGAGAACGCGCAGCGGGTGACCTCGCGGCTATCGGTCCTGCAGTCCGACATCGACCGGGTCGCCTCCCTGCGCTCGCGGCTGGACGACCTGGGCATCCTGGTCGAGCTGGCCCAGGAGGAAGCTGACGCACCCAGCCTGGCCGAGGCGGAGTCCGAACTGCATGCCCTGGAGTCCGCGGTCGAGGCGTTGGAGGTCCGCACCTTGCTGTCCGGGGAGTACGACCCGCGTGAGGCGATGGTGACCATCCGCTCGGAGGCCGGCGGGGTCGACGCCGCCGACTTCGCCGCCATGCTGCTGCGGATGTATCTGCGCTGGGCGGAGCGGCACGGCTATCCGACGGAGGTGTACGACACCTCCTACGCCGAAGAGGCCGGCATCAAGTCGGCGACCTTCCAGGTGAAGGCGCCGTACGCGTACGGCACGTTGTCGGTCGAGCAGGGCACCCACCGGCTGGTCCGGATCTCGCCGTTCGACAACCAGGGGCGCAGACAGACCTCCTTTGCCGGCGTCGAAGTCCTCCCGGTGACCGAGGAGACCGACCACATCGACATTCCCGAGGCCGATCTGCGGATCGACGTGTTCCGCTCTTCCGGTCCGGGTGGACAAAGCGTCAACACCACCGACTCGGCGGTGCGGATCACCCACCTGCCGACCGGCATCGTGGTCTCCTGCCAGAACGAGAAGTCCCAGCTGCAGAACAAGGCGGCCGCCCTGCGGGTGCTGCAGTCCCGGTTGCTGGAGCGGGCCCGGCAGGAGCGCGAGGCGGAGATGAACGCCTTGAAGACCGACGGCAACAGCTGGGGATCGCAGATGCGGTCCTATGTCCTGCACCCGTACCAGATGGTGAAGGACCTCCGAACCGATTTCGAGACCTCCAGCCCCGACGCCGTCTTCGATGGGGAGATCGACGGATTCATCGATTCCGGCATCCGGTGGCGTAAGACGGCGGAGAAGCTGGGCTGAGGCACTCCCCGCCGGGCGAAATCCCGGCGATCACGGCCCCCTCACCTACACTCGACGGTGGCCTGCGGGCGCTCGGCCGGGTTCCGGCCGAGCGTGCGACGGCCGATCTGGACGTCGAGACGAGGCAGCGAGTGATCCGATTCGAAGGCGTGACCAAGATCTACGACGGGCAGCGCCGGGCGGCGCTGTCCGACGTCGATGTGGAGATCGAGAAGGGGGAGTTCGTCTTCCTCGTCGGCGCCTCAGGCTCCGGCAAGTCGACCTTCCTGCGACTCATCCTGCGCGAGCAGCGGGCCACCAAGGGCCGCGTGTTCGTGGCCGGCCGTGAGCTCAACAAGCTGCACAGCTGGAAGGTCCCCGCGATGCGACGGCAGATCGGCACCGTCTTCCAGGACTTCCGGCTGCTGCCGAACAAGACCGTGACCGAGAACGTGGCCTTCGCCCTGCAAGTGATCGGCAAGCCGAACTCAACCATCCGACGTGTCGTTCCCGAAGTGCTCGAACTGGTCGGGCTCAAAGGCAAGGGAAACCGCCTGCCCGACGAGCTGTCCGGCGGTGAGCAGCAGCGAGTGGCCATCGCTCGGGCCTTCGTCAACCGTCCGATGATCCTGATCGCCGATGAGCCGACCGGGAACCTCGACCCGGCCACCAGCGTCGGGATCATGAAGTTGCTCGACCGGATCAACCGGTCCAGCACGACCGTGCTGATGGCGACCCACGACTCCACCATCGTGGACCAGATGCGCAAGCGGGTGATCGAGCTCGACGACGGCGTCGTCGTCCGTGACCAGAGTCGCGGCGTGTACGGCTACCAGTGATCGACACCGTCCGGGCCCACGAACAGATCTGACGAGGACTACACCTGATGCGCTTCCGCCACATCTTCTCCGAGACCGGCAGTGGTCTGCGGCAGAACCTCACCATGACGCTGGCCGTCATCATGACGATGTGGGTGTCGTTGTCCCTCTTCGGGGCCGGCCTCTTGGCCAACCAGCAGGTGGAGGTGATGAAGGGGCGGTGGTACGAGAAGATCGAGATCTCGGTCTTCCTCTGCACGCCGGACATCCGCGGCGACAACTGCGAGCCGGGTCAAGAGGTCACCCAGGCCCAGAAGGACCTGATCCGCTCCACCCTCGAGGCCAACCCCGAGGTGGCGCCGGGCGGCGTCTACTTCGAGACCAAGGCGGAGGCATACCAGGAGTTCTTGAAGGCCTACGAGGGCAATCCGATCGCCAGCAGCCTCACCGAGGACCAGATGCAGGAGTCCTTCCGGGTGAAGCTGAAGAACCCCGAGCAGTACCAGGGCGTGGTCAGCGCTGTCGCCGGACTCAAGGGGGTGCAGAACGTCCAGGATCTCCGCAAGCTCCTGGACCCGTTCTTCAGCTGGTTGAACCTGCTGCAGTGGGCGACGATCGTCGCCTCTGCGCTGTTGCTGTTCGCCGCGGCGCTGCAGATCGGCAACACGATCCGGCTGGCGGCGTTCGCCCGACGGCGAGAGATCGGCATCATGCGACTGGTCGGAGCGAGCAACCTCTATATCACATTGCCGTTCCTTTTTGAAGCACTCTTCGCCGCGCTCATCGGAATCGTGCTCGCATGTGTCACATTGGCATCAGGCGTTTACTTCGTCATCAAGCGCAAAGCTCAAGTCTCAATTCAGTCTTTAGCCTGGATTGGGTGGAATCAGACGCTCATCGCCATGGCGGGGGTTGCGGCGGTCGGGATCCTTCTGTCCATAATCCCGACGCTGATCACGACCCGGAAGTACTTGAGGGTTTGAGAAAGAAGGCTATAGCTCAACCATAGCTTTACCCCCGGCGACACGCCGGGTCGTCGTCAGCGCCAGGGCTTTGACGAGCCGACGACGACCTCGAGGAGAGCTGTGTTTCCGGAACTTCCCCCCGGACTCGCGAACCTTTCGCCCATCACCGGAGCGCGGCCTCGTGCCTCGCTGCGCCTGGCGGCTCGCGGTCTGATCGCGGTGGTGATCGCGAGTGCGGTCTCGATGAGCTTGGCCGTGCCGTCGTCGGCGGATGGTCTGACCGAGCAACGTGACCGAGTCAAGGCCCAGATCGCCCAGACCCAGCAGAATCTGGACGACTCCAATGCCAGCCTCGATGCGGCCAACGCCGCCGTGCAGCGCACCGGCCAGCAGTTGGATGCAGCGCGGGCGGCCCTGGCCCAGACCGAGCGCGAACTCGCCGACGCGAAGGCGCGTGACATCGCCATGGCGGCCAAGCTGAAGCAGGCACAGCTCGCGCTTGATCGGGCGAGAGCGGCGGTGGCCGAGGGCCAGCGTCTGCTCGGCGCCCAGCAGCAGCGGGCCACCGACATCGTGCGCTACCAGTACCAGCAGCAGACCAACCTGTTGCCGATCGCGGTCGTCGTCGGCGACTCCACAGCCGACGTAGCCACCCGGCTGCAGTGGTCCACGACGCTGTTCGACACCGCGGCCAGCGAGCTTGACCGGCTCAAGGACCTGCAGGCGCAGCTGGCCACCGAGCAGCAGAAGCAGTCAGCGCTGGAGCGTGAGGTCGCCGCCCAGCGCAAGGCTGCCGCCGAGAACCTCGCGCTGAAGAAGGCGTTGCAGGCCCGCGCTGCGGCACAGGAGTCGACGGTCGCCGGTCTGCTGGCCCAGCATCAGGCCGAGCAGCGCTCGGCGGCGCAGGCTGTGGCCGCGGACCAGTCGCGGTACGCCTCGCTGGTCAAGGAACGGGCCTCGGTAGAGAAGCGGATCGCCATCCGGATCGCCAAGGCCAAGGCCGAGGCGGCTCGCAAGGCGGCCGCCGAGCGCCGTGCCCGCGAGGCGGCCCGCAGGTCCGCTGCGGCCAAGCGCGCGGCGGAGAAGGCCCGGACCAGCTCGCGCTCGTATTCGAGCCGAGGCTCCTCATCCAGTGGCTCCTCCGGTGGCTCGTCTTCGGGCGGGGGCTCGTCCTCGGGCGGCGGTGCTCACCACGGTTTCATCTTCCCGGTCAGCGCGCCGATTACGTCGCCGTACGGGATGCGGCTGCACCCGGTGCTGCACGTGTGGAAGCTGCACGACGGAACCGACTTCGGTGCGGGCTGCGGCACGCCGATCCGCGCCGCGTACTCCGGTCGGGTGGCCGAGCGGTACTTCAACGCCGGCTACGGCAACCGGCTCATGATCGATCACGGCGTCATCGCCGGTCGCTACGTCACCACCGGCTACAACCACGCCAGCCGGTACGTCGTCAGCGTCGGCCAGCACGTCCGACAGGGTCAGATCATCGGTTACGTCGGCACCACCGGCTTCTCCACCGGCTGCCACCTGCACCTGATGGTCTGGCTGAACGGCAGTGTGGTGAACCCGATGAGCTGGCTGTACTGATCCGCCGATCGACAGAAGGCGGGCGCTCTCAGATCGGCGCCACCAGCCCGGGGGACAAGACGACCTGCCAGCCGCGGACGTCCACGGCCAGCACGCCGCCGGCCACGCTCTGGTCGTCGACGGTGGCCAGTCGCCGAGCAGTCTCGATGGAGTCGACCGCGAGCACGGTCAACCCCTCACCCGAGCCCTCCTCCAGCGGTCCGGCGGCAACCAGGGTCCCGTCGGCGGCTCGCCGCTGCAGGAAGGCGAAGTGTTCGGCGATACCCGGGTGGTCGAAGACCGCGGTCCCGGGAGGGATCGCCGGGCCGGGACGGTGGCGGAGGACGTACAGCAATCGCGGTGAGGACACGAGGCATGCTCTCTGGTTGCGGCGGATAGGGCCGGGGCGGATTGGGGCGGATTGGTCGGGGCGGACGTCCGTCCGCCGACCCGTACGCTAAACCGGCTGGTGCGGCCGGGGAGGATGGAGGTCATGAGCAAGGACACGGGACGCAAGCTCGTTGCCCAGAACCGCAAGGCCCGGCACGACTACCACATCCACGACACCTACGAGGCGGGGCTGGTGTTGAGCGGCACCGAGGTGAAGTCGCTGCGCGAGGGCCGCGCCAATCTGACCGACTCCTTCGCCACCGTCGACGACGGTGAGGTGTGGCTGCGGCAGGCTCACATCCCCGAGTACAGCCACGGGACCTGGACCAACCACACCGCCAGACGGACCCGCAAGCTGCTGCTCAATCGACAGGAGATCAGCCGGATCGAGCGGGCGTTGGCCTCGGCAGGGACCACACTGATCCCGTTGTCGATCTACTTCAGTGACAGTTACGCCAAGGTCGAGTTGGCGGTCGCCAGCGGCAAGCGGGAGTACGACAAGCGCCAGTCCATCGCCGAACGGGAAAGCAAGCGCGAGGCGGAGCGAGCTCTGGCCGCCCGGCGTCGAGGAGAGTGAACCGATGAGGAACCGACCGGCCGCCCGCGCGGTGGCGGTGGCGTGGCCGAGACCGAGCGATCCGGCCGGCCGCCGTCGCCTTGCGCTGAGCGTACTGGCCGTCCTCCTGCTCGGGCTCGCCCTCACTGTGTTCCGTACCCCACCCGCGTTTGCCGCCGGGGACCAGATCGACTCCTACGACATCAGCTACGACGTCGGTACCAACGGCGTCACCAAGGTCACCGAAACCATCGTCTACCGGTTCGGGTCGAGCTCGGGTCGACACGGGATCGACCGCTACTTCGTCACCCGGGAGAAGTACGACGACCAGATGGACGCGGTGTACCAGATCTCCGACATCACCGTCACCAGCCCGACGCCCGGCGTGCGGACCCAGTTCTCCGAACGCACCGACACCACCAACAGCGGTCGTGGCGAACAGCTACGGCTGCGGATCGGCGATCCGGACGTGACCGTCTCCGCTCCGACGGCCACCTATGTCATCTCCTACAACCTCACTGGGGCGCTGCGGACCTTCCCCCACCAGCAGCCGCCGTACGACGAGTTCTACTGGGACGCCACGGGGCTGGACT
>DASTGF010000248.1:0-2508 GCA_035719255.1 Microlunatus sp. | reverse complement strand
GAACAGGCCCTGGACCGACTCGTCGTGGTCGTGGTCTTCGCCGGCGTGCCGCTGGACGAACAGTCCTTGCAGCTCGTCCTCCTCGGCCTCGCGCTGCACGGCGGGACCGGCGGTGCTCAGCGTCTGGACGGGAGGGGCGGCCGACATCACTCGATCGGCGTTGGTGGACGCCTCCCGCTCGAACCGGTCGGACGGATCGCTGACCTTGATCCCGCCGGGAGCGGACGTTCCCTCGACGGGGCCGCTGCGCTGCTGGACGACGTGGGTCAGCTCGTGCGCGAGGGTGGTCTTGCCCTCGGTCGAGGACGGGTCGTACTGGTTGCGCTGGAAGACGATGTTCGAGCCGACGGTGTACGCGTGTGCGTTGACCGCTTGGGCCGACGCTGCGGCGGCGGAGTCGTCGTGCACCCGGACATCGCCGAAGTCGTGACCCATCCGAGCCTCCATCTCGCCTCGGACATCGGGCTCCAAGGGCCGTCCCCCGGAGGAGACGACGTCGTGCACGGGGGATCGTTCCTCCTCCATCAGCGAGCTGACGCCAGCATTACCGACGGACCGCTGCAGACCGAGGATGTCGTCCGCCCCGAGGGCGTCGACGCGTCCGGCGGCTGCGGCCTTGCCGGCGTGCGAACCGACCTCTTCATCGATCCGCGCTGCCTTCGGCCGCAGCGTCTCGACGCGTTCGTCGAACTGATGTTCCTGCATGACCAGACCTCCGCATGTCGGCGACTTCTCCACTGTCGCACGGAGATCGGCCCCACAACAGGTCCGCGGGTGGGGCCGGAGGAGCACGAGCCGCTGCCCGAAAGGGCAGCGGGGCGGCCTCCGGGACGGGGCCTGGTCAGGCGATCATCGAGAAGTAGCGGCCGAACTCCCGCTCGAGCACCAGGCGCCCCAGCTTGCGGTACTCCTGCTCGACGGCGGCCACCAGCTGCAGCATCCCGACCGGTACGCCGTCGGCGGCGGCCAGATAGGCGGCTGTGGTCGAGGCGGAGCGGATGTTGCCACCGGCGAACTCGAACGACTCGGCCAGGAAGTCGTAGTCGATGTCCGGCTCGATCGGCAGGGGCGGCGCAAGGCAGCGCCGCCACAGCGCACGCCGCAGCTCCGGTGTGGGCTCGGGAAAGTCGATGATGGCATCCAGCCGCCGGGTGAACGCCTCGTCGATGTTCGCCCGCAGGTTGGTGGCCAGCACGGCCAGGCCGTCGAAGGTCTCCAACCGCTGGAGCAGGTAGGCACTCTCGATGTTGGCGTACCGGTCGTGGGCGTCCCGGACGTCGCTGCGCTTGCCGAAGATCGCGTCGGCCTCGTCGAAGAACAGCACCGCGTTCACCCCGCCGGCCTCGGCGAAGATCCGTTCGAGGTTCTTCTCGGTCTCGCCGATGTACTTGTCGACCACCGTCGCCAGATTGACCGTGTAGAGGTCCAGCCCGAGATCGGCGGCGATCACCTCGGCGGACATGGTCTTGCCGGTGCCCGAGTCGCCGGCGAACAGTGCGGTCACTCCGTGTCCGCGGCCACCACCCCGCCGCATCCGCCAGTCGGTGAGCACCGTGTCTCGGTGGCGGGCGCGGGCCGAGACCTCCTTCAAGCCGCGGAGCACGGTCGGCGCGAGGACGAGATCGGCCCACGACACCTCCGGCTCGATCCGCCGGGCCAACCGCTCCAGGCCGGCCGCGTTCTGGGCCCGGACCCCGCGCCGCAGATCGTCGGCAGACACGGGGCCGCCGGACATCCGGGCCGAGGCTTCCGCCGCGCGGACGGCCTTGCGCACCTGACCGGGTCCGAGCGCCAGATGCACCGCGAGGGCGGCTGGGTCGAGCTCGGGATCGTGATCACCGAGCTCCTGCTCCCAGAGCGCGAGTCGCTCGCGGCCGCCGAGCACCGGTGCGTCGGCCAGCAGCGGGCTGTCGTTGGACCACTGCGGGTCCCAGGTGGTCGATCCCACCAGCAGTACGGGCACGTCGGCCGAGGTCAGGCGATGCAGGGGTTCCGTTCCGGTCTCCGCCAAGATCTCCACCGGGCCCGCCACCAGGCCGGCCCCGACCAGCAGCGCCTCGCGGACCGCCAGATCCGCCAACGCGGCGGCATCGGCCGGGGAGGATCCGCTCAGCCGTCCGAGATCCAGGACGAGGGCCCCGATCCCGGCCGCCTGCAGGGCCGCCACGCCGACCGCCGAGCCGGTCCCGACGACGCGTTCTCGCAGGTGCACGAGCCGGACGCCGGCGGCAATGGCCCGGCCCAGCTGTTCGGCGACCGGGGCCGGATAGGGCGCAACGTCGTCGATCAAGCCGGCCAGGCCGGCCGCCGGCGCGGTGTCCCCGAGCAGATGCGATACGACGCGGTCCGGTACGCGCAGACCGCGGGTCAGGAACGGCCGGTCCGGCTCGTCCAGCGCTACCAGACCTCGCCGGACGAGGGGTCGGCTCGGTTCGAAGCGGGCCCGCGCTGCGGCCGTCATGGCCGACTCACCCGCGAGCTGGAGCGCCAGCCCGACCGAGGCCCGGC
>DASTGF010000247.1:0-3748 GCA_035719255.1 Microlunatus sp. | reverse complement strand
AAAGTCCCCGCGACATTCCGCTAAGCGAGCCGGCTTACGTGACAACATCACTGCTCTACAACGGGTACTACGCCGCATCCCAAGCCGTCACGGCAATCTGCGCCTATCAGGCACTTCGAAGACCCCCCGGACACGACGCCGGATTCCACGAACCCGCGCTGCGGCTCGCCTTGATCATCGTCATCCCATCGGCTGTCGTCTGTTTCGCCGGCCAACTGGCGTGGGCCACCGCTGAACTGAGCTACTTCACCGGGTTCGGCGGTTCCGCCTTCGCGGTGGGTGACGTGCTCATCATGATGGCCATGGCCGGGTACACCGCGATGGGTATCACGGTTCTGGTTGGGCCTCGATGGCACCGCCACCTGCACTCCCAACAGCTCCTGAGACGTCTCAGCGGACTGTGGTCGCGCATTCGCCGGCTGTATCCGACGGTCACCCTGCCACTCGCCGACACACCAGGCAGGCCCTATCTCCGCGCCCAACGGATGCTCATCGAGATCGCGGACGGCCTCAGCCTGCTGCCGGTGCCGGCGGGAGCGCACCCGGAGCCCATCCAAGCCGTAGCGCGGGCCCTCGCACATCCTGGGGACGATCCTGGTGTCCCCGCCACGACCGTCCTGCCGACCGCCGAGACCCGCCGGGAGGAAGAAGCGCTGTATTTGTCGATCGCCGAGGCGTACGCCGCAATGATCAGCGCCGATGCGGGTCCTGATAGGCAGTGCTCCCCACCAACAGCCCGGACGCAGCGGTCAACGAGCGCTGCGTCCGACGCACCGCCCAATCCTCGGTGACGGGCAGCATCCGGTGCGTCAGGCGGGCCGCCGAATTGGCCAGGCCGAGCCCACGAACCGCTGCCCGGGCCCAGAGCGGGGGACGGGGCAACTGCAAGCCCTCGTACGTCCGCTCGTCATGGAACACCTCGATGAGGGCCAGCACCAGCTGCCGTGTCATTGGCTCGGTGACATGGATGGCCGGGGTCAACAACTCCACATAGGCCTCGATCATGGCCGCTACCAGCGAGCACGCTTCCGCATCCGGTGGACCGTTCAGGACCTCCAACAACTCGGCCAGCGACCTCGCACCCGCATCGGTATCGACCTGAAGACTCGCGTCGACCCCGATCAGATGCGCGATCAAGTGGAACAGATGGTGAACATCGTCGCGTTCCTGAGCGGTCAAGCCAACACCCAAACGATCCAGGGCGGCCATCGGAGTCACGGTGAAGTCGAGCAGCGTCCGCGCCAGATCTGCCTGATTGATCGGGACACCCCACTCGTCGACGTCCCAACCGTCATTCAGCAGCCGTGCTCGGACTCGAGCGTGCAGCAACCGGACTTGAGCAGTAGCAACCCACCCCGGTTCGCCCACTCGCAGATGTCCCGGATGGGTAGCAGCCGTCAACCACGCACCGGTCTCCTGAATGCGGCGGGGGGCGGCGTTCACCAGGCTGCCGGTAGAGGCAAGCACCCGTGCCAGGCCGGGTGGCCGATAAGTGTTGACCAGTGAAGCAGGGCCGAGCAGCAGCTGCATCCAGACGAAGCCGACGGCGAGGACCGCCTTGCTGCCCGCATCGACCCGCCCCCACTCAACCCAGCTGGGAACCTCTCGCAGGCTGTCCACAAACTCACTTAACTCCTGCGGCACCGGACCCTTCGGAGCCTCACCGCGAAGCAGACTGTTCACTGTGGCTTGGGCCACCGCCCCGCCGCGAATCGCGGCGACGGCGGCATCAGCCATCGGATCACCATCGCTGACCGCTGCAGCCGCCGAATCCGCCCGGTCGCCGAAGCGCCGCTGGGCGTCCGTGAGGTGACAAACCCGGCGCGCATAGTGCGAGCGACGACTATCGGTGGTCATGAACTGAATTCCGCCCTTCTTCACGATCCAGTATCACGTGAGCGTCCGGGCGCATCCAGGACGGCTCTGCGAGGGCCACCGGCTCGGGGTCAGCGGTATTCCGGGTTGGGGTGGTCCGGATTGGAAAGGTCCCAGTTGGTGGACAGGTTGCCGTATGCGGGTATTCCGCCGGCGTCTTTCATCCTCCGGGCGGCGTGCAGCATGTTCCAGGCCGCGAACACGGCGTTGCGGGTGGTCCAGTTGTTGCGTGCACCGCGGTTGTCGTCCCGGTATGACGGACCGGGGCCGGCTTCGCCGTTCCAGTACGCGTCGGCCTGCGGCGGAATCGTGAACCCTATGTGGCTCAGCGCGTAGAGCATCTGCGCGGCACAGTGTTTGCCACCGTCCTCGTTGCCGGTGATGACCACCCCGGCAACCTTCCCGTAGTACGACCACTGACCTGCGGCGTTGAGTTGGCCGGACCAACCGTAGAGCCGCTCGATGGCCAGTCGTGTCATCGACGACTGGTCGCCCAGCCAGATCGGTGTCGCCAACACGACAATGTCGGAGGGTTCGATCAGCGATCGGTAGATGTCGGGAAAGTCGTCGACCTCCCAGCCGTGCTCGCGCATGTCGGGTTGCACCCCGGGCGGGATGGTGTGGTCGACCAGCCGGACCGCGTCGAGGCGAACGCCGACACCGCCGAGCACCCGGCGGGTGATCTCCAACAAGCCTTCGGTGTGACTGGGTTCGGGAGAACGCTTCAGGGTGCCGTTCAGGATGACTGCCCGCAGATCGCTGAAGTCGGTCTCGTTGCCAGCGATCTCGGAATCGATGAAGCGGGCGACGCTGTCAGGAATCATCCCCGGGACCTCCCCACTGGAATACGAGCGGCTCCTACCCTGCCACCGATCTTCCGCACCCTGTGGCAGGTGCCTCATCACCGTACCGGCCCGAGACGAACAGCGCCCCGGCGGCTGGGTGACTTTTGTCGCTTCGACGACGGGCGTTCAGCCCATGCAACGGATCGTCTGCGGTTGGCATAGGCGTGCCGGGGACGCAGGATTGGGCAGGTGGACATCGAGTTGCTCGTGATCCCCGATTGCCCCAACAACGACAACGCCCAACAGCTCCTGCGCAGCGCGCTCGACGACATCGGCCTCCCTACGGTCGGGTTCACCGTCACGGTCCTTGGAGATGACGACGGCACCCTCGAACAAGGGTTTGGTGGCTCACCCACATTCCTGGTGGACGGTTCGGACCTGTTTCCAGGCGGGCCACCCGCGCACACCAGCACCTGCCGCCTCTACGTCACACCCCACGGCCTGCGTGGGCTACCGGACCTGCGCTCTTTGCGTCAGGCGTTGCAACGCGCCGCCGACCACGCATCAGCCGCGGCCTGGGGCCCGGCGTGATCGTCGAGTCCGCCTCCGTCCGCGGCGATGGGCAACCTCGTGACCAGTGCTGGTGCTGCGGCGCGATAGGTGATCCTGAACGGATGGTCCACCTCGGAGACCACCCGGAAGTCGCTCTGTGTGTTGGATGCGCGCGGTGGGCGTCCAAACGGGCGTGGGAGATCCAAGACGAGAGCAAGACCGGGCCTATGGTGCGGGCACGTAACCAGCTGCGTGCTGCCCGACGCAGCATCGTCGAGCATGGATGGCAAAACAGCCGATGGCTCAGCGGTCTCATCCGTTGGCTTGGTGAGCGGCTGCCGGAGCGGTGAGACCACGGCACAGTTGCTGCATACGAGTTGCACATGCGTGTCTGATCTCGGATAAGTATCCGGCAATGATTGGCAAGCGTGGCCGGTTACACCAAGATCAAGAAGCTCGCCGCCGTGCGCTACCACATCGCCGGGCTGGTCGAGTGATGTCCGCCCACGTCGCATGCGACCACCGGAACGGGTATT
>DASTGF010000246.1:0-19181 GCA_035719255.1 Microlunatus sp. | reverse complement strand
GGATCCTGGAGCTGATCCACGCCTACCGGGTCCGCGGCCACCTGATGGCCGACACCGACCCGCTGGAGTACAAGCAGCGCAGCCACCCCGACCTCGAGGTGGAGTCGCACGGGCTGACCCTGTGGGACCTCGACCGCGAGTTCGCCACCGGCGAGTTCGGCGGCGAGCGCCGGTTCATGAAGCTGCGCAACGTGCTCGGCATCCTGCGCGACTCCTACTGCCGCACCATCGGCATCGAGTACATGCACATCCAGGAGCCGGCCCAGCGCAAGTGGATCCAGGACCGGGTGGAGCGGCCGCACGAGTCACTCCCCCGCGAGGAGCACCTGCGGATCCTGGACAAGCTCAACGAGGCCGAGATCTTCGAGACCTTCCTGCAGACCAAGTTCGTCGGCCAGAAGCGGTTCTCCCTGGAGGGCGGCGAGTCGGCGATCGTGGTCCTGGACGAGGTGTGCGAGCAGGCCGCCGATCACGGTCTGGAAGAGGTCTGCATCGGCATGCCGCACCGGGGCCGGCTCAATGTGCTGGCCAACATCGTCGGCAAGAGCTATGCGCAGATCTTCCGCGAGTTCGAGGGCAACATCGATCCGCGGACCGTGCAGGGGTCCGGCGACGTCAAGTACCATCTCGGCGCGGACGGCCAGTTCACCGCGCTGAGCGGGGCCACCATCAAGACCTCCGTCGCCGCCAACCCGAGCCATCTGGAGGCGGTCAACCCGGTGCTGGAAGGCATCGCCCGGGCCAAGCAGGACATCCTCGACCGGGGCGAGGAGTTCCCCGTGCTGCCGGTGCTGATGCACGGCGACGCGGCGTTCGCCGGTCAGGGCGTGGTCGCGGAGACGCTGAACCTCTCCCAGCTGCGCGGCTACCGCACCGGCGGCACGATCCACATCATCGTGAACAACCAGGTCGGCTTCACCACCTCTCCGACCGAGTCACGCTCCTCGATCTACTGCACCGACGTCGCCCGGATGATCCAGGCACCGGTCTTCCACGTGAACGGTGACGATCCCGAGGCCTGCATCCGGATCGCCCGGCTGGCGTTCGCGTTCCGGCAGGAGTTCAACAAGGACGTCGTGATCGACATCGTGTGCTACCGCCGTCGCGGTCACAACGAGGGCGACGACCCGAGCTTCACCCAGCCCCGGATGTACGACCTGATCGAGAAGAAGCGGTCGGTCCGCAAGCTCTATACCGAGGCGCTGATCGGCCGTGGCGACATCACCGTCGAGGACGCCGAGGAGGTGATGACGCGCTTCCAGCGCCGCCTGGAAAGCGTCTTCAAGGAGGTCCGCGACCCACAGGTGCCGGCTCGCGACACCTACTACGACCGGGTCCCGGCCTACCCCAGCAAGGAGGCCGCCGATCACGGCACCGCGATCTCCATCGAGACGCTGAAGCGGATCGCCGACGCGCACATCACGTTCCCCGACGGCTTCACCGTGCACCCGAAGGTGATGCCGCAACTGCAGCGCCGGGCGGCCGCGATCACCCAGGGGCCGATCGACTGGGCCACAGCGGAGATTCTGGCCTTCGGCTCGCTGCTGATGGAGGGACGCACGGTCCGGCTGACCGGGCAGGACAGCCGGCGCGGGACGTTCGTGCAACGGTTCGCGGCGATCGTCGACCGGGTCACGGGCGAGTCCTGGGTGCCGTTGAAGCACCTCGACGAGACGCAGGGCAAGTTCCACATCTTCGACTCGCTGCTGAGCGAGTACGCGGCGATGGGTTTCGAATACGGCTACTCGGTCGCCCGGCCCGAAGCGCTGGTGCTGTGGGAGGCTCAGTTCGGCGACTTCGCGAACGGCGCCCAGACCATCATCGACGAGTTCATCAGTTCGGGTCAGGCCAAGTGGACCCAGAAGTCCGGCGTGACGCTGCTCCTCCCCCACGGCTACGAGGGTCAGGGTCCCGACCACTCCTCGGGACGGATCGAGCGCTGGCTTCAGCTCGCCGCGGAGGACGCCGTCGCGGTAGCGCAGCCGTCGACTCCGGCGAGCTACTTCCACCTGCTCCGAACGCATGCGCTGATCGGTCGGCACCGGCCGCTGGTGGTGTTCACCCCGAAGTCGATGCTGCGCAACCGGTCCGCGGTCTCGCAGCCGCCGGAGTTCACCAACGGCTCGTGGCAGGCGGCGATCCCGGACTCGTCGATCGAGCACTCCGATCAGGTGACGCGCGTCTTGATGTGCTCGGGCAAGGTGCGGTGGGATCTGGTCAACGCGCGCTCGCACGCCGGGCAGAAAGCCAGTACGGCGATCGTTCCGGTCGAACGGCTCTATCCGCTGCCGGTCGACGAGATCGCCGACATCCTGCGCCGCTACCCGAACGCCCGCGACGTGCGGTGGGTGCAAGACGAGCCGATGAATCAGGGCGCCTGGTCGTTCATGGCCCTCAATCTGCCCAGCGCACTGCGGCAGACCCTGCCGAACCGGGAGTTCGCGCTGACCCCGATCACGCGTCCGCCGTCTTCGGCCCCGTCAGTCGGCTCGGCGAAGGTGCACGAGCAGCAGCAGCGCGCGCTGCTCGAGGCCGCATTCGCCTGATCGGCATCCGGGTGTACTTCACCGATCGAGGTATCGAGGAGCTCGAGGCACGCAGGGGTGACGACGAGGTGACCCTTGCGTGGCTCGCCGAGCAGTTGCGGACCTTCGTGGACCTCAACCCGGAGTTCGAAACACCGATCGAGCGCCTCGCCACCTGGCTGGCCCGACTCGACGATCCCGACGACGACTGACTCCCCCGGCGCCCCCTCTCACCCGCGCCCCCCTCTCCCCGCGAACTGTGCGCAAACGACGGCGACACGCCGGGCGGACCTGTCGTTCCATCACAGTCCCGGTGGGTGGACGGACGGGCCCGGGAAACCGCGTGCGACCACCTCGCCGTTGGGGCCTACCCTTGCGCACGACCCGGGATCGGCGGTGACGGTCGGCGTACCGACCCAGATGCCGTCGAGTCGTATCCCGGGTGAGGCTGCAGCCTCTGGCGCTGCGTGACGGTTCGATTCCCTCAAGGGCGTCGTCCGCCGGCACAACCCCCTGGTCCACCCTGCGGCATCCACGGCCCGGACGACGCGGATCACCCCGTGGCCGGTGGAGCCGACGGACGGCGTCCCGCCAGAGCGGACGAGAGGAGGTCGGGATGGGGGGCTTCCATGTCGTGGTCCAGCGCCACGAGCGGGTGATCGCCGTACGGGACGGCGCAGTCGAGCGCGCACTCGCGCCCGGCCGGCATCTCCGGCGCTTCCGGACCCGGTACGAGCAAGTCGAGACGCGTGAGCGGCTCACCACCACGCCCCGCAGGAGGTCCTCACCGCCGACGGCGTGAGTGTGAAGGTGACCGTGGCGGTGCGCTGGTCCGTTGTCGACCCGGTGGCCTACACCTCCGCGATGGACGCCGAGGGGGTGGTCTATCTGGGAGTCCAGGTCGCGCTACGCGAGCAGCTCGCGGGGCAGGATGCGTCCGAGCTGGTACGGACCGGGCGTCGGGCCACGACCGACGCGCTGCTCGATGCGGCCCGGCTCGCGGCGGCGGAGGTCGGGATCGACGTGGTCGCGGTGGTGATCAAGGACATCATGCTGCCCGCCGACCTGCGGGCCGCGTACTCCGAGCTGGTTGCGAGCCGGCAGCCGGCCCGGCCCAGCTCGAGGTGGCTCGCGCCGAGAGTGCGGCACTGCGGTCGATGGCCAACGCGGCGCGGCTGCTCGACCAGCATCCGGCGCTGGCCCGGCTCCGGCTGGTCCAGGCGGCGGCGTATGGGAGCAAGCTGATCCTCGACGTACCCGATCGGCCCGCCGAGGGCTAAGACCGCGGGCCCCGGCTCGGCCCGGCCCGGCTCGACTCGACCAGCTCGGCCTAGCCCGGCCCGCCCCAGCCCGGCTCGGCTCGGCTCGGCTCGGCTCGGCCAGCCTCCGCATCACTCCTCGACACTGTGCGCGAACGACCGTTCTGATCGGCGTGTCGCGGTCGTTTGCGCACACTTCCGGGGATGGGATCGGCGAGGTCCGGGGGCGGCGGGAGGGGTTGGGTCCGGGCTCGAGGACGATCTTGCCGAACAGGTCGCCGTCGATCATGGCGGCGAAGCCGGCGGCGGCGTCGGAGAGGGGCAGGATGCGGTCGATCATCGGGCGTACGCCCGTGGCGGCGAGGAACTGCAGCAGCCGCGTGAACTCCGCCCGGGTCCCCATCGTGCTGCCGACCACATGCAACGGCCGGAAGAAGATCTTGGTCAGCTCCGCCGAGCGGAGGTCAGCACCGGAGGTGGTGCCGATCGTGACGAGCCGTCCACCGGGACGGAGCGAGTTGATCGAGTGCGACCACGTGGCGGCACCGACACTGTCCAGCACGGCGTCGACCCGTTCCGGGAGCCGCTCACCGGCCCCGAATCCGGCGTGCGCGCCCAGCGACACCGCGCGCTCGGCGCGGGACGGATCCCGGGACGTCACCCAGACCCGCAGACCCGCAGCCCGGGCCAGCGCCACCGCCGCCGTGGCGAACCCGCCACCCGCGCCCTGCACCAGCACGGTGTTGCCCGGTTCCAGCGCACCGGCGGTGAACAGCGCCCGGTAGGCGGTCAGCCACGCAGTCGGCAGGCAGGAGGCCTCGGCAAACGACAGCTCGGCCGGCTTGGTGATCAGATTGCGCGCCGGCACCCGGACGACCTGCGCCAGCGTGCCGGGGTAACGCTCGGACAGCAGCGACCGGCGCGGATCGTAGGTCTCGTCGTCGCCGGCGAAGTCCGGATCACCGATCACGGCATAGACGACCACCTCGCGCCCGTCCGCGGTCATCCCGGATGCGTCGCAGCCCAGGATCATCGGTAGGCGATCGGCCGGCAGCCCCACCCCGCGCAGGGAGAACACGTCGTGGTGGTTCAACGACGCGGCCCGAACCTCGACCTCGACCCAACCGGCCGGCACCTCCGGTGGTTCCAGCTGATCGACCCGCAGAGCGTTCAGGGGTCGGTCCGGATCGGCGGCGACGGCGTAGGCGGCCAGCATGCCCGCCATCCTAGGAAGTCGCCGCGTAGCCACCCGCTCAGGCCACCGGATCGCCGTCGCTAGAGTGCGACCGTGACCGATCACCGCGCCACCGCCGTCGCCCAGTCGTTCCGCCGGCTGATCGGGGCCGATCCGGCAGGAGTATGGGCTGCGCCGGGCCGGGCGAATCTCATCGGCGAGCACACCGACTACAACGACGGCTTCGTGATGCCGTTCGCCCTCGATCAGCGGGTCACCATCGCTGGAGCGCCACGTGCGGACGATCGCTGGTCGGTCACGTCACTCAACAACGACGACACCCAGGAGTTCGGCGTCGACGACCTGACCCCCGGCACGGACGGCTGGCAAGCGTACGTCGCGGGTGTGGTCTGGGCGTTGCGCGAGGACGGGCACGACGTCCGGCCGGCCGATCTGGTGCTGTCCTCCGATGTCCCCCTGGGGGCGGGCCTGTCCTCGTCGGCTGCCCTGGAGTGCGCCACCCTCACCGCCCTCGCCGATCTGAGCGGGCTCGAGATCGAGCCCATGCGGCGGGCGCGGCTGGCCCGCCGGGCGGAGAACGAGTACGTCGGGGCGCCGACCGGACTGATGGACCAGGCCGCCTCCACCCTTGGTCGGGCCGATCATGCGTTGTTCCTGGACTGCCGCAGCTTCGAGACGCGCCAGGTTCCGATCGACCTCACCGCAGCCGGTCTGGAGATCCTCGTTCTGGACACCAAGACCCCGCACGCCCTGGTCGACAGCGAGTACGCGACCCGGCGAGCCAGCTGTGAGCAGGCCGCGACGATCCTCGGAGTGCCCGCTCTGCGTGACGTCGAGGACCTCGACGCGGCGCTGGCCCGCTTGGACGACGAGGTCATGCGTCGCCGGCTCCGCCACGTGGTGACCGAGAACGGCCGCGTCTTGGACGCGGTCGCGGTGCTCGGTGAGGGCCGGATCGCCGATCTGGCGCCGCTGCTCGATGCCTCGCACGCCTCCATGCGCGACGACTTCGAGATCACGGTGCCGACCGTCGACCTCGCCGTGGAGACGGCCCGCTCGGCCGGCGCGCTCGGCGCGCGGATGACCGGGGGCGGCTTCGGCGGCTGCATCATCGCGCTCGTGCCGGCAGGCTCCTCCGATCACGTGGCCGCCGCGATCGGCGACGCCTTCGCGGCCGCGGGCTACGGCGCGCCCGCACATTTCGTCGGCATCCCGTCGGCGGGTGCGCGCCGCATCGCCTGACCGAGCCACCCGATACGGGTGAGCCGGCACGGCCCGCCGAGCGCGACCTTTCGGTACCAGTCGGATTACGCCGCCGCAGATAGCCGGTTAGCCGCGTTTGGCGTGCAAGTATCTGACGTGGGTGTATGGGTCGGGCTGTCGATGTGTACGTCGGCCGCTGCCCCCGCGACAAGATTCGTTCCTGGAGGACAACGTGAGACTCAGAGTCAAAGCCGCGCTCGCCGCCACCGCCGTCGGTGCACTCGTGCTGAGCGCCTGCGGTTCCAATTCGCTCAGCGGTGGTGAGGCGTCGCCGGCGCCGACCACCTCGGTGAGCGCCAACGCCGACCTGAACGCCAAGCTGCCGGAAAAGATCCGCAGCTCGGGCAAGATCGTGATCGGCACCGATGCGAGCTACGCGCCGAACCAGTTCACCCAGGGCGGCAAGATCGTCGGCAGCGAGGTGGATCTCTACGACGCCGTCGCCAAGAAGCTGGGCGTCACGGCGGAATGGCAGAACGCCCCGTTCGGCACTCTCATTCCCGGCGTGACCAGCGCCAAGTACGACCTCGCGGTCTCCTCGTTCACCATCAACAGTGAGCGTTTGAAGCAGGTCCTGATGGTCAGCTACTTCTCAGCCGGCACCCAGTGGGCCACGGCGGCCGGTAACCCCGCCGGGGTAGATCCTGCCAACCCGTGCGGCAAGAACATCGCCGTGCAGGCCAACACCGTGCAAGACCAGGAAGACCTGCCTGCGCGGCAGAAGAAGTGCGGGTCCAACCCGATGAAGATCCAGAAGTACGCCGGCCAGGACACCGCCACCGCGGCCGTGGCGACCGGCAAGGCCGACGCGATGCTCGCCGACTCCCCCGTGACGGCGTACGCGGTGTCGAAGTCCGGCGGAAAGCTCGAACTTCTCGGGGACGTCTACGACGCCGCCCCCTATGGCGCGGTTCTGGCCAAGGACCAGAGGCAGTTCGCCGACGCGATTGCCGCGGCACTCAAGGACATGCAGTCCGACGGAAGCTATCAGGAGATCCTGAAGGCCTGGGGCACCGAGGGCGGCGCCGTCGACACCTTCCAAGTCAAGCCATGACGGTGCTCGATGGCCGCGGCACGCAGACCGCGGAAGAGCGACCGGGCATCATCGACGCGGTGCCTGTCCGGCACCCGTGGCGCTACGTCGGCATCGCGGTGATCGCGGTCCTCGTGCTGATGTTCCTGCACCTGGTGATCTTCAATCCGGCGTTCAACTGGCCGTTCGTCTTCGAGGCGATGAACCAGGACATCGTCATCGAGGGCTTCATCAAGGGCACCTTGCTGTGCACCGTGCTGGCGATGTTCTTCGGGGTGATCGGTGGGGTGATCCTGGCCATCATGCGGCTCTCGACCAACCCGATCCTGCGGGGCGTGTCCTGGCTCTACACCTGGTTCTTCCGGGCCATCCCTCGCCTGGTGCTGCTGACCATCATGGGCGTGCTCGGCATCTTGTTCCCGCTGAACAGGGGCGGGTTGTCGTTCGGCGTGCCGTTCGATTGGAAGTTCATCGAGTGGTTCGGCCTGTCGGGCGGCTGGCGGTTCTACAGCGTCGACGCCAATACGCTGTTCTCCGGCCTCGTCGGAGCGATCGTCGGCCTGGCCGCCTCCGAGGCTGCCTACATGGCCGAGATCGCTCGAGCGGGCATCGCCAGCGTCGATCGTGGCCAGATGGAGGCCGCACAGGCCGTCGGGATGAGCCGCGGGCTCGCCATGCGGCGCATCGTCCTGCCTCAGGCCATGCGGGTCATCGTGCCGCCGACCGGCAACGAGACGATCGCCATGCTGAAGGACACATCGCTGCTCATCGCCTTGCCCCTGTCGACCGAGATGTTCTTCCAGCTGTCCCAGATCGGCGCGCGGACGTTCCAGCTGTTCCCCGTGTTCGTGGCCGCGACGCTGTATTACCTGATCGCGACCAGCGTCTTGATGGTCGGTCAGAGCTATCTGGAGCGGCGGTTCGGCCGCGGCTTTGGAACGAAGGTGAAGTCGGAGAAGGAGAAGGCGGCCGTCGGGCTGCAGATCGGGGGCTCCAAGTGAGTACGCCACCGGCGGCCGGCGCCGATCATCTGGTCAAGGCGCTCAACGTGATGAAGTACTTCGGCCACAACGAGGTGCTCAAGGGTGTCGACCTGACCGTGGACAAGGGCGAGGTGGTCTGCCTGCTGGGACCCAGCGGGTCGGGCAAGACGACCTTCCTGCGGCTGATCAACCAGATGGAGACGCTCACCGGCGGCCGGATCTGGGTCGACGGCGAGCTGATCGGGATCGAGGAGCGCAACGGCAAGCTGCACGTCCGCCACGACAAGGACGTCGCCCGGCAGCGCTCCCGGATCGGGATGGTGTTCCAGCGATTCAACCTCTTCCCGCACATGACGGCCCTGGAGAACGTGATGGAGGCGCCGACCCGGGTCAAGAAGCTGCCGAAGGGGCAGGCCCGGACCGAGGCGACGGAGCTGCTGGAGATGGTCGGTCTGAAGGACCGGGCGCGCTACTACCCGGCCCAGCTGTCCGGCGGACAGCAACAGCGCGTCGCCATCGCGCGGGCCCTGGCCATGCGGCCCGACCTGATGCTCTTCGACGAGCCGACCTCGGCCCTGGATCCTGAGCTGGTCGGAGAGGTGCTCAACGTGATGCGCGACCTGGCCGCGGCCGGCACGACGATGATCGTGGTCACTCATGAGATGGGTTTCGCCCGGGAGGTGGCCGACCGGGTGGTCTTCATGGACCAGGGGGTCGTGGTCGAGGAGGGCTCGCCGCACGACGTGCTGGTCAGCCCGAAGCACGAGCGGACCCGGGTCTTCCTGACGCGCGTGAGGCAGCAGGCGGAGGTCGAGGCGCGGCACGCGGAGGAGCTCGCCGGGCTGGACTGAACCCGTGTCGTGGCGGGGGCCCGACATCGACGTCGCTCGCGGTCCGGGCAGCTCGCCCGTGACTCGCACGCGGACGGTGCCCCGAGCCAGTGCTCCGTAGGAGCCGGGCTACTCCTCGTGCCGTTCGGGTCGCGGCTCGGCCGGCGCGAAGACCGCCGTCGAGCTCGGCAGCAGCAGGCAGATGACGGTGCTCAGAGCGGACACGGTTAGCGCCGTGGACACCGGCGCGGTGGCTCCCTCCCGCAGGACCCAGGCGATCGGCAACTGGATGAGCTGGGTCGCCACCGCAGGTCCCCGGCTCCAGCGCCGCCCCAGGACGACGCCCCGGGCCAGCACGACGAGGACGATGGCGTAGCCGGCGAACACCGCGCCGCTGGCCGCGATGGCCGGCGACCCGTTGATCTGGGCGAGCTGCAGGACCGCGAGCCCGAGCAGCGCCAGTGCCTCCAGGCACAGCATCCCGGCCGCCACCAGAAGGGCCGGCCGGACTCGGCGAGATGTCACCACGCGCCAACTCTAGTGCCCGGTGCCGGGGCCGCATCGGGTGTAGGCACCGTCGGAATGGGGTATGACCAGCGGGAATGTCTCAAAGATCTCACCAGTTGGCCACAAACCTGAGGGCAAGGTGAAATGTGAGCGACCCGACGCCCGAAACCCTTGTGCGGACGGCCAAGCATTTGGAAGTCTTGGGGAGGCCGAGCGCTTCAGTGTAGAGGACTCGCGATTTCCCTTGACCGGGGGTCCATTCCTGGAGCCCCGAACCACTGAGTAAGGAGTGAGGTTCCCCATATGGATTGGCGCCACAAGGCTGCCTGCCTGGACAAGGACCCGGAACTGTTCTTCCCGATCGGCAACACCGGGCCCGCCTTGCTCCAGATCGAAGAGGCCAAGCAGGTCTGTCGCGGCTGCAGCGTCCGCGACGCCTGCCTGCAGTGGGCACTCGAAGCAGGCCAGGACCACGGTGTCTGGGGTGGACTAAGTGAGGACGAGCGGCGTGCCCTGAAGCGTCGCGCCGCGCGGGCTCGAATCCGTACGGCCTGAGCAACGCGGAATCACCGACCAGGATTCAGCAGCTCCCACCACAGCGACCTCGGCATCAGCAACTCAGCTCGAGACGCATCGACCCATCCCCCACCCACAGACCCCAACAGAGATCGCACCACCAGCGCCGGGCGGGATCGCCCGGCGCTGATCGTTGCTGCCGCTGATTGTCGCTGCGGTACCGCTGATTTTGCCGCGGTACGGCTGCTCGGCGTCTCCGGTCAGCGGCGTCGCCGAGCCAGCGAGACCTCGATGACCGCCCGGGTCCCCTGGCCCGCCGGGTTGGGGCCCAGATCGAAGGTCCCCTCCATCTCGGCGACCAGGGACCGGACGATCGACAGGCCCAGGCTCCGGCTCTTCATCGGGTCGAAGTCCGGCGGCAGCCCAGCCCCGTCGTCGAGGATCTCCACCCGTAGCAGCCCGCCGGCCAGCCGGGTCGGCACCACCTTGACCTGCCCGGGACGATCGGCCAGCCCGTGCTCGATAGCGTTCTGGCAGAGCTCGGTCAGCACCATCGACAACCCCGTGGCCACATCGGCCGACACCTGACCGAAGGATCCCTCGCGCGTCGTCACCGCATGGGCCGCGGTGGTGGCCACATCGCCCACCATCCGCAGCAGCCCGTCGACGACCTTGTCGAACTCGACCACCTCGTCGAAGGCCTGGGAGAGCGTCTCGTGCACGATCGCGATCGAGGCGACTCGCGACATGGCGTCGGTCAGCGCGATCTTGGCCTCCGGTGACTCGATCCGTCGCGCCTGCATCCGCAGCAGGGCGGCCACCGTCTGCAGGTTGTTCTTGACCCGGTGGTGGATCTCCCGGATGGTCGCGTCTTTGGTCACCAGCTCGCGCTCCAGGATGCGCAGGTCGCTGACATCCCGACAGAGCACGGCGGCCCCAACCCGTTTGTCCCCCACGCGCAGCGGCAGGGTCCGCAGCAGCATGTGCGCCTCTCCGGAGACCAGTTCGGCGCGCCGGATGTCGCGGCCGGTGAGCGCGGACCTCACCGAGTCGTCCACCGGCGACGCCGAGAGCGGCATCAGCGCGGCCGACAGCGAGGCCAGGTGCTCGTCCACCAGATCGCCGATCAGCCCGATCCGCCGATACGCGCTCAGCGCGTTGGGACTGGCGTAGACGACGTCACCATCGGCATCGAGCCGGATGAAGCCGTCGCCGACCCGCGGTCCCAGCATCTGGTTGCCGGCGTCTCCCGGAACCGGGAACTGACCCGCGGTGACCATCCCGGCCAGTTCGGCAGCGGTCTCCAGATAGGCCTTCTCCAGCGTGCTCGGCATCCGGACCCCGAGCTGGCTGGTGTGCTGCTCCAGCACGCCGATCACCCGCCCGCGGAACGGCACCGGAATGGCGTGCACCGCCACCGGAATGCCGGCCTGGAGCTTTCCCTGGCTGGTCTGGGTGATCTTCCCGCTCAGAAATGCCTCCGACACCAGGTGCTCGGGTGCGTACGCGATCAGGTCACCGACCACGTCGTCGACCAGGCAGGTCGGTCCGGTCGTCGGGCGGATCTGCGCGGCCGCCCAGTAGACGTTCTCGTCGCGGTCGGCCACCCACAGCACGAGATCGGAGAAGGACAGGTCGGCCAGCAGTTGCCAGTCGGCGACCAGCAACTTCAGCCAGGCGTACTCCGCCTCGGAGAGCTCTGTGTGATCCGAAACGATCTCCGACATCGACGGCATGGGGAGAAGAGTATGCGGAATCGGCGGGTCCCTCCGACACGCGCGGTTCACCAGCCGTGCCCTTCGCCGCGCCGTGCAGTAGCGTGCCGAACTACGTAGCAGCGCCGGGTGTGTCGCTCCCCCCACGACCCACGTCGCGAGGCCCGGATCCCCGACCCGACGCGACCCGTCACGTCCGCTGCAGGAGGTCCGTTGAACTCCCCTGACCCGGCCGGTCCCGACCGGCCGTATCCCGATCCGTCCCGTTCCGATCCCCCGCTCACCGCACGATCCGATCCCGGCGACCCGCGCTGGCGGATCACCCCGACCAAGATCGTCGTCGCGGTGATCTTGCTGATCGGCATCGTCACTCCACTGCTGGTGTCGACGTACGCCTTCGACGAGCCGAGACTGCTCGGCTTTCCCTTCTTCTACTGGTATCAGCTGCTCTGGGTGTTTCTGGCCGCGGCGATCTGTGCGGTGGCGTACCTGCTGCTCAAGCGCGAGCGGGACGCTTATCACCGCGACCATCCCGGCAGCGGATCGGACGGCCCGCGATGAGCGCATCTGAAAGGGTGGCCCGATGACGGGCATCGACTGGCCGGCGCTGATCGTGCTCATCCTGCTGTTCGTTGCCGTCACGGTCGTCGGTTTCCTCGCCGCCCGCTGGCGGCAGCCCTCGGAGATGCAGTCGCTGCACGAATGGGGCCTCGGCGGCAAGAGCTTCGGCACCGTGGTCACCTGGTTCCTGCTGGGCGGCGACCTCTACACCGCGTACACCTTCATCGCCGTACCGGCGGCGATGTGGGCCACCGGTGCGGTCTCGGGCTTCTTCGCCGTGCCGTACACGATCGTGCTCTATCCGATCATCTTCTTCTTCCTGGGCCGGATGTGGTCGGTCGCGCACCGGCACGGGTACGTCACGACCGCCGACATCGTCCAGGGCCGGTACGGAACTCGCAGTCTCAGCCTGGCCGTCGCGCTCACCGGCATCCTGGCCACGATGCCCTACATCGCGCTCCAGCTGGTCGGCATCCAGGCGGTGCTGGAGGTCGTCGGGCTCGGCGGCAACAGCGTGCTGGCCAAGGACCTGCCGTTGCTGATCGCCTTCGCCGTGCTGGCCGCGTACACCTACTCCTCGGGTCTGCGCGCGCCGGCCATGATCGCGTTCGTCAAGGACGGCCTGATCTATCTGGTCATCACCGTCGCGGTGATCTACTTCCCGCTCAAGCTCGGCGGCTGGTCGGCGATCTTCGACGCGGCGCAGACCAAGATGGCCGCACCGTCTGCCGCCAATCCCGCGGTACCGACCGGGGTGTTCATCCCCGGTCCCGCGCTGCACTGGGCGTACGCGTCACTGGCCCTGGGGTCGGCTCTCGCGCTGTTCATGTATCCGCACTGCGTGACCGCCACCTTGTCGTCGAAGAATCGCACCGTCGGCCGGCGCAATGCCGTGATCCTGCCGGCGTACTCGCTGCTTCTCGGCCTGCTGGCCCTGCTCGGGTACGTCGCGATCAAGGCCGGCACCAAGCCGATCGGCCTGGACGGGAAGGTCAACCCGCAGTTGGTCATCCCGCAGCTGTTCGAAGATCACTTCCCGGGCTGGTTCACCGGGGTCGCGTTCGGTGCGATCGCCATCGGGGCTCTCGTCCCAGCAGCCATCATGTCGATCGCGGCCGCGAACCTGTTCACCCGCAACATCTACAAGGCCTATCTCAAGCCGGAGGCGACCGACGCTCAGGAGGCCAGGGTCTCCAAGATCGTCTCCTTGATCACCAAGTTCGGGGCGTTGCTGTTCGTGCTGTTCCTCGATCGGCAGAACGCGTTGAACTTCCAGCTGCTCGGTGGTGTCTGGATCCTCCAGACGCTGCCCGCGATCGTGTTCGGCCTGTTCACCCGCTGGTTCCACCGGTGGGCGCTGCTGGCCGGCTGGGCCGTGGGCATGGTGTTCGGCACGGTGAGCGCGTACGGATACTGCACCGCCTGTACCACCCGGCCCTTTGCCAACTCGCTGGCCATGGTGCCGTTGATCGGCAAGGCCGGCTACATCGGGCTCACCGCGCTTGCGGTGAACATCGTGGTCGCGGTCGTCCTCACCCTCGTGTTCCGCGCTATCAAGGTCAGCAACGGAACCGATATCACCGTCCAGTCCGACTACTTCGCCGATGTCGGCGATCGCGGCGTCCAGCGCACCGTCGACGAGTCCAGCCCGATCCACTGATCGTGGCACAATTGCCCGGGCTCGCGTCCCGGGCACCGTGCGGGGCGGGCGAGCGACGACGAAGGAGGAAAGATGGCCAAGGGTGGACGTAAGCGGCGTGCGCGCCGAAAGAAGTCGGCGAACCACGGCAAGCGCCCCAACGCGTGAGCCGGTCGGCCCGCCGCGGGGCGGGCCGCTGACGCGCAGCCCCGGTGACCGATGGTCACCGGGGCTACGTCATCCACGCTCCCGGATCGTTTGAGCCGTCCGAACTCGCGGGGGGTCAGCTGATGATCGTGGTGGTGCGGACTGTGGCGATCTGAACCATGATCTTCGTCCGCAGGGCCTCCGGCGCGCGCTCGCTCCCGCAGCAACGGTGGACCAGCGACTTGACCGCCTGCTCGACGTCGAACCGGTCCAGGCACGGTTCGCACGCGGCCAAGTGCGCGCGGATCTCGTCGCCGGTCGCGCTGTCCACCTCGCTGTCCAAGAACTGATAAACCTGCTTGAGCACTCGGGCGCAGTCGTCCTGCCCGGGCAGCTCCGCCTGCTGGCTCAGCTCATGCTCGCTCATGCTCGGCTCTCCTCACGATGGCGCAGCAGCCCCCGCTCGCGCGCGTAGTCGTTGAGCAACTTCCGCAGCTGGGTTCGACCCCGGTTCAGCCGGGACATCACCGTGCCGATCGGGGTTCCCATGATCTCGGCGATCTCCTTGTACGAGAAGCCCTCGACGTCGGCCAGATAGACCGCCAGCCGAAAGTCCGGGGCGAGCGCCTGCAGAGCCTCCTTGACGTCGGAGTCGGGCAGATTCTCCAGTGCCACCGACTCCGCCGACTTCAGCCCGCTCGAGGTGTGCGACTCCGCCCGGGCGATCTGCCAGTCCTCGATGTTCTCGGAGTCGGAGATCTGCGGCTCGCGCTGTCGCTTGCGATAACTGTTGATGTAGGTGTTGGTCAGGATCCGGTAGAGCCAGGCCTTGAGGTTGGTTCCCGGAGTGAACTGATGGAACGACGCGTACGCCTTGGCGTAGGTTTCCTGGACGACGTCCTCGGCGTCGGCCGGATTGCGGGTCATCCGCAACGCGGCCGCATACAGCTGGTCGAGAAAGCCGAGAGCGTCCGTCTCGAACCGGGCGTGGCGTTCCTCTTCGGTCTCGGTCTCGCGGATGGATTGGCGCTCATCGGTCCGATCGGAGGCGAGCGTCGGTGCGGTGTCCGGATCCGCCGGGTCGGGCGTCGGGATGCTCATCACGTACGAGAGTACCGGCGGGTACGCCGAGGCCTCGCGGGTGAGCGTCATCATGCCTACTGCAACGCGCCCGAACGCACCTTATTCCGGCCCGCGCGATCTCGGCCGGCTCCCGGACGCGGGCGGTCCGTCATCCTGCGCGTCGCCCGTCAGAGCCTCGACGAAGGCGAAGAGGGACTGGACGAGCCGGTCGCGGAGGTCTGCCGGGGTGAAGGGAGCGGCCTTCGGGGTCCGATAGCCGTGGTCGGCGCCGGGGAGCTCGACCAGCACCACAGCGGGATCAACCGCGGCGACCGCGCGGATCTCCTCCGCGGTGCCGAAGGTGTCACGGGTGCCCTGCAGCACGAGCCGGGGCACCGTCGGGGCCAGCAACTCGGCCGCCCGCGACTTGTCCGGGCGACCGGGCAAGTGCAGGGGAAAGGCCAGGCACACGATGCCGATCACCCGGCGATCCGGCCCGGCCGTGCCGTCGTCGACGGCGGTCCGGCAGGCGACCCGCGCGCCAGCGCTGCGGCCGCCGAACAGCAGCGGGGCGTCGAGCACACCGCGATCCGCGAGCCCTTGCACACCGGCCCGCCAGCCGGTATCCAGCTGGGGCGGCGGGGTCGCCACCTTCCGGCCGGCCAGCCGCCAGGGCTGCTCGTAGCGCAGGACGCCGATCCCGCGCTGCGGCAGCTCGGCGGCCAACAGGGCGAGATCCATGGCGGTCACACCACCGCCGGCACCGTGCCCGAGCAGCAGGTTGGCACGCGGATTCTCGGCCGGGTCGAGGTGCCAGCGGCCTGGTCCGAGCGGGGTCGCGACCTCGAAGGTCTGGGTCATGGGGTGCCGTCCGGGGTCGGTATCGCGGTTCGGGTCACGGGGTCGGGATCGTCGGGAGGTGCGGCGTCAGATCAGCGTGGCGGGCTCGTCGTCGACCCCGATCGGCGCCAGCAGCGACGGATCGTTGTTGCGCACGTTGCCAACCGCCTTCGACACCGCATAGGCCTCCAGTTGGTCTGCGTCGGTCACGCTGAGCAGCTCGAGTGCCTGCGCCGAGTCGGTCAGGGTCGGATCGAGCCAGCGGTCGAGCACCTCCCGGCGGATCACCATGGGCATCCGATCGTGGATGTGACCGGCCGCGTCGGTGGCTTGCGTGGTGATCACCGAGCAGGTCCGCAGCCAGGCGTCCTCGGCCTCAGGATCCTTGTCCGGGTCGCGCCAGATCTCGTAGATCCCGGCCATCGCCAGCCGTCCGCCGTCGCGGCGGTGGATGAAGAAGGGCTGCTTGGAGGCCTTTGCGCCCGGCGCGGAGGCCTCCGGGACGTACCATTCGTAGAAGCCGTCCGCGGGTAGGATGCAGCGCCGCAGACTGAACGCCCGCCGGAAGGCGGGCTTCTCGGCGACAGTCTCCACCCGGGCGTTGATCATCCGCGCGCCACCGGTGGGCTGCTTGGACCACGACGGCACCAGCCCCCAGACCAGAGGGGCGAGCCGGCGACGGACCTCACCGGTGTCGTGCGCGGTGCGCTCGAGAACGGCCGGGACCGTGGCCGTCGGGGCTACGTTGTAGTCGGGACCCGGCAGTCCGGCGAAGACCTCGGCAATGTCGTACTCCCGGACGAGTTCGTCGGGATCGGCCGACAGCGCGTAACGCCCACACATGGTGCCCACCGTAGTCCGAGCCCGTGACCCCGAACGTCGTCGTCGCACCGCGGATCGGCGACATGCGCCACCTGCCGTTGGTCCTCGATCACCGACAGGGTAGGAATAAAGCCATGAGCCTCATCCGTGCCGCCGCTCGCACCTTGCTCGCGTCGTACTTCGTCGCCTCCGGAGTCAAGGCCATCACCAATCCCGCCCGGCTGGTTCCCGCCGCGGAGCCGCTGGCCGACAAGGTCGTCCCCCTGGTGAAGCAGTACGCGCCGGAGCAGGTCGCGGGCTTCGTCCCCGAGGACGCCAAGACGCTGGTCCGGATCAACGGGGCTGCTGAGGTGATCGGTGGGGTCGCCCTGGCCACCGGGGTCGGCCGCCGCCTGGGTGCCCTGCTGCTGGCGGGATCGCTGGTGCCCAGCACCATCGCTCGCTATCCGTTCTGGACCCGCGAGGATCCCGAGCAGAAGGCCGAGGATCGGACGAACTTCCTGAAGAACATGAGCCTTCTCGGCGGTGTGCTGCTCGCCGCGGTCGACACCGAGGGCAAGCCCAGCCTGGCCTACCGCGCCCACAAGGGTGGCCGGGCGATCGCCAAGGACACCAAGAAGATCAGCCACAAGGCCGCCAAGTCGACTCATGCGCTGACGAACGCGGCGCTGGCCGAGGGCGCGATGCTCGCCGGCGCGGTGGTGAGCCAGTCGCGCAAGGCACGCCGGCAGGCGGCCAAGCAGGCTGCCGACGCCCGCAAGGCCGCCGAGCGCGCCGCCAAGCCCGTGCTGAGGGACGCCAAAAGCAGCGCCAAGGATGCCCAGAAGCAGTTCGCGAAGGCTCAGAAGAAGGCCGGCAAGGCCGCCGGGAATCTGAGCGTCGACGCCAGCAAGAAGGCGGCCGAGCTGTCCAAGGCGGCCGGTCAGAAGGCCGCGGAACTCCAAAGGGGCGCCCAGCAGCACGTCAAGAAGGCGCAGAAGGCCGTCTCCGACGTCACCGCCAACATCACCCTGGGCGACAACTGAGCCAGCGTTCGACGGCGGTTCGGTCACGACTCGTCAGCGAACCGACGACTTCGGTGCGGCGCGGTCCCTCGCACGGTCCGCGCCGCTTACGCTCTCATGGTGACGTCCCCCCGATCGCCACTGCGGCCGCGAGCCGCGGCCGGCTCGCCTCGCCGGATCGACGGCTGATCCGGTGCGAAGCCGACACTTCGCGGCGGCTCTCACCCTCGCCGCGGCGGCCCTGGTGGCGCTCACCCTGATCTTCTCCCCCACCATCGGGGCCGGAACCGAGATCGTGGACCGACCGGCATCGGATCGACCGTCCTCGGTCCCCCGTCCGCACCGTCCCGCCGGGCCGATGGCACCCTCGACCATGTCCCCGCAGTCCCGCCCGAGCCAGGGCACGCCGACCCAGGGCACGCCGAGCACGAAGAGCCCACAGCGGGCGTTCTCGCCGAACACGCCGCGGTTGATCACGCCGGCGGCCGGGGTGACACCCGGCTCGCGAGGTGTGGTGTACCTGACCTTCGACGACGGCCCGGGACCCTACACCCCCGACGTGCTGCGCATCCTGAGCCAGACCGGCTCGACGGCGACCTTCTTCGAACTGGGCGTGCGCCGGGCCGAGTATCCGGCGATCGCCCAGCAGGTCCAGGCTCAGGGGAACGCGATCGGCAACCACACCTACGACCACGCGGACCTGACCCGGCTCACCGCAGCGAAGCTGCGCGCGGAACTGGCCGGCGGGCCGTCGGCGCGTTGCGTACGTCCGCCCTTCGGCGCCACCAACGCCGCGGTCCGCGCTGCCATCCACCGCGTCGGGGCTCGCCAGGTGTTGTGGAGCGTCGACACCCTCGACTGGACCCGGCCGGGCGCCGCGGCGATCGCGACCCGAGCGTCGGCACCCGGTGTCCGCGTCGGCAGCATCGTGCTGCTGCACGACGGCGGCGGCGACCGCTCCCAAACTGTCGCCGCCCTGCCGGCGATCATCGCGAATCTGCACGCCCGTGGTTACCTGGTGCGCAAGCTGCCCGCCTGCTGATCGAACTCGGCGGGCGGGTGGGCGCGCGTGCCCTGACCCCTCGCCGAACGCGTTTCCTCGTAGACTCGCCGTCGTGCCCGATGCCTCCCAGCCATGGATCGCGCCGACCGCGCCGGTTCCGGTCAACGCAACCGTCCTCGTTCCCGGTTCGAAGTCCGAGACCAACCGGGCCCTCGTGCTCGCGGCGCTGTCCAGCGGCCCGTCGGCGATCACCGGCGCCCTCGAGGCCCGGGACACG
>DASTGF010000245.1:0-12298 GCA_035719255.1 Microlunatus sp. | reverse complement strand
ACCGATGATGGCGTGGGACCCCTCGACTTCGTGCGTCAGCGCCTTGCCGATGTCGTGCAGGAAGGCCGCCCGCTTGCACTGTGCGACGTCCAGCCGCAGTTCGGCGGCCATCAGACCGGCGATGTGAGCCGATTCGATCAGGTGCTTGAGCACGTTCTGCCCGTAGGAGGTGCGGTACCGCAGCTTGCCGAGGATCGGCACGAGGGCGGGATGGAGGTCGGAGATGCCGACCTCGGCCAGCGCGTCTTCGGCCGCGGTCAGACAGAGCTGCTGGATCTTCGACTTGCTCCGCTCGTGCACCTCCTCGATCCGCGCCGGATGGATGCGTCCGTCCTTGACCAGCTCGGTGAGGGTGATGCGGGCGGTTTCCCGGCGCACCGGATCGAAGCAGGACAGCAGGACCGACTCCGGGGTGTCGTCGATCATCACGTTCACTCCGGTCACCTGCTCGAAGGCGCGGATGTTGCGGCCCTCTCGACCGATGATCCGGCCCTTCATCTCGTCTCCCGGAAGGTGCACCGCGGAGACCACGGACTCCGAGGTCTGCTCCGACGCGACCCGCTGAATGGCGTCGACGACGATGGTCTGAGCCTTGGACTCGGCCTCGCGGACCGCCTGTCGCTCGATGTCGCGGGCGACCAGCACGGCCTGCCGCTTCGCCTCGTGCTCGACCGCGGCGACCAGCTCGGTCTTGGCCTGCTCGGCGGTCAGCCCGGCCACCCGCTCCAGGGCGGCCAGGTGCTCGCCCTCGGCATCGGCCAGCTCGCGACGTTGCCGCTTGAGATCGGCCTTGAGGTCGTCGAGCTGGTGGGCCCGCTCGTCCAACGCCCGGGCCTCGGCGTCCAATCGCTCTTCGCGATCCGCCAGCCGCTGCTCCCGACGCTCCAGATCGTTGCGCTGGGCGCGCAGCTCATTGCGCCGCGTGGCGGCTTCCGACTCCGCCTCGGCCCTCGATGTCTGCGCCGTCCGCATCAACTCCTCGGCCCGAGTCTGCAGGTCGAGGATCTCGGCCTCGGCCGTCTCGCGGCGGGCGAAGACCTTCGCCTCCGCCTCAGCGACCTGAGCCTCGCGCTCGGCCATCGCGGCCAACTCGGTCTGGCTGACCGAGGGAGCCCCGGCCGAGATCGACTGCTCGCCAACACCCGCTGGGCTCTCCACCAGTCCCCGCCGGCCCACCGGCCCCGGCGTCGTCGCCTGCCGGCGCACGACGACCAGAGCGGTCACCACGGCGATGCCGATAAGGACCGCGAGGCCCACCAGCACCAAGGCTTCGAATGTCCCACTCATATCTGCTGCGCTCCTGTCCACACGCACACGCGTGCATCGGACGAGGGATCCACACAGCGCACGACACGCCGAAGGTCGGCTACGGCACAGCCGTCGCCGGGGTACGACGGATCAGCGGGGCAAAGTGACGCTCACTTCTCCCCGAGCGGAGTTTGCATTTGCCAACGGTTTCAGTCGCGGTGGGTTCCGCGGTTCCAGGGTCATATCGATCAAGCGTTGCGGGGATACCTCGCTGTTTGCAGACTAGGTGTCGCTGAGGGTCGGGTCAAGCACGGCTCCTCCGTCGTCACAGGCATTCTTCAGGACCCGTCCGATTATCTCGGCCGCGAATCCACGCCGGGCCAACCGGTCGGCCAGCCGACGCCTGCGCACGGCGGGTTGGAGCCCGGCCATCCCCCGCGAGACCTTCTCGACGTACGCCCGCGCAGCCTCGAACTCCTCCTCGGAGCTCACCTCCGACAACGCCTCGTCGACCGTTGAGCGCTCGACGCCCTTGCCCGACAACTCGCGTCGAAGGGCCAACCGCGACCGGTGCCTTCGCGACTGTCGCGACTCGACCCACCGACGAGCGAAGGCGTCGTCGTCCACCAGCCCGATCTCCTCGAACCGGTCGAGCAACTCCTCGGCGACCTCGCCCGGGACGTTCTTGGCCGCCAGCGCGGTGGCGAGCTCATGACGCGTACGATCCTGGGCCGCAAGCTTGCGGACCAGGATCGCCCGGCCCACTGCGTGCGGATCAGTATCAGGGTCATCGCCGCTGTCTGCCGTGCCGCGACCCGCACAAGCCAGCCGATCCGCGCTCCGGCCACTGCTGATCCTGTCGGGGTCCGAACTGCCCATCCCGGACCCTCCCGTCTCAGAGCCTCCCGTCTCAGAGCCTCCCGGCTCAGAGCCTCCCGTACCGGACCCGCATTTGCTCGACCCGTGGTCACTGGACCGGGCCCTGCTGGACCGATCGGTGCCGAGCTCAGATGCCGCAGCCAGTCCGACGTGCCCGGCCAGCCAGTTCCGCGCCTGCGCCACTGGATCATGAATATTGGGCGTGGCACCGCTCCCCTCGCGCTCGGTCGTTTGGTGTCGGCTCGTCTGGGGCGTCGTCTCGCCGGGCCTGTGATCGGGCTTGTGCGCGTGGGTGGAGTCCGAACTCACCGGCTCAGAACTCCACCTCGCCCGTCACCGGGTCGATGCCGGCCGGGACATCGAGCTGAGGGCCGATGCCCAGTCGCTCCTTGAGTCGCTTCTCGAGCTCGTCGGCGATGTCGGGGTTGTTCTTCAGATACGTGCGAGCGTTCTCCTTGCCCTGACCGAGCTGATCGGCTTCGTAGGTGAACCAGGCACCCGCTTTGCGCACCAAGCCGGTGTCCACGCCCATGTCGAGCAGCCCGCCCTCACGGCTGATCCCCTTGCCGTAGAGGATGTCGAACTCGGCCTGCTTGAACGGCGGGGCCATCTTGTTCTTGACGACCTTCACCCGGGTGCGGTTGCCGACCATTTCCTGGCCGTCCTTGAGGGTCTCGATCCGTCGCACGTCGAGGCGCATGGAGGCATAGAACTTCAGCGCCTTGCCACCGGTCGTGGTCTCGGGCGAGCCGAACATGACGCCGATCTTCTCCCGGAGTTGATTGATGAAGATGGCCGTGGTGCCGGCACCGCTCAGGGCGCCGGTCATCTTGCGCAGAGCCTGGCTCATCAACCGAGCCTGGAGACCGACGTGGCTGTCACCCATCTCACCCTCGATCTCGGCCTTCGGGGTCAGCGCGGCGACCGAGTCGATGACGATCAGGGTCAGGGCGCCGGACCGCACCAGCATGTCCGCGATCTCCAGGGCCTGCTCACCGTTGTCGGGTTGGCTGACGAGCAGGGCGTCGGTGTCGACCCCCAGCTTCGAGGCGTAATCCGGGTCGAGGGCGTGCTCGGCGTCGATGAAGGCACAGATGCCCCCGCTGGCCTGGGCGTTCGCGATGGCGTGCAGCGCCACCGTCGTCTTGCCGCTCGACTCCGGACCGTAGATCTCGACCACACGCCCACGCGGCAGCCCACCGATGCCCAACGCCAGGTCGAGAGCGATGGAGCCGGTCGGGATCACCTCGATCGGTGCCCGGACGTCTTCACCGAGACGCATGACCGAACCCTTGCCGAACTGCTTGTCGATCTGCGCCAGAGCCGACTCAAGCGCCTTCTCGCGGTCCTCTACGGGCATCTGCGTGTCCTTCCTGTCACTGCCGACCCGGCCGGGTCGGCGGTGGTCGAGTGCTGATCTGTGATGGTGTGTTGGTCGTTGTGCTCCGCCGTCATCAGAACTCTAAGAACCGGCACCGACAATCGTTCGGCGCCGACCCCGACCTGTGGACAACGCCTCCGGCAACTCGATCCGGTGGATAACCTACCGAACAGGTGTTCGAAGCAACAGTGCGCCACGCCGACATCTCGACCGAGATCGCCAGCGCGTGGCCACGTCGCGAATCTCCAAGCACAACGACCCGCCGAAAGGATTGACTGGACCGATGAGCATCCAGACCACCCTCGTCGCCGGCGCCGAAGCGATCGCAGCCGCCATCCGTGAGATCGATCCTCCGACCGCGCCGGACGCGCCGACACCGTGCGCGGACTTCGACGTCCGCACCCTGGTGAATCACGCGTTCGGCACGACGCGCGCCATGGCACGACTGGCGGCCAAGGAGGGGCTCGACCCGGACGATCCGTGGGGCAGCCGGACCGACGCGGCCGACGGCGACTGGCCCCATCGACTGGCCGACCAGCTCGAAGCCACCGCGAACGCCTGGTCGGCACCCGAGGCCTGGCAGGGCCAGCTCGACCTCGGCGGTGGCGATCAGCCGGCCTCGACCATCGGTGAGATGGCCTTCGTCGAGGTGATGGTGCACGGCTGGGATGTCGCGCGGGCCGGTGGTCGCCGGCCGGTGATCCCCGACGAGGTCGGTACCGAGCTGCTGCGAGCCGTGGACGCCAGCGCCGAGCTCGGCCGCAGCATGGGTGCGTACGGACCGGAGGTCCACGTCGACGACTCGGCCCCGGACTTCGACAGGGCCCTCGGGCTGACCGGGCGCGATCCGGACTGGACCGTCGCGGGCTGAGTCCGCGACCCGCTCAGCGTTCGCGCTCCGGTAGCTCCAGCGCAGCCCACACCGCCCGCCAGACGGTCTTCGCCGGCGTCCCTTCGGAGACCGCCTGCTCGACGGTTCGGCCGCCCAGCCCGGCCAAGTGCTGCTCACTGGCCCAGACGCGGTAATAGCCGTCCCCCAGCTGGATGCGCATCCGCTGCCACAGCTCGGTTTCCTTCATGCCCGAGGACCCGCCATCCCGCTCACGACAGCCACCGTAGCCAAGCGCCGGGTGCGCTCCGGCAGCGTTTCGTCAACCGAGGCACCTTCTCGAGAAGGTGCCTCGGTTGCCGTCGGGGTGCCTGAGCGGGCTGCGAGTCGCATGCCGACGTCCCCCGATCCCCCCGACCACTTCCCCGCGAGTGTGCGCACGCGACAGCACTCGCCGGCGTGTCGCGGTCGTATGCGCTCAGTTGCCGCGGAGGTGGGCCGGCCATTCGAGCGGTCCGTCTCCGCGGCTCGGTCGTGGACCGGAAAACTGTCGGTAGGGGGAGGCAAGATGGAGCGCATGTCGTGCGGAGACCCACTCGCGGCCTTCTCGGCAGCCACCTCCACGTGGTTCCGGGAGGTGTTCGCCGCGCCCACCGGCGCCCAGCGTGGAGCCTGGGAGGCGATCACCGCCGGCGACAACGCCTTGGTCATCGCCCCGACCGGTTCGGGCAAGACCTTGGCCGCCTTCTTGTGGGCTTTGGACGATCTCACCCGATCGGCTCCCGTGCCGGCCAAGGAGCGCTGCCGGGTGCTCTACGTGTCACCGCTGAAGGCCCTCGCGGTCGACGTCGAGCGCAACCTCCGGGCACCCCTGGCCGGGATCACCCAGACGGCTGTCCGGATCGGCCAGAAGCCACCGACGATCACCGTGGGCGTCCGGTCCGGCGATACGTCGACCGCCGACCGGCGCGCGATCGCCAGCCGCCCCCCGGACATCCTCATCACCACACCGGAGTCGCTGTTCTTGATGCTCACCTCCGCGGCTCGGGACACGCTGCGGCACGTCCGCACCGTGATCGTCGACGAGGTCCACGCGTTGGCGGGCACCAAGCGTGGGGCGCACCTGGCGTTGTCGCTGGAGCGGCTCGAGCAACTGGTGGCGCAGTCCCGCGCCGACGGTGATGGTGCCCGGCCGATCCAGCGGATCGGGCTGTCGGCGACCGTCCGCCCGCCGGAGCGGGTGGCTCGGTTCCTCGGTGGGCCCAATCCGGTGTCCGTGATCGCCCCACCGTCGGAGAAGTCCTGGGACCTCGAGGTGGTGGTGCCCGTCGAGGACATGAGCGAGCTCGGAGCCAGCGCAGCCGTCTCGACGCCGAGTCTCGACGACGATGCTCCGCCGCGGCATCGGCCGTCGATCTGGCCTCACGTTGAGAACCGGATTCTCGACGTGATCGAGTCGCACCGCTCGACCATCGTGTTCGCGAACTCGCGACGCCTCGCCGAGCGGCTCACGGCCCACCTCAACGAGTTGCACGCCGAGCGTCTGGGTGAGGGGGCTGCTGAGTTCGAGCCGCCGGCCGAGGTGATGGCCCAGTCAGGCGCCTCGGCGGGTCACGACGGCTCCCGGTCGCCCGTCATCGCCCGCGCCCATCACGGCTCGGTCAGCAAGGAGCAGCGGGCGCAGATCGAGGCCGACCTGAAGTCCGGGATGCTGCCTTGTGTGGTGGCGACCTCGTCGCTCGAGCTGGGCATCGACATGGGTGCCGTCGACGTGGTCGTCCAGGTGGAGGCTCCCCCATCGGTGGCGAGCGGACTCCAGCGCGTCGGGCGCGCCGGGCACCAGGTGGGCGCCACCTCGCGCGGGGTGTTCTTCCCCAAGCACCGGGGCGACCTGGTCGAGTCCGCCGTCGTGGTCGAGCGGATGCGCCAGGGAGCGATCGAGGAGGTTGCGGAGCTGCGCAATCCGCTGGACGTGCTCGCGCAGCAGTTGGTGGCGTCGGTGGCGATCGAGGAGTCCACCGCCGACGAGCAGTACGCCCTGTGCCGGCGAGCCGCTCCTTATGCCGATCTGCCGCGCAGCGCCTTCGACGCGGTACTGGACATGCTCAGCGGGCGCTATCCCTCGGAGGATTTCGCCGAGCTCCGTCCACGGGTGGTCTGGCAACGAGATACCGGGATCATCACGGCGCGACCCGGGGCGCAGCGGCTCGCCGTGACCTCGGGTGGAACCATTCCCGACCGGGGACTGTTCGGAGTCTTCCTGGTCGGGGAGGGCACCGCGTCGGGCAAGCACGCACCGGGCCGACGGGTCGGAGAGCTCGACGAGGAGATGGTCTACGAGACACGCGTGGGTGACGTCTTCACTCTGGGGACCACGAGCTGGCGGGTCGAGCAGATCACCCACGACCAGGTGCTGGTCTCCCCCGCGCCGGGCAGCCCCGGACGTCTCCCGTTCTGGAAGGGGGATTCGCCGGCCCGACCGGTCGAGCTCGGCAAGGCGTTCGGGTCGTTCGTTCGCGGGCTCGCCGCCTTGCCGCCCGAGCGCGCCCTCAAGCGGCTCGGTGAGGCCGGGCTCGACGAATTCGCGGCTCGCAACCTGGTCAGCTATCTGGGTGAGCAGGCAGCGCTGGGAGCTCTGCCCACCGACACGACCATCGTCTTCGAGCGCTTCCGCGACGAACTGGGTGACTGGCGGGTGTGCGTCCACTCCCCCCTGGGCTCGGGGGTGCTGGCGCCGTGGGCGCTGGCCATCGAGAGGTCCACGCGCGAGCGCTACGGGATGGAGGTGCAGGCGACCGCGACCAACGACGGCATCGTGCTGCGCATCCCCGACACCGAGTCGGAGCCGCCCCGGGCCGACTTGTTGCTGGTCGAGGCCGAGGAGCTGGAATCGATCGTCACCGATGAGGTCGGCGCTTCGGCGCTGTTCGCGTCCCGTTTCCGCGAGTGTGCCGCGCGGGCGTTGCTGCTGCCCCGGCGCGATCCCCGGGCTCGCACTCCCCTGTGGCAGCAGCGGATGCGGTCGGCCCAGCTGCTGAGTGTCGCCGCGCGCTATCCGGAGTTCCCGATCGTGCTGGAGACCATGCGGGAATGCCTGAGCGACGTCTTCGATCTGCAGGGACTGCTCGATCTGCAGCGCCGGATCGCGGACCGGTCCGTGTCGATGGTCGAGGTCGAGACGACGGAGCCATCGCCGTTCGCCAAGTCCCTGCTCTTCGGGTACGTCGGAGCGTTCGTCTACGAGGGGGACGTGCCGCTGGCGGAGAAGAAGGCCGCCGCCTTGTCCCTGGACGCCACGCTGCTGGCCGAGCTGCTCGGCAAGGACGGACTCAAGCAACTGCTGGACCCGGCCGTCATCGCCGCCACCGAGGCCGACCTGCAGGGCCTGAGCCCTGAGCGCCGGGCCACGACCGCCGAGCAGGTGTTCGACCTGATCCGGACCGCCGGGCCCTTCACCCGGGACGAGCTCACCGAGCGTAGCCACCAGGATCTCGATCTGGTCGGCGCGCTGGACAGCCTGCTCGCGGCGCGCCGCCTGGTCGCCGTCCGGATCGCCGGTTCGGACATGGTCGCCGTCGTCGAGGACGTCCCCCGGCTCCGCGACGGCCTGGGGATCCCGGTGCCACCGGGCGTCGCCGTGTCGTTCGAGGCCGCGTCCGACCATCCGATCGAGGATCTCATGCTGCGCTGGGCCCGGACCCACGGCCCGTTCGCCGCCTCCGAACCGGCGACGCGGTACGGCCTGGGTCGGGTGGTGGTGGAGCAGGTGTGCGAGTCGCTCACTGCCAGCGGCGTGCTGTCGTCGGGCCAGTTCAGTGACGCGGTGAGCAGCGACAGCGAGCACCGGCAGTACTGCCACAGCAAGATCCTCGCCCTGATCAAGCGACGTACTCTGGCGGCTCTGCGCAAGGAGGTCGAGCCGGTCGAGCAGGCGGCGTACGCACGCTTCCTGCCCGCGTGGCAGGGAGTCGGCGCGGGTCATCGCGGAACCGACGCGGTTCTCGCCGCGATCGAGCAGCTCGCCGGCTACCCGCTCTCGGCCAGCGCGATCGAGTCGGTGGTTCTCCCGGCCCGGGTTGCCGACTATGCACCGTCGATGCTGGACGAACTACTCAGCTCCGGAGAGGTCCGGTGGGTCGGCGACGGCCCGGTCGGCGACAGCGACGGCTGGGTCCGGCTCTATCCTGCCGATGTCGAGCCCGTGCCGGCCCGATCACTGCCGGCCACGTACCGCGGCAACGAACTGCTCGCCGCGCTCAACGGCGGAGGTGCGCACTTCTTCGACGCTCTGCTGCCGTCCGGCCTGGCCACCGCCGACCGTTCGGAGTACGTCGGCGCGCTGTGGGACCTCGTCTGGTGCGGCCTGGTCACGTCGGACACCTTCGCTCCCGTGCGGCATCGTGTCACCGGTGGCACGCTGCGCCGACCACCCCGCGCGACGTCCCGAACGCACCGCACGCGTCTTGCGGCTCGCGCGGCACGGCTGCCGCGGGTCAGTTCGCCGACAACCGTCGGCCGGTGGTCCTTGGTCGAGCGGGCGCCGACCACCGAGGCGGAGCGCTTGGCGAGTGAGGTGTTCCTGCAACTGGATCGCTACGGCCTGGTGACCCGCGGCAGTGTGCTCACCGAAAATCCCGCCGGGGGATTCGGGGCCGCCTATCGGGCACTCAGCAGCCTCGAGGAGACCGGGCAGTGCCGCCGAGGGTATTTCATCGAGGGGCTCGGCGCCGCCCAGTTCGCCCTTCCCGGGGCCGTCGATCGGCTCCGGCGAGCGGTCGATCCGGCACGACAGCCCGCACCCCTCGTGCTGGCCGCAACCGACCCGGCCAACCCGTACGGCGCGGCGCTGCCCTGGCCCGAGCGGGAGGGTCACCGGCCAGGTCGTAAGGCCGGCGCGCTGGTGGTTCTGGTCGACGGTGCCCTGGTGTTCTACGTCGAACGCGGCGGACGCACGCTGCTGTCCTTCACCGACGATCCGAGCGTCCTCGGCCCAGCCGCAGCAGCGCTGGCCGGATCGGTCACTCGTGGTCTGCTGGGCAAGCTGACCGTCGAGCGGGCCGACGGAGAGCATGTGTTCGGATCTGCCCCAGTCAGCGACGCCTTGCAGGAGGCGGGCTTCAAGATGACCCCTCAGGGTCTCAGGCTGCGTCCCATGCCGGCGATGTCGTGAGCCTCGGGCGGGGCGGTGCGCCGGGGATCAGGCGGCCGCGCGGGCGATCGGCCGAATGGTCGGCAGCGAGGCGAGCCGCTCGGCCAGGGCGAGCTTCTCGGCGACCGAGGTCAGCACGGACGAGAGCGGAAGATCGAGTGCACCGCAGATGGACGCCAGCAGCTCGCTGGACGCTTCCTTCTGACCCCGCTCCACTTCGGACAGGTAGCCCAGGCTCACCCGCGCGGCCTTCGAGACCTCGCGCAGGGTCCGGCCCTGCGTCACACGCTCCTGACGCAGCGCTTCACCGACGAGCTCGCGCATCAGCATCGGCTTCACCGCAGCGTCGCTTCCCATGACCAAACTCTACCCATCTGTCCCACTCGGCGGCGTCGCCTGCCCTGTAGTGGAACAACACTGTCACTCCCCTCTGACATTCCGACCGGCACATTCCGACCCGCATATTCCGACCTGCACATGCCGACCGGCACATTCCGACCTCGCTTCCCCGGTCGGGCATCTCGGGCTGGCATCTCGGGCTGGCATCTCGGGCTGGCATCTCGGCCCCATCAGGAGATCAGCTTGCGATGCAACGCTCCGAGCGCTCGCGCGACGGTCGCCGCGCGGATCTCGGCCCGGTTGCCGGCCAACGCGAGCTCGCGCACCTCGATCTCGCGCTGCGGCCCCGCCAGCCCGACGAACACCTGACCGACCGGGTGGCCGTCCTGCGAATCCGGACCCGCCACTCCGGTCACCGCCAGTCCCCAGTCCGCCCCGCACCGCGAGCGGGCCCCGGCGGCCAGCTCACCGGCCGTGCTGGCTGCCACCGGACCGTCGCGGTCCAGAGTCATCCGGGAAACCCCGGCCAGCACCGCTTTGAGTTCCGTCGAGTAGGTGATCATCCCGCCGCGGTAGACCGCCGAGGCGCCCGGGACACTGGTCAGCGCCATCCCGATCCAGCCGCCGGTCAGGGACTCCGCGGTCCCCAAGGTCTCCGCCCGCGCTAGCAGGGCGGTGATCACCTGGCGCGCAGCCTGCTCGATCTCGGCCAGCTCAGCGGCCGGAGCGGCCGGCACGGCACCTTTCGCTGGATCGGAACGCGTCGCGGCCGTCAGCGGTCCGGATCCTGCGACCCCGCCCAGTTCGGACACCGCCGGTTCAGGCGGGTTTCTGCGATGCGCCCTGCGCCTCGCGCCGCAGCTTCCAGGCCTGCCAGCAGTAGTCGAGTCCGGTGACCACCGTGAGCAGGAAGGCGATGCCCATCACGACCCAGGCGACCGGCTCGGCCCATCCCGGCAGCGGCAGCAGATAGAGGATCACCGCCACCGACTGGGCGACCGTCTTGAGCTTCCCGCCGCGACCGGCCGCCATCACGCCGTACCGCAGCATGACGAACCGGAGCAGCGTGATCCCCCACTCGCGGATCAGGATCACGATGGTGACCCACCACCACAGGTCACCGTTGATCGACAGCCCGATGAACGCCATCCCGGTCAGCGCCTTGTCGGCGATCGGATCGGCCAGCTTGCCGAACTTGGTGACGATGTCATGCTTGCGCGCCAGATGACCGTCCAGCAGATCGGTCAGGATCGCCACGGTGAACACCAAAGCGGTCGCCAGTTGCCAGCCGGTGCCGGTGGGGTGGGCGAGCAGCATCCAGGCGAAGACCGGGACCAGGATCAGCCGGAAGGTGGTCAGGGCGTTCGGTACGTTCCACGGACTCGTCTCGGGTCGGGTCTCCCCCGCCGACGGCTGGGTGCTCACCGCTGCTCCACGTCCACCGGCTCGGCCATCAGATCGGCGCCGGCCGTACCGACCACGACCGCGTCGACCAGCTCCCCGATCGGGTACGTCGATCCCAGCAGTTCGGTCGTGCCGTCCACCTCCGGCCCTTGATGCGCGGCCCGGCCGATGCCCATCGTCTGGTCGCTACCGTCCTGCTCGACCAGCACTCGTACATGCTCGCCCACCCGGTCCTCCGCCCGCTGCGCCATCAGTTCCTCGACCAGGTCGGCCATCGACGCTCGACGGGCGTCGATCTCCTCCGCCGGCAGCTGACCGTCGAGCCGAGCCGCCTCCGTGCCCTCCTCGTCGGAGTAGCCGAAAACGCCGATCGCGTCGAGGCGGGCATCCACCAGGAACTGCCGCAACACACTCAGATCGTCCTCGGTCTCTCCGGGGAAGCCGCAGATGACGTTGCTGCGAATGCCCGCGGTCGGCGCCTGGGCACGGACGCTGTCGATCAGACCGAGGAAGGTCTCGGCGTTTCCGAAGCGCCGCATCCGGCGCAGAACCGGACCCGAGGCGTGCTGGAAGGACAGGTCGAAGTACGGCACGACCTTCTCACCGCTGGTCATCGCCGTGATCAGCCCGGGACGCATCTCCGCGGGCTGCAGATAGGACACCCGCACCCAGTCGATGCCGTCCACCCGGTCCAGCTCGCGCAGCAGCTTCTCCAGCGCCTGGAGATCTCCCAGGTCCTTGCCGTAGGACGAGGAGTTCTCGCTGACCAGGAAGATCTCGCGGATGCCCTGCTCGGCCAGCCACCGCGCCTCGGCGACGATCTCGGCGGGCGGGCGGGACACGTACGAGCCGCGGAAGGCCGGGATGGCACAGAAGGTGCAACGCCGGTCGCACCCGGACGCGATCTTGAGCGGGGCGGTCGGCCCGCTGCCCAGCAGTCGCCGGTAGGTCCGGGGACCACTGGCCGGCGCGACGCCGTCCGGTAGTGCGGCGGTGTGGTGACCCGGAATGGACACCATCGCCGCGGCGGCGGGCCGAGCCACGGGTGTCATCGGTAGCAAGGACCGGC
>DASTGF010000244.1:0-9510 GCA_035719255.1 Microlunatus sp. | reverse complement strand
CCCAGTACACTGCCCTGTTCTCTCTCCTCGGCACCACGTACGGCGGCAACGGTCAGACCAACTTCGCGCTGCCGGATCTGCGCGGCCGGGTGCCGATCGGATTCGGGCAGGGTCCCGGCCTGTCGGCGTACGACCAGGGCCAGGTGGCCGGTCAGGAGCAGGTGACACTGATCGGCACCCAGATCCCGTCCCACAACCACACCGTCGGTGCGTCATCGGCGGCGACCACCAAGAACCCCGCGAACTCGTTCCCCGCCTACACTCCCGACACCTCGTCCTTCGGCTCGACCGCGGACCTCACCATGAATGCCGCCATGGTCAGTGGCGGCGGCGGCAACCAGCCGCACGACAACATGCAGCCCTATCTCGTCCTCAACTGGTGCATCGCCCTGGAGGGCATCTTCCCCTCCCGCGACTGACCTCCGCCTCGCCCTCCGGCGGGCTCAGAACGCCGAGATGCGCTCGACCAGGCTGCGCTTCAGCTCCCAGGGAGCGAAGGCGCTCCTGGCGGCGTTGACGGCGAGTCGGCGACAATCCTCCAGGTCGTAGTCGAAGGTCTCGACCACCAGCGCCAGTTCGCGGCTCAGCGATGTCCCGCTCATCAGCTGGTTGTCGGAGTTGACCGTCACCCGGAAGCCCAGGGCGTCCAGCCGCGCGATCGGGTGCTCCGCCAGGGACGGCACCGCCGCAGTCTGCACGTTGGACGACGGACACATCTCGAGCGCGATCTGCTGGTCCCGGACGTATGCGGCGAAGTCCCCGACCACCGTCTCGCCGGCCTCGTCGATCTGCAGGTCCTCGGCGACGGCCACCCCGTGACCGATCCGGTTCGTTCCGCACAGGCAGACCGCGGCCCAGACCGAGCGCACGTCGTCGGCCTCCCCGGCATGGATCGTGTAGTACGCGCTCTCCCGCCGCAGCAGCTGGAAGGAGTCGAGGAAGCGTTCGGGCGGGAACCCCTTCTCCGCACCCGCGATGTCGAAGCCGGCGACGCCCTGGGTGCGATAATCCACCGCCAGCGAGGCGATCGCGGTGGTCGGCTCGGGCACGTGCCGCATGGCGGTGACGAGCTGACGGACGACGATGTCCTGGCCCCGATCGGCGGCCGCCGCCATCCCCGCGGCCAGCCCGTCTCGGACCGCCTCGATGGCCTGCGCAGGCGTCAGCCCGGCAGCGGTGTGCTGCTCCGGCGCCCACCGCGCCTCGCCGTAGACCACCCCGTCGGCGGCGAGATCCTCCACGAACTCCCGCGCCACCCGGTGCAGGTCCTCGGGCCGCTGCATCACCGCGATGGTGTGATCGAAGGTGACCAGATAGTCCACCAGCGATCCGGAGTTGCAGGAATCCAGGAACCAGCGGCCCAGCGTCGCGGGATCACCGGCGGGCAGCTCGTGCCCGATCTCCGCCGCGATGTCGAGGATCGTGGCTGGCCTGAGCCCGCCGTCCAGATGATCATGCAAGGAGACCTTGGGCAGTGCGCGCAGCAGCTCGGGATCGACACTCACGAGCCACCATCATGCCGAGCGGCGGCTCGGCGCAGATGATCGGGGCCGAAGGCCTGCGGCAGCATCTCGGCCATCGTGCGGATGCCCTCAGGAGTGTCGAGCAACAGCTCCGGACCGCCGTGCTCCCAGAGCAGCTGACGGCAGCGGCCGCACGGGATCAGCGCCGCGCCGTCGCCGTCCACGCAGGCGAAGGCGACCAGCCGGCCGCCACCAGCGGCATACAGGCTGGAGACCAGTCCGCACTCGGCACACAGGGTGATGCCGTACGAGGCGTTCTCCACGTTGCAGCCGGTGACGACCCGGCCGTCGGTGGTCAGCGCGGCGGCGCCGACCGGATAGTGCGAATACGGAACGTACGCCCGGGTCGAGACCTCTCGGGCGGCCGCGCGCAGGGCGTCCCAGTCGATCACGGCTTCTCGTACGGGATGCCGTCCGCGGCCGGCGCCCGGACCCGGCCGACCAACCCGGCCACGGCGATGATCGTCGCGATGTAGGGCAGGATCAACAGGAACTGGCTGGGCATCGGTGTGCTGAGAGTCTGCAGCTGGGACGCCATCTGGGTGACGAAGCCGAAGAACAGCGCCATCACCGCCGCGTACACCGGATGCCACCGGCCCATGATCAACGCCGCCAGCGCGATGAAACCGTTGCCGACGGTGAACTCCTTGGAGAACGCGCCCGTCGAGGCCAGGGTGAAGTACGCGCCGCCCAGCCCGGCGAAGATCCCGCCGGCCAGCACCGCCGACCAGCGGATGGCGCGGACGTTGATGCCGACCGTGTCGGCCGCCTCGGGATGCTCGCCCACCGATCGGATCCGCAGACCCCAGATCGACTTGAACAAGATCAGCCACACCACCACCACGGAGATGGCGGCGAGGTAGGCCAGGATCGTCTGCTCGAACAGCACCCGGCCGAAGAAGGGGATCTTGCTCAGCACGGGGATCGAGATGGTCTCGAGCACCGGCGCGGCGTTGTACGTGTCCGCAGCCGGCTGGACCAGTTGGTCGAACAAGAAGCCGGTGATGCCGACCGCCAGCAGGTTGAGCACCACACCGAGCACCACCTGGTTGACCAGGTACGTGATCGCGAACAGCGCCAGCAGGGCGGCCATTGCGACACCGGCGAGCACCGAGGCGATCAGCGCCGCCGTCACCGACTGGGTGACGCTGCCGACCACGGCCGCGGCGAAGGCCGCGGTCAGGAACTGGCCCTCGATGGAGACGTTGACCACTCCGGACCGCTCGCAGAGCACGCCGCAGAGCGCACCGAGCACCAGCGGTGTGGCCAGCGACAGCGTCCCGGCGAACTGGTTGGCCACCGGGAACGGCAGATCGCGACCGGCAGCGGCCCAGGTGAGGAAGCCGACGACGACGGCCAGTCCGGCGACCACCGCAGCGATCACCGGCCAGAACCGCCGCATCCGGCCGGACAGGAATGCCGCACCGCACAGCAGGCACAGCACGGCGCAGATCGCCACGGTCGGCAGACCGGGGACCGCCACGGTCGGCAGCTGGACCGGATCGAAGGCGTCGGACAAGGCGAAGCGGGCCGAGCCGGTGGTCGAGACGAGCAAGATCAGCAAGAGCAGACCGACGACGCCGATCAGGATGCCGGTCGAGCGACGCTGGCGACGCTTCTCGGCGGACTCGACGAAGGTGGACTGTGCGGCTGCCGGTGCCGGTCGGGTCGCCGGCTGCTGGTCGGCAGGTGCGCTCACGCCAGGCCTCCTTCCATCGCCGGGACGGCCGTACTGGGCTTGGCCTTGCGCGCCTTGAGGAACGGTACGAGGGTCGAGACCAGCGCCGGCGCCGCGACGAACAGCACGATCAACGCCTGCAGCACCGTGGTCAGCGTGAGCGGGGTCTGCGCTTCACTCTGCATGGCCAGGCCGCCCGCGTGCAGGCCACCAAAGAGCAGGCCGGCAAGCACGATGCCGAGCGGCTTGGAGCGTCCGAGCAGGGCCACGGTGATGGCGTCGAAGCCGATGGACCCGACCAGCCCCAGTGACAGCGGTACCGGTGTGCCGTCCACGCTGGGCGCGAGGGCGGCCTGCACCCCGGCCAGACCGGCCAGGCCGCCGGCCAGCAGCATGGTGACCACGGTAGTCCGGGAGACGCTCATCCCCGCGGTCGCCGCCGCGTGCGGGTTGGCCCCGACCGCCCGGATGGCGAAGCCGGTGGTCGATCGGTCGAGCAACCACCAGTAGCCGACGGCGGCGGCGACGGCGAGCAGGAAGCCGACGTGCAGGCGCGACCCCTCCAGCCGGGCCAGGGTCGCGTTCCAGTCCACGATGGGCGAGATCGGGTCGGTCCGGCCGGGTCGCTGGAAGGCGGTCGTGGTCAGCAGGTAGGCGAGCATGCCGGCGGCGACGTAGTTGAGCATGATCGTGACGATCACCTCATGCGCTCCGGTGCGTGCCTTGAGCCAGCCGACGATGCCACCCCAGAGGGCACCACCGAGGATGCCTGCGGCGATCGCCACACCGGCGTGGATCACCGGCGGCAGGTGGAAGGTGAACCCGACGTACGCGGCCAGGATGGCGCCCCAGATCGCCTGACCCTGAGCGCCGATGTTGAACAGGCCGGCCCGGAACGCCAGCCCGACGCCGAGCCCGGCACAGATCAGCGGAGCCGCCTGTGCGGTGGTCTCGGTGATCGGGCCCCAGCCACCGATCGCGCCCTTGATCAAGGCCGAGTAGGCGCTGGAGACCTTCTCCCACGACGCGGTGAGCGCGTCTCCGGGCCGGGCGAAGAAGTACGAGAACGTCGAGCGGACCTCGCTGTCGGAGACGATCATCAAGATCGCGCCGACCAGGAACGCGAGCACGAACGCCGCGACCGTGGTCGCAATGTCTTGCCAGAGCTTGCGCGACGACCAGCGTTCGCGCAGCATCGCGCCGTACGACGGCCGGTCGGCCGGCCGGTCGGGCCGCTGATCAGTTACCGGGTCGCTGGTCTGGCCGCTCACTGCACCTCCTGATCGAGGGCACCGCCGGTGGTCTCGGTGCGAACCTTCGCGGCGGCGAGCTCCGCGGCCTCTTCCTCCTGGGCCGAGGTGGTGCTGGCCGCAGCCATCGCCTCCTCGGTCGGTACGCCCGCCATCATCAAGCCGAGCACCTCACGCGAGGTGTCAGGACCGACGAGGCCCACGATCTTGCCGCGGTACATGACGGCGACCCGGTCGGCCAGCGCCGACACCTCGTCCAGCTCGGTGGACACGATCAAGACCGCCGTCCCGCGGTCCCGCTCCGCCACGATCCGCTGGTGCAGGAACTCGATCGCGCCGACGTCGACACCACGGGTCGGCTGGCTGGCGATCAGCACCGACAGCGGCCGGGACAGCTCGCGAGCGAGCACCACCTTCTGCTGGTTGCCTCCCGACAGCGATGCGACCGGGGTGTCGATGGACTGGGTCCGGATGTCGAACTCCTCGACGAGGTGCTCGGCGCTGGACCGGATCTTCTTCAGATCGAGCGCGATACCGGCCGCATACGGCTTCGCGTCGAACGTGTTGAGCACCAGGTTCTCGGCCACGCTGAAGCTGCCGACGAACCCGTCGTGCTGACGGTCCTCCGGCACGAAACCGAGCCCGGCCTCGATGGTCTGGCGGGGGGTGGCGCCGGTGACCTGGCGGCCGTCCAGCCAGATCTCGCCCCCGGTGACCGGCGTGACACCGAGCAGCGCCTCGGCCAGCTCGGTCTGGCCGTTGCCTTGGACGCCTGCGACGCACACGATCTCGCCGCCGTACACGTCGAGGTCGATGCCGTCGACGACGATCGCCCCGCTCGGACCGGCCACCGACAACGCCCGCAGCGAGAGCCGCGGTTCGGCGGAGGTCTCGGTCGGAGCCTTGTCCACGGTCAGACTGACCGCCCGGCCGACCATGAGCTCGGCCAGCTCAGCCTCGGAGTCGGTGGGTCGTGCGGTGCCGACCACCCGCCCACGCCGGATCACGGTGATCTTGTCGGCGATGGCGCGTACCTCACGCAGCTTGTGGGTGATGAAGACGATCGCCTTGCCCTCGTCGCGCAGCGAGCGCATCACGGCGATCAGCTCGTCGATCTCCTGCGGGGTGAGCACCGCCGTCGGCTCGTCGAAGATCAGATAGGTGGCGTCGTTGGCCAGCGCCTTGAGGATCTCGACACGCTGCTGGACACCGACCGGAAGCTCCTCGACGACGGCATCGGGATCGACGGCGAGGCCGTACCGGTCGCTCAGGTCGCGGACCAACCGGCGGGCCGAGCGCAGGTCGAGCACCCCGGCACCACCCGGCTCACGGCCCAGGACCATGTTCTCGGCCACGGTGAACACGTCGACGAGCATGAAGTGCTGATGCACCATGCCGATGCCGGCGGCCATCGCCTCCTTGGGATTGCGCGAGGTGTGCGGCCGTCCGTCGACGGTGATCGTGCCCTCGTCGGGCTGGAGCAGGCCGTACAGGACGTTCATCAGTGTCGACTTGCCGGCACCGTTCTCACCCAGGAGGCAGTGGATCTCCCCCGGCAGGATGTCCAGATCGATCCCGTCGTTCGCGACCAGCGAGCCGAACCGCTTGGTGATGCCGCGGAGCCGCAGACCCGTGTGCTCGGCACCCGTCGAGACCGTCTCGGGATTGACCTCAACACTCACAGCCCGATCCTCTCACCCATCTATCTGAGCCCGCTCGCGCTCGCTGCGCGCCGCTGCGACTCTGTCGTGCTCCTTCACTCGCAGCCACAGCTTCGTCCCGCTGCCGCAGAATTCGGGCAGGGCTGCTCGCTCAGTCGCACAACAGAGTCAGGCGCTCCGCTGACGACGCTCGCCGGCTTGTGCTCGCTGCGCGAGCCGGCTCACATCAGGACGTGGGCTGGGACTTGGACTCGATCTTGATGGTGCCGGCCACGATGTCGGACTTGATCTTGTCCAGCTCGGACTTCAGGTCGGCCGGGATCTTGGAGTCGAAATCGTGGAAGGGGGCGAGACCGGTGCCCTGGTTCTCCAGCGTGCCGACGAAGGGTGAGTTGCTGAAGCTGCCGTCCTGGGCCGCCTTGATCGCATCCAGCACGGCGACGTCCATCGCCTTGTAGACGCTGCTCATGATCTGCGGGCAGTACTGGGAGGCGCTGACGCAGCCGTCGGTGTCGACCCAGATGGCATTGACCTTGCCGTTGCTGGCCTTGGCCGCCTGGAGACCGCCGATACCGGCCGGGCCGGCGACCGGGAAGATGATGTCCGCGCCCTGGCTGATCAGGCCCTGGGCCACGCGCTGGCCGCCCTTGGTGTCCTCGAAGTCACCGGTGAACTGGCCGTCCTGTTTCTTGGCATCCCACCCGAGAACGGCGACCGACTTGCCCTTCTGCTGGTTGTAGTAGTCCACGCCTTGGGCGAAGCCGTCCATGAAGATCGTCACCGTCGGGATCTTGGCGCCACCGAAGGTGCCCACCTTGCCGGTCTGGGTCATGCCGGCGGCGAGGTAGCCGGCCATGAAGCTCGACTCGGCGGTGTTGAACACCAGCGGCTTGAGGTTCTTCACCGACGGGAACTTCTCGGTGTCGTTGTAGTCGACGATGGCGAACTTGATGTCGGGGTTCTTCTTCGCCGCGGCCAGGGTGGCGTCGCCGAGGAGGAAGCCGACCGTGACGATGATGTTGCAGTTCGCGTCGACCATCGACTGGATGTTCTTGGCGTAGTCCGCGTTGGCCGAAGACTCGACCTGACCGGTCGGGATCCCCAACTGCTCCTTGGCATCGGTCAGGCCCTTGTACGAGGTCTGGTTGAAGGACTTGTCGTCAAAGCCGCCGGAGTCGGACACCATGCAGGCCTTGAAGCCAGAGGTGCCGCCGCTGGCGCCGCCGCTCGGGGCGGCGCTCGTCGAGGCCTGCGGGGTGCTGCCGGGGGGCTGGGCACAGCCGGACAGGGTCAGGGCAAGGGTGCTGACCAGCACACCCGCCGCGACGATGAGTTTCTTCACGTCGTCCTCCTCGGCACAACTTTCGGTGATTTCTTCGGCCCGGGCCGCTTCTGACGGCGTTTTCTTTCACGAGGCTCGAGGGAACTCTAGCCCGACTCATTCGTTCCGGGACGGCTCCCGGTGAGTTTCGGTGCCGCAGAAACCTGATTGTGACGTCGCCCGTTTCTCAGCCGACTCCTCGCAGATGGGGTCCTCCCGGACGCCCGGGGAATCTCGGCGAGGCTCAGTCGGCCGGGGCGGTCGCGGTGACGGCCAACTCGGTCAGCACCTTGACCCCGATGCCGATGCAACCCTCGTCCACGTCGAAGGTCGACTGGTGGATGTCGGGCGCCTGCCGAGCACCGACCGGCCGCACGCCGAGGCGCGCCAGCGCCCCGGGCACCTGCTGCAACATCCACGAGAAGTCCTCGCCGCCGAGTGACTGCTCGGTGCTCCCCACGCTGCCTCGACCCAGGATCGCCTTGGCCGCACCGCTGAACCGTTCGACGCCACTGTGGTGGTTCACGGCCGGCGGGACACCGGCGGTGATCGAGACGTGGATGCCGACCCCGTACGGCGCGACGACCTGGGTCGCGAGTGAGCTGATGATCTGCTGCGCGTCCCGCCAGCCCTGAACACTCAGCGCGCGGAGCGTGCCCTCGATCTCGCCGCTGGCCGGGATCGCGTTGGCCACGCCTCCGGCGCGGATCCGTCCCCAGACCAGCGAGACGCCGCTGCGCGGGTCGACCCGCCGGGTGAGCAGCAGTGGCATCGTGGTGGCGAGCGCACCGAGCGCCCCCACGAGATCGCCGGTCAGGTGCGGCCGGGAGGTATGTCCGCCAGCGCTGTTCAGCTTGATCAGCACGCTGTCCACGGCCGAGGTGATCGCCCCGGTCCGCAGCGAGATCCGGCCGACGTCGGTGCGCGGATCGCAGTGCACCGCGTACACCTCGGACAGGCCCTCCAGGGCGCCGCCGTCGATGGCATCCAAAGCGCCGCCGGGGCTGGTCTCCTCGGCCGGCTGGAAGATCAGCCGGACGCCGTGCTGCAGCAGACCCTGTTCCCGCAGCTGCGCCAGGATCAGCCCCACGCCGAGCACGACGGCGGTGTGCACGTCGTGCCCACAGGCATGGGCGATCCCGGGATAGGTGGACCGGTAGGGGACATCGTTCGCCTCCTGGATCGGCAGCGCGTCGATATCGGCACGCAGCCCGACCACCGGTGGCTCGCTGACGCCGTCGGGCAGGATGTCGCACAGTGCCCCGGTGCCGACGTCGAGCACTCGGGCCGGCAGCCCGGCCGCGGCCAGCGTCTCGACGATCACTCGCGTCGTGCGATGCTCCGCGTTGCCGATCTCGGGGTGGGCGTGGATGTCACGACGGATGGCCACCAGACGCTCGTTCAGCCGCTCCGCCGCGCGGATGATCATCTTCCGTCGGTCCACCGAGTCAGGGTATTTCAGCGGGTCGGTGCCGCGACCGGCGCTCCGTGTCCGCGGGTCGGCCGCGCCCGGCTCGAGATTCAGCGCTGCTCCCCGAGCCAGTGCACCTCGCGGCGAGCGGCTTGCTCGGCCTCCTCCCGCTCGGCGAACCGTTGCTCGGCGAAGTAGGCCACGTCGTACCAGGCCCCCATGTCCTCGGGGTCGCGCCGGAACTCCTCGAACCCGTACGTTCCGTCGGGGCGGGAGAAGACGTCGACGCAGCGGTTGTGCTCCGCGGTCTCGTAGCTGGCGAGAATGGTCCAGGACGGGTCGAGGTGGGTCACGGTGGTCACCGTAGCGCCGCGAGCCGTCAGCGGGGTACCGGCGAATCAGAACGCATCGCGTGGTGTGTAGGTACCCCACACCTCGCGCAGCGCGTCGCAGACCTCGCCGACGGTGGCTCGCGCGGCCAGCGCTGCCTTGAGGGGCACGAGCACGTTGCCGGAACCGGCGGCGGTGCTGCGGATCTCGGCCAGCGCGTCGTGCACGGCATCGCCGTCCCGTTCAGCGCGCAGCCGCGCGAGCCGATCGGCCTGGGCCCGTTCGATGGTCGGGTCCGCCCGCAGCGGCTCGTACGGTTCTTCCTCCTCCAGGGTG
>DASTGF010000243.1:0-4075 GCA_035719255.1 Microlunatus sp. | reverse complement strand
GAGCGATCAGCCCGAGCATCAGCCCCCCGGCGATCAGGCTGCCGATCAGAATGGTGCGGAACCCGAAGCGCCGGATCAGCGGGGTGGTGGCCGGCTTGATCGCGACGTTGCCGGCGAAGAGCATCAGCACGAGCAGTCCGGCGCGGACCGGCGACCAGCCGAAGCCCACCTGGAACATCAGCGGCAGCAGGAAGGGGATGGCGCTGATCACCCCGCGATAGGTCGAGCCGCCGACGTTGCTGACCCGGAACGACGGCACCAGCAACGCCTCGAAGCGCAGCACCGGATGTGGCGTCCGGCGCAACCACCAGGTGGTCGTGGCGGTCAGAGCGAGAAGGATCGCCGCCGCGGCGAGCAACGATCCCGAGCCGACCACCGACGGCCGGACCAACTCGAGGCCGATCAGCAGCGTTCCGAGGACGCTGCCGCACAGGGCGAAACCGACCCAGTCCGCCGGCGGCACACCGTCTGTCCGGGTGGCCGGGACGATGCGCGCGGCGACCACGAAGGCGATCACCCCCAGCGGGATGTTGATCAAGAAGATCCAGTGCCAGCTGGCCACGGTGACGATCCAGCCGCCGACCGTGGGCGCGAACACCGGTGCCATCAGGGCCGGCCAGGTCAGATAGGCGATGGCGTCGAGCATGTCGCGCTTGGCGGTGGCCCGGAGCACCACCAGCCGGCCGACCGGCACCATCAGCGCACCGCCGGCGCCCTGCAGCACGCGCATGGCGACCAGCATCGGGAGGCTCACGCTGGCGGCGCACAGCGCGGAGGCGAGAGTGAAGACCGCGATGGCGATCATCAAGATCCGGCGACCGCCGAACCGGTCGGTCAGCCAGCCCGTGATCGGGATGCCGGCGGCGAGCGCGACGAGATAGCCGGTCATCGCGGCGTTCACGTCCACGGGCGCGACGCCGAAGTCGGTGGCGATCGCCGGGGCCGCAGTAGCCAGGATCGTGGAGTCGAGGAACTCCATGAAGAAGGTGGCCGCGACGAGCAGCGCCAGTGGCCGGTTGAGGCCGGAGCCTCTCACCCGGTGGCGCCCTCGGAATCAGCGCTGCGGCCGTCAGGCTCGCCCGTGTGACCGGACCGCTGCGGGTCCGCTGCCGTCCCCTCGATGAGCCGATACAACACCTCGCCCGCGTGCGGCTCGACGAAAGTGTCCGGGTCGGCCTCGTACGCGGCTCGATCGATCGTGGCCGGATCGCGGTACTCCAGATTCACCGAGCGGACCACGTCCTCCGGGATTCCCGTGGCCAGCGTGACCGTGACCCGGTTTCGCTCGCCGTGCTCGGGATCCCAGGTCCCCTGTCCGCGTAGGTGGGTGGAGTGCGCGAGGTCCCCCCAGGGCTGGTCGGAGAAGCGGTCCCACTGGCCGACGAAGTAGTCCCGGTTGTGGTAGCCGATCTCGGCAATGTGCGGGTGCATGACCGAGATGTCGGTGATATGCGGAGCGAAGATGATCAACTCGCCACCATCGGCCACAATCGGCTCCAGCTTGTAGAAGCCCTTGGCGGCGGTCCAGATGTCCTCGTACTTGCTGGGCATGATCGACAGCACCCGCGGGTACGTCCGGTCGAGGTAGGTCACGTGCGTCTGCGCCGACATCTCCGCCGCCGCAGCCCAGGCGTCTTCCGGCGTGCCGAAAGCGGCGGCGTGCAGGGTGTCTGTGCCCGATGCCACGACCAGGCAGAACGCCAGCCGGGTGGTAGGGATGAGGGTGCAGGCCTCATTGATCAAGGCCCGGACCGGGGTCACGCCGCGGGTTCCGATCATCTCGGCACTGGTGATCAACGCCCCGACCCAGTGCGACAGGTCGATCAGTTCCTGCCCGGAGACGCCGGGGAAGAAGTACTTGTTGCCGCCGGAGAAGCCCACCACCTCGTGCGGGAACACCGGGCCGATGACGATGGCGACGTCGGCGTCGGTGACGTTGCGGTTGATCCTGACCTCCACCCCCGCGTCGGTGAGCCGGCCGCCGGTCAGCTCGGAGACCCGCTCGGCGCTGATCGTCCCGAGCGAGGTGAACGTCTCGGGCAGCCAGGACTCGTGATTGAGGATGCGCCAGCCGGGATAGACCTCCTCCGAACCCCCCGGGGCATACCCCAGATGCTGGGCCAGCTGCTCCTCGCTATGACCCTGATGGGTGCCCAGCGCGATCAGCACCGTGACCTCCTTCGCACGACCGGCGAGGGCGTCTCGGGCCGCGGCGAGGATCAGCGGCAGCGGGCAGGTCCGGGTGCGGTCCGGCACCACGAGGCAGACCCGCCGGTCGTCGACGTCCACGCCGGCCAGGCACTGCGCGACGAAGTCCTGGACGGCCTGGGAATCCAGCCGCTCGCCGACACCGCCGATCATGCGGGCGCCGGCCGGGTGGCCGGTGTCCACGCCGGTCGAGGCTCGCGTCCCATCAGCGTTCACCACCGGGTCGCTCGTCATCGCGTCACCTCCGTCGCCTGGGTCAGAACTGCGTCGAGCAGTAGCTGGTCCCGGCCGAGCTCGGGGTCCAGCCGGGTGATCACCGCTGCGATCGCGTCGGCCAGCTCGCCGGCGGCGGCGTCGACGTACGCGGCGCCGCCGGTGTCGTTGACCGGTGCACCCAAGCCTCGCAGGTGCAAGATCCAGGCCGCCAGCACGGTCGCGCAGCCGATCGGGACCCGGCCCTGAGCGCGCTCGCTGCGCACCGTCGGCAGGATGCGGACGGCGATCTTGGTGGACCCGTCCGCCGCGATCTGGGCCAGCCGATGCCGGATCCGCGGGTTGCGGTAGCGCTCGAGAAGCGCGGCGCGGTAGTCGGCGATCTGCGGGCCGGCGAGGGTCAGATGGGGTACGGCCTCGTCCCAGAACCGCTCCACCCACTGCGCACAGGCGGGGTCGGCGACCGCCTCGTCGATCGAGGCGTGCCCGCGGATACTGCCCGCGTACGCCAGCAGCGAGTGCGAGCCGTTCAGCAAGGTCAGCTTGCGCTGCTCGTACGGTGCCACGTCGTCGACCAAGTGGGCGCCGGCGCTCTCCCACGCCGGTCGACCGGCCGGGAATCGTCCCGAGATCACCCACTCGCTGAACGGCTCGGTCGGTACCGGCGCCTCGTCGCGGTAGTGCTGCTCCTGGGCGACCAGCTCGCGGTCGGCGTCGGTGGTCGCCGGGGTGATCCGGTCGACCATCGAGGACGCGAAATCGACGTAGGTGTCCAGCCAGTCGCTCAGGGCGGGATCCACTCGCCGCGCGAGGTCGGCGACGACGGTCCGCGTGACCGCTCCGTTGTGCGGCAGGTTGTCGCAGGAGAGCACGGTGATCGGGCCCGAACCGGCCTGGCGACGAGCCAGCAGGCCGGCCACGAGCTTCCCCGGCAGACTCGTGACGGGCGCTCGTCGGTCGCGCCGCAGGGTAGCGATGTCGGCGGCGACAACGTCGGAATCGGCCAGCCGCCCTTCCGGACCGAAGTGGTAACCCGCTTCGGTCACCGTGATGGTCACCAGGGCCGTCTCCGGGGCAGCGAGCAAGGTCAGATACCGGTCGTGGTCGGAGGCCGGGCGCACCTCCGACAAGGCGCCGACGAGCTCCAAGGTATCCGCCGCAGCGTCTCGGACGATGACCGTGTAGAGGCCGTCCTGCGGTCCCAACGCGTCGGCGGCATCGGGGCGGCGACCGGTGAACGCGGCGATCCCCCACGACGCGGCGTCGGGGGAGCGCCACGTGTACCAGGCCTGGTGAGCGCGGTGGAAGTTGCCGAGACCGAGGTGCACGATCCGGATCGGGGCGGCGGCGGTGCCCGTCAGGGATCGGTCGAGGCGGGGCAGGTGGTCGGTGCTCACAGCTTGAACGTCTTTCGTGGGTTGGTGACGACGAGATCGCGGACGATCTGCTGCGCCTCGTCGAGATCGAGCCGGTGCTCCGCCACGAGCTGCGCGACGTAGCCCGCGTCGATCCGGCGCGACATGTCGTGGCGGGCCGGGATGGAGCAGAAGGCCCTGGTGTCGTCGATGAAGCCCGACGTACGGGTGAAGCCGACCGTCTCGGTCACCGCAGAGCGGTAGCGTCGGATGGCGTCCGGTGCATCGAGGAACCACCA
>DASTGF010000242.1:0-4879 GCA_035719255.1 Microlunatus sp. | reverse complement strand
CGTCAGAGCGCCGATCGCCGCGCCAATGGTCAGGACCCGCAGCAGCACGCGCAGTGTTCCGCCGACGATGAGGTAGGTGCCACCGCGGGCGAGGGCTCGGCGGTAGGCGAACACCGATCGGCGCGCGACGAGATCCACGATGAGGTCGTACGGTCCGGTTCGGGTGTAGTCATCGGTGCGGTAGTCGATGACCGCGGCGGCGCCGAGTGATCGCATGAAGTCGAGTTTGCCCGCGTTGTCGACTGCGGTGACGTGGAGCCCGCGCGCGGCGGCGAGCTGGAGCGCGAACGCCCCGGTCCCTCCCCCCGCACCATTGATCAGCATCCGTGCTCCGGGCGTAGCGCGCGTGATCGCCTGTATAGCGATCGCGCCAGACTGGGGCAGGGTCGAAGCCGCGGCGAACGACAGCTGCGCGGGCTTCAGTGCGAGCATCTCTTCCGATGCCACGGCGTACTCGGCGAAACCGCCCGTCATCGCTAGGATGTCGCCGTACACGGCATCGCCCTCCCGAAACCGGGTGACGCCGCCGCCGACAGACACTACGACGCCCGCGATGTCGGATCCCAGGATGCGGCGCGAGGGCCGGAACAGCCCGAACCCTCGGAAGCGTGCGTACGCCGGCCAGCCACGCAGGCCCTCCCAGTCACTGAGGTTGATCGAAGTCGCGATGATGCGTACCAGCACCTGCCCCTTGTGCGGTGTGGGCACCGCGACCTCCTCGAGGCGGAGGACATCGGGCGACCCGTAGCGCTCGCGGACGACGGCCTTCATGCGGACACGGAGATCGTGGCGCTGGCGACTGCGGTCATATCGTCAGGCTAGGCGTGTCCTACGGATCAAGACGGTCGGGCTTGGTATCGCGCCGGAGCTGGCGTCCGAAATCTGTCACCGGTCACCGATCCCCAAACGGGGCATCCTTGCTCGCGACACGGCGCTGGCTTGCCCGACCAACTCAGCAAGATCACCAAACCGCCCAGATCCGTTCCGTTGCTACGGCGACCCGGGCTCGGCATCGCCCGCGCGCGCAGCCCACCGCTGCGCCACGGTCGGAATCGCATCAGGACGCTGCCGATCTTCGCACGACGCCGTGTTCAGAAAACGGTCGATGACTGAACGCTCGCCCAGCGTCGCCGGCAGCGGCTTCGTTCGAGTGGGAAGTGTTCAACAACTCGTTCAACAACAGGTAGGCTCCACGCCGGTTGATGAACGCGTTTGCTGAACGGAATGAGGGACTCCGTGGCACTGGTGGGGCTTGTACGGGTCAGCACCAGCAAGCAGGAGACTGCCCGGCAACACGATGCGCTCGACCCGATCTGCGAGCGCGTGTTCGAGGAGAAGATCAGCGGCAGCCTCGCCCTGGACGCCCGGCCCGCGCTGAGCGCCGCGATCGACTACCTGCGCTCGGGGGACCTGCTCACCGTGCAGGAGGTCGACCGGCTCGGCCGCAACCTGCTCGAAGGGCTGCTCGTGCTCAACGACCTGTTCTCCCGCGGCATCGCGGTCAAGGTCCTCGACGGCATCGCCGCCGGCGAGCACACCGACCGCAGCCTCATCCTCGACCTCGCGCTCGCCCTGGCCGAGGACCGCCGCCGCGACATCGTCCGCAAGACCCGCCACGGGCTCGCCGCCGCCCGCGCCCGCGGCCGCACCGGCGGCCGACCCCGCGTCGTCGACGCCGACAAGCGACGCATCATCCTCGCCCGCCACACCGACGGCGAATCGATCCGCACCATCGCCCGCGCCACCAAGGTGTCCGTCGGCACCGTCCACAACGTCCTCGCCGACCATCGCGACAGCAGCGCCTGATCATGCCGGTCAGGCATATCCGCCCGATCCTCGGCGAAAGTTACGGCGACCCCTGATGATCGAACCGTGGTCGGGCGCCGCTCGGTGTAGCGCTTCACGCACGACGCATCGGCCACCCCCCAGCTGTTCTGCGACGTCGTCGAGGACCACCGTCGGCACGTCCAACGGGTCGACCAGGAACAACCCCAACGCCCGCACCGTCACCAGCTGAAGCGCGAAACCGAGCCGCAGATGATCCACCCGACGCCGGTTGACCAACCGCAGATCGGCATCGTCGAGCAGGCACCACCGGGCGAGCTCGGTCGGTGACGGCGAACCCACGAACCCGCCGTAGGCAGCCACTTCCTCGTCGCTGAGGAACTCCACCGGCACGGCTGCACACCGTACTCAGCCCAAGACGGGCCCGAAGCTGAGTGCTGACGTGACTCTTCGTTCCGCTGCTCCCTGATGGCCAGGTCCGGGACATCGTCGGTGGCGGACAGCAGTCGCTGACCTGGCCGGCCGAGTTGCGTGTCGTCACGAGCGGCTCTTTGGACTAGGTTCACAATCACGCCACCAGCGAGCCGGTAACCGCGAGGTCGAACTGGCCCAAACCTGGCCCCATCTGCAAGGGTTCACCCACACGTGGAGGAATCGTGACGGTCAGGGATGGGCACCTGCACGGCAATCCGCACGGCAAGCTCGGGCGCAGCGTCGGCTTCTACGGCCTGATGTTCGTCTCGCTGGGTTCGATCATCGGGTCTGGCTGGCTGCTTAGCGCGGAGAGCGCCGCCCAGATCGCGGGCCCGGCGGCGATCCTGTCCTGGGTGTTGGCCGCGGTCATGCTGACCATCCTGGCGCTGGTTTTCGCCGAACTGGGCGCGACCTACCCGGTGGCCGGCGGCACCGGCCGGTTCCCGTACTTCTCACACGGACCGGTCACCGGGTTCTTCGCCGGCTGGTCGTCCTGGCTGCAGGCCGTGGCCATCGCTCCGATCGAGATCCTGGCCGCGATCGAGTACGCCAACAGCACCCAGTGGACGCAATCTCATTTCAACATGCTCGATGACGCGGGGAATCTGAACTGGCTCGGCACGATCGTCGCATTCGCCGCCATGATCCTGTTCACCTGCATGAACCTGGCCGGCGCCAAGTTCATGTCCGAGTCGAACGCGATCGTGGTGATCTGGAAGACCGCGATCCCGGTGTTGGCCATCATCGTCGTCTGTTCGCTGTCCTTCAACCCGGGCAACCTGACGGCCGGCGGCGGCTTCATGCCGCACGGGATCCACGGTGTGCTGGCCGCACTCCCGGCCGGTGTGGTGTTCGCCCTGCAGGGATTCGAACAGGCCGTTCAGTTGGCCGGTGAGGCCCGCGACCCGAAGAAGGACATCTCCCGGGCCATCATCACGGCCATGGCGATCGGCGCCACCCTGTACATCGCGCTGCAGTTCGCGTTCCTGGTCGGTGTCGATCCGGCCAACGTGGCGGGTGGCTGGGACCACCCGCTGGGCCCGGACGCCGGGTCCAGCGTCGGCGCCTGGTACACCCTGGCGCTGGCCGTCGGTGCCGGTTGGCTGGGCACGTTGCTGCTGATCGACGCCATCATTTCGCCGGCCGGCACCGGCATCGTGTACCTGGGGACCACGGCCCGCCTCTCGTACGCGCTCGGCGAGGAGGAGGAGATGCCGTCCCAGTTGGCCAGGACCAACCGGCGCCGGGTGCCGGTGGTGTCGATCCTGGTCGCTGCCGTCGTCGGCTGCATCTCGTTCGTCGGATTCGGTAGCTGGGCCAGCCTGGTCAACGCGGTCACCGGGGCCACGGCCATCATGTACGCCCTGGCTCCGGTCTCCCTGGCCGCCCTGCGGCAGCGGGATCCGGACCGAAACCGTCCCTACCAGATGCCGTTCCCGAAGGTTCTCCTGCCGGTGTCGTTCGCCTTCTCCAGTCTGCTGATCTACTGGGGCGGCTGGAACACCATGTGGAAGCTGCTCGTCGCCCTGCTCGTCGGACTCATGCTGTACGGGTACGGCGTCGCCTTGAAGGAGACGGCCGGCAATCTGAAGCTGCGCTCGGCGGTATGGATCGGCCCGTGGATGCTCGGGCTGACGCTGATCAGCCTGTGGGGCAACTACGGCGAGGAGGGCGACGGGCACAAGAGTGCCCTGTTCCCGGGTACGCAGTGGGACATCGTCATCGTGACCGCGTTCGCCCTGGTGATCTATTACTGGGCGGTGAACCTGGCGATGAGCCCGCAGGCGGTCCAGGAAGCCATCGCCGTCGACGCCGATGAGATCGAAGGCCAGGCCCCGGTCGTCAATGCCTGACTATTTCCCGGGCGTTGGCCGGCGAGTTCTTCACACCCAGCGCGCAGGAAACGACCGCCGGGAGCAGGACCGGACCGGCCTGCAACCCGCCCAGGACCGCGGCGATAACCAGGATCCCCATCGCAAGCAACAATGCCGTTCGCCCGTGGCCCTGGGTGCCGACAATCGCCGCGAACAGCGCCAGCAGGCCGCCGATCGCCACCACGAGCATGTACCAGAGTTGCGGATTGAAGATGCCGTACGCCAGCACGATGAACACACCGGTCCATACCGCCGCCCCGGCCGCCCACAGCCGTGATCTCACGTCCGTCATCGTACGGCCGGGATCGGCCCGAACCGGCAACCCGACGTTGTCCTCGCGCCGGGTAGCACCGGGCACCGGTCCCGACTGGTCAGTTGCCCCGAGAGGGGGGCCACGTCAGCTGAAGTGATGACGATGCCTGCCGCCCACGCGTTGGCCGCAACGTCTGCTCGACGCGTTGGTGGCGTGGGACGCGAGCTGGGATGCCGAGATCGGCCGCGCGGCGATGGATCTCGCGTTGGTCCGGCTCGCCGAAGTCGCTGCCGATCTGACGGTCGGGGTGCAGCGTCAGTACACCGGTACCGCCGGTCGGATCGAGAACGCGCAGGTCGCCGTGTATTTGACCTACACCGGGTCCGCCGGACACGCGTTAATCGATCGCGCCTTGTACCTGGCCGAAGAGCTGGATCGACGACCCCGGCCGATGCGCCGCCGCCGGAGTGCCCGACGACGTCCAATTCGCCAC
>DASTGF010000241.1:0-3130 GCA_035719255.1 Microlunatus sp. | reverse complement strand
GCCCGTCCAGGCTCACCGGCTGGCCGAGACTGGCCACGAGGTGCGCCACGTAGGACTCCACCAGCCCGGGGTCCTCGGTTACGCGGCCCACCGCGCCGCCGGTCGGGCGGGCCCAGACCTCGCCCATCCGCGCCTCGATGGCGTCCTCGAGCGCGTCGTCCAGCTTGGTCCCGCCCCGCGCGAAGAACTTGATCCCGTTGTCGGGCATCGGGTTGTGACTGGCGGACAGCATCACGCCGAGATCGGCATGGGTGTGCGCCGTCAGATAGGCCACGCCCGGGGTCGGCAGCACCCCGAGCCGGACGACGTTCACCCCCGCACTGGCCAGCCCGGCCACGACGGCCGCCTCGAGGAACTCCCCGGACGCGCGCGGATCACGGCCCACCACCGCGGTCGGTGCGTGCCCCCGGAACTCCCCGGACTCGCCGAGTACGTGCGCGGCCGCGACCGCGAGGTCCAACGCCAGTTCGGCGGTCAGGACTTCGTTGGCACGGCCACGCACACCATCGGTGCCGAACAGGCGGCCCATCGGCGCGTGATCAGCGCTTGCTGTACTGCGGAGCCTTACGGGCCTTCTTCAGACCGGCCTTCTTGCGCTCCTTGATCCGGGCGTCGCGGGTCAGCATGCCTGCCTTCTTCAGCGCCGGGCGGCTGGCCTCGGCGTCGACGGCGTTCAGCGCACGAGCCACACCGAGCCGGAGGGCTCCGGCCTGACCGCTCACGCCACCGCCGTGGATGCGGGCGATCACGTCATAGGAGCCGGCGACAGCGGCGGTCGCGAACGGCTCGGAGACGATCTGCTGGTGCACCTTGTTGGGGAAGTAGTCGTCCAGCGCGCGGCCGTTGATGGTCCACTGGCCGCTGCCGGGAACGATCCGGACGCGCGCGACGGCCTCCTTGCGACGGCCGGTGGCGCCGGCCGGGGCCACGACGGCCGGGCGACCCGCCGGGCCCTGCGCCACGGACGGGGCGGCCTCGGAGCGGTACGCGATCTCGCGCTCACCCTCGGTGAACGGGGCGATCGCTTCGGTCTCTTCAACGATGTCGGTCACGAATGTGAATCCTCGATGTTTCGTGGTGGGCGGTGGTCTACTGCGAGACCTGGGTGATCTCGTACGGCTGCGGCTTCTGCGCGGTGTGCGGGTGCTCCGGGCCGGAGTACACCTTCAGCTTCGAGATCACCTTCCGGCTCAACTTGTTCTTCGGCAGCATGCCCCAGACGGCCCGCTCCACCGCCTGGCGGGGATCGGTGTCGAGCAGCTCTCCGTAGCTGACGGACTTCAGGCCACCCGGCCGCCCGGAATGCCGGTGGGCGAACTTGTCGCTGCGCTTGTTGCCGGTCAGCGCCACCTTCGACGCGTTGACGACGATGACGAAGTCACCGCCGTCCACGTGCGGGGCGTAGGTCGGCTTGTGCTTGCCGCGCAGCAGGGTGGCGGCGGTCACCGCCAGCCGCCCCAGGACAACGTCCTCGGCATCGATGACATGCCAGGTCCGGGTGACGTCGCCTGGCTTCGGGCTGAAAGTAGACACGCTCGTCGACTGCTTTCCTGAAGTGATTCGTACGAAGGGTGCTGGATCGCGAGCGCAGCGTGAACCGGCCGCGCGAACGCAACAGCCGACCAGAATACCGGCGGGGCTCGCCGGGTGCAAAACACCGCTGCGGCTAGGGCCGCCACCGCGGTCACGCTCGAGCTGTGCTCTGGGTCACCCGACTTAGCGGGTGCTGAGACATCCGCGTAGTTTGTGCGCATGACCGATACGTCCACGGCGGGTCCGACCGACGTCGACACCCCCCGCGCCGACACGCTGACCATCCGGGACAACCGGACTGGACGAGAATACGAGGTGCCGATCACCGACGGCACGATCCGCGCCGCGGATCTGAAACAGCTCGCGGTGGACGGCGACCCGGGCCTGGCGACGTACGATCCCGGCTTCGTCAACACTGCCTCCTGCCGCAGCGCCATAACCTACATCGACGGCGACGTCGGCATCCTGGAGTACCGGGGCTACCCGATCGAGCAACTGGCCGAGCACTCCACCTATCTGGAGGTCGCCTATCTGCTGCTGAACGGCGAGCTGCCGACAGCGGACCAGCTCGATTCCTGGGTGCACGAGGTGACCTACCACACCTTCTTGCACGAGAACCTCAAGCAGTTCATCCAGGGCTTCCGCTATGACGCCCACCCGATGGGCATGTTGATGGCCTCGGTGAGCGCGTTGTCGACCTTCTATCCCGATGCCCGCAACGTGCTGGATCCTGACGCCCGCAAGCTGCAGATCACGCGGATGATCGCCAAGATGCCGACGCTCGGCGCCTTCGCCTACCGCCACGGGATGGGCCGGCCGTACGTCTATCCCGACAATGCCTTGTCCTACACCGAGAACTTCCTCGCGATGCTGTTCAGGATGAGCGAGCAGAAGTACGACGCCGATCCCCGGCTGGTCAAGGCGCTCGAGGTGCTGTTCATCCTGCACGCCGACCACGAGCAGAACTGCTCCACGAATGCCGTCCGGTCGGTCGGCTCATCGCAGGTCGACCCGTACTCCGCCGTGGGTGCGGGCATCGGCGCCCTCTTCGGCCCGCTGCACGGCGGCGCGAACGAGGCGGTGCTGCGCATGCTGCGGCAGATCAAGACCGTCGACCGGATCCCCGAGTTCATCGAGGGGGTGAAGAACGGCAAGGAGAAGCTGATGGGCTTCGGTCACCGGGTCTACAAGAACTACGACCCGCGCGCCAAGATCATCAAGAAGGCGTGCGACGACGTGTTCGAGGTCACCGGCGTCAACCCGCTGCTCAAGATCGCCCAGGAGCTGGAGAAGATCGCCCTCGAGGACGAGTCCTTCGTCAAGCGCCGGCTGTATCCGAATGTCGACTTCTACTCCGGCCTGATCTACGAGGCGCTCGGCTTCTCCCCGGAGATGTTCACCGTGCTGTTCGCGATCCCGCGGACCTCTGGCTGGCTCGCCCAGTGGCAGGAACTCGTGACGGACAAGGAGCAGAAGATCGCCCGGCCGAAGCAGATCTACACCGGCTATCGGACCCGGGACTTCGTGCCGCTCGACCAGCGATAGTTCCCCGACCGCCATGGCAGGGGCCCGGCGCGCGATTCTGTGGTCCGGATCG
>DASTGF010000240.1:0-4005 GCA_035719255.1 Microlunatus sp. | reverse complement strand
CGAGCTGATCCGTACCGCTCAGGCCCGGCTCAGGAGCGCCGCCGAACGCAACGACGTCCGGGTCTGCGTGATCGAGCACGCCTCCGGATCCGATGTCGAGCGCTACGCCACGCTTCTGCAGACGGGTATGTTCGCCGCGGTCTATCTGGCCGTGGGTCTGGGAAGGTATGTCGATCTTGAGAGTTGAGGCAGCCCTGTGAGCGCCGAGGGTGGGACCAAGGCGGTCGTCGCCGCGCTGACGGCCAATCTGTTCATCGCCGCCACGAAGTTCGGGGCCTGGGCGTTGACCGGCGCGTCGTCGATGCTCGCCGAGGCGATCCACTCCGTGGCGGACTCCGGCAACCAGTTGCTGCTGCTGATCGGTGGCCGGCGGGCGCGACGCGAGGCGGACGAGGAGCACCCGTTCGGTTACGGGCGCGAGCGTTATGTCTTTGCCTTCATCGTGTCCATCGTGTTGTTCAGCGTGGGCGGCCTGTTCGCGCTGTACGAGGCCTACCACAAGGGGCACGAGCTGGCCCAGGGTCACCCGAGCGGGCTGCTGGAGAGCTCATGGTGGTGGGTGCCTCTGGTGATCCTCGTCGCCGCGCTCATCGCCGAGAGCCTCTCGTTCCGGACCGCCATCCGGGAGTCGAACAAGACCCGCGGCCGGCAGCGGTGGTCCAAGTTCATCCGGTCGGCCAAGGCGCCTGAGCTGCCGGTGGTGCTGCTGGAGGACTTCGCGGCCCTGATCGGTCTGGTCTTCGCGCTGTTCGGGGTGGGGATGACCCTGCTGACCGGCAACGGGATCTTCGACGTGATCGGTACGGCCCTGATCGGCCTGCTGCTGGTCGCCGTCGCGGTCGCCTTGGGGATCGAGACCAAGAGCCTGCTGATCGGGGAGTCCGCCTCGCCCGAGGTGCGGGCCAGGATCGCCGACGCGCTGGCCTCGGCCGAGGGCGTGGACAAGGTCATCCACATGAAGACCCTCCACCTCGGCCCGGAGGAGATCCTGGTCGCGGCCAAGATCGCGGTGGCCGAAAGCGGCAGTGCCGCCGGCGTGGCCCAGGCCATCGACCACGCCGAGGCGGCCATCCGCAGCGCCGAGCCGATGGTCACCTCGCTGTATCTGGAGCCGGACATCTACCGGGCCGACTACACCCCGGCCGATCGCCCCACCGCCCCCAGCCACTGACCCCCACCTTCCCGGAACCCCCACCTTCCCGGAACCCCCTCCCGCCCGCAACCCCCCTCCCGCCCGGAACCCCCCCTCCCCGCAACCCCCCTCCCCGGGAACTGTGCGCGAACGACGGCGACACGCCGGGCGAACCCGTCGTACGCGCACACTCGCCGGGGACGGACGGACGGGGACAGGACGGGACGGGGACGGGACCGAGGGACCCGGGAAGCGGCTTTGGTACCGGCCGAGGCCAGAACATAGGCTGCCCCGCATGGAGTTTCGCGTAGCAGACCTGGGGCTTGCCGAGTTCGGTCGCAAGGAGATCAGGCTCGCCGAGCACGAGATGCCGGGGCTGATGGCCATGCGGGCGCAGTACGGCGAGAGCAAGCCGCTGGCCGGGGCCCGGATCGCGGGGTCGCTGCACATGACCGTGCAGACGGCGGTCCTGATCGAGACCCTGGTCGCCCTGGGCGCGGAGGTCCGCTGGGCGAGCTGCAACATCTTCTCCACCCAAGACCACGCCGCCGCGGCGGCGGTCGTCGGTCCCGAGGGCACCCCGGAGGCCCCGGCCGGCGTCCCGGTCTTCGCCTGGAAGGGCGAGACGCTGGAGGAGTACTGGGAGTGCACCCGCGAGATCCTGGTGTGGCCGGATGGCGAGCTGGCCAACATGATCCTCGACGACGGCGGCGACGCCACCCTGCTGGTCCACAAGGGCGTCGAGGCGGAGAAGTCCGGCGAGATCGACGAGGCCGGTGAGGAAGACCCGCACGAGCTGGCGGTGATCATCGAGACGATCAAGTCCTCGCTGGCCGACGGAGTCTCCTGGGTCAAGATCGCCAACGCGATCAAGGGCGTCACCGAGGAGACCACCACCGGTGTGCACCGGCTGTACGAGGCCTTCCGCGCCGGCGCGCTGCTGTTCCCGGCGATCAACGTCAACGACTCGGTGACCAAGTCCAAGTTCGACAACAAGTACGGCGTCCGGCACTCCCTGATCGACGGGCTCAACCGGGCGACCGACGTCCTGATCGGCGGCAAGGTCGCCGTGGTCTGCGGCTACGGCGACGTCGGCAAGGGCTGCGCGGAGTCGCTGCGCGGTCAGGGCGCCCGGGTGATCGTGACCGAGGTGGACCCGATCTGCGCACTGCAAGCGGCCATGGACGGTTTCCAGGTCACCACGCTCGAGGAGGCCCTGCCGCTGGCCGACATCTACGTCACCGCCACCGGCAACCGCGACGTGATCACCGTCGACCAGATGCGCCGCATGAAGCACCAGGCGATCGTGTCCAACATCGGACACTTCGACAACGAGATCGACATCGCCGGCCTCGAGCGTCAGCCGAACGTCCGCCGGGTGACGATCAAGCCCCAGGTCGACGAGTGGACCTTCGACGCCGACTCCGACACCCCGCACTCGATCATCGTGCTGAGCGAGGGCCGCCTGATGAACCTCGGCAACGCGACCGGTCACCCCAGCTTCGTGATGAGCAACTCCTTCACCAACCAGGTGCTCGCCCAGATCGAGCTGTACACCAAGCCCGACGAGTACCCGACCGGCGTCTACGTGCTGCCCAAATACCTGGACGAGGCGGTGGCCCGGCTGCATCTCGATGCACTCGGCGTGAAGCTCACCGAGCTGACCGCCAGGCAGGCCGACTATCTCGGCGTGCCGGTCGGGGGGCCGTACAAACCGGATCACTACCGCTACTGACCCGGGTGGTCTTTGCGAACCCGTAACGTGCGTCTGACAGTCTGGTCGCTCGATCGCGGGCGGCCAGACAGCGGCTGGCCGGCGCGGCACGTGAAGGGGGCCAGGTGGGCATCAAGGTCTCGGTGGAGCACCGGACGACGTACCGATTCGACCGGGCCGTGGGCATCGGCCCGCACGTGGTCCGGCTCCGGCCCGCACCGCACACCCGAACCCCGATCGAGTCGTACGCGCTGACGGTCAGTCCCGCCGAGCACTTCGTCAACTGGCAGCAGGACCCGTTCGGCAACTACCTGGCCCGGCTGGTGTTCCCCAAGAAGGCCACCGAACTCGAGATCACGGTCGGCCTGGTCGCCGACCTGGGCGTGATCAACCCCTTCGACTTCTTCATCGAGGAGTACGCCGAGCGCTATCCGTTCGACTACACCCCGGCCCTGGCCGCCGATCTGGAGCCGTATCTGGCTCCGGTCGAGGACAGCCCGGGCGCCGGCCCGGACCCGGTGCTGAAGGACTGGCTGGACGCCATCCCGCGGCGGGACGACCTGTCGACCGTGGACTTCCTCGTCGACCTCAACACCCGGGTGTACTCCGACGTCGCCTACTCGGTCCGGATGGAGCCGGGCGTCCAGTCGCCGGCGCAGACGCTGACCCGGGCGATCGGCTCCTGCCGCGACTCGGCCTGGCTGCTGGTCGCGGCCCTGCGCCACTTCGGCCTGGCCGCGCGCTTCGTCTCGGGCTATCTCGTCCAGCTCGCCGCTGACGCGGAGGCCCTCGACGGGCCCTCCGGCCCGACCGAGGACTTCACCGACCTGCACGCCTGGGCCGAGGTGTTCATCCCCGGTGCCGGCTGGGTCGGTCTCGACCCGACCTCGGCGCTGTTCGCCGGGGAGGGACACATCCCCCTCGCTGCCACCCCGCACCCGGCCCATGCCGCGCCGATCGCCGGCCACACCGACCCGTGTCAGGTCACCTTCGAGTTCGCCAACGTCGTCAAGCGGGTGCACGAGGACCCGCGGGTCACCAAGCCGTACACCCCAGGGCAGGTCGCCCGCCTGCACGAGGTCGGGCGCGCGGTCGACACCCGGCTGGACGCTGCCGGGATCGCGCTGACCATGGGTGGCGAGCCGACCTTCGTCTCCAT
>DASTGF010000239.1:0-5291 GCA_035719255.1 Microlunatus sp. | reverse complement strand
GTCCTTGCTGCCTCACCGTCGAGACGGCCGCTGGCCCCGCCAGGGCAGGTCAAGAAGCACCAGGGGGCAACTGCGCCGCGGGGTCGTCAGCCGAAGGCCGAGACGACCACGCCCACGAAGCCGCCCAAGCGCCGCGCCGGGGGGCATGACGAAACCGAAAGGGCCCGTTGATGGCGTCGCCACACCGGCAACGTCGCACGGCGCTCGACGCCCAACGTCAGGAGCCTCGCGCCCACTGGCTGTTGTTGACCGTGATCCTCCTGTCGACGATCGGCTGTCTCGTGGTGGCAGGCCTCGTCCACGGTCAGCTCGGGGAGAGCGCAGACGCACCTTCGTCGCGGCCGGTCGCCGGGACGGCACCACAGATGGTGCTGGAAGGCGGCCCGATCGTCGACCCCGGGCGTTCCGACGAGCCAGGTCTACGGGTGCCCAATCGCCACGTCGTGCTGACCTTCGACGACGGCCCCACGCAATGGACGTCGGACATCCTCGACGTGCTGGCGGCGCGACACGTCCCGGCCACCTTCTTCGTGATCGGGGCGCGGGCCGCTGAGCGGCCCGACCTGGTGCGGCGCATGTACGCGGAGGGTCATGAGGTCGGTCTGCACACGTTCACGCACCTCAATGCGGCGAACGCGTCGCCGGCGCGCCTGCGCGTGGAACTGGACCAGACCCAGCTGGTTCTCGCCGGAGCGACCGGGCACCTGACCGATCTGGTCCGGCTGCCCTACTCGTCGCAGCCTGACGCCGTCACCGCCAGCGACTGGCACGCGATGCGGGGCATGGTCGGCTATCGCGTCGTCTTCACCGACCTGGACACCAAGGACTGGCAGCGGCCCGGCGTCGATCAGATCGTCGCGGCCGGCCTGCCGACCGGGAACCCCGGTGCGGTGATCATGCTGCACGATGGGGGCGGGGACAGATCGCAGACCGTTGCGGCGCTCGACCGGCTGATCACCCAACTGCGGCAGCGCGGCTACACCTTCGACACGGTCAGCTCGGCCATCGGAGCAGGCTCGGCCTGGCGACCCGCATCCACCATCCAGCGCGTCGAGGGTCGGCTGCTCAGCGGCGTGGTGATCGTCTCCGACCTGTTCGTGCGGGCGCTCCGCGTCCTGCTGGCGGTGCTCGCCGTGGTGGCGGTGCTCCGCATGGCCTTGGTCGTGGTCCTCGCCAGACGGCATCACGCTCAGCCCAGGCCGCTCGACCCAGGCTCCGGCCCGAGACCCCCCGTGTCAGTCATCGTGCCGGCCTACAACGAGGAGCTGGGTATCGCCGCGACCGTCAGGTCGCTGGCCATTACGGACTATCCCACCGTCGAAGTCATCGTGGTCGACGACGGCTCGACGGACGCTACCGCCGATGTCGTGACGGCCCTGGGCCTGCCCAACGTCCGGCTCCTGAGGCAGCCCAACGCCGGAAAACCCGCGGCACTGAACACGGGGCTCCACGCCGCCAGCCACGAGATCGTCGTGATGGTGGATGGGGACACCGTGTTCGAGCCGGATGCGATCACCGAGCTTGTTCGCCCGATCAGCCGGGCCGAGGTGGGCGCGGTGTCGGGAAACACCAAGGTCGGGAACCGCTCGGGTCTCCTGGGTCGCTGGCAGCACATCGAGTACGTGATCGGGTTCAACCTCGACCGGCGGATGTTCGACGAACTGGGGTGTGTGCCCACCGTTCCCGGCGCCATCGGAGCATTCCGCCGCCGGGCCATCGCCGACGCGGGCGGTATCAGCACCGAGACGTTGGCCGAAGACACCGACCTGACCATCGCCATCGGCCGCGCCGGGTGGCGGGTTGTATACGCACCGGACGCTCGCGCCTGGACCGAGGTGCCGGCAACCCTGTCGCAGCTGTGGCGTCAGCGATACCGCTGGTGCTTCGGCACTCTGCAAGCGATGTGGAAGCACCGGGGCAGCTTCGCCCAGCAGGGCGCCGGCGGCAGGCTCGGACGGCGAGCGCTGCCCTATCTCCTGGCCTTCCAGGTCGTGCTGCCCCTACTGGCGCCGATCATCGACGTCGCCGCGATCTATGCGCTGATCGTCGAGCCCTCGGCCATCATCGTGTCCGTCTGGCTGATCTTTCTCCTCCTTCAGGTGCTCAGCGGCGCCTACGCCTTCCGGCTCGACAACGAACGCCTCGGGCCGCTCTGGAGTCTTCCGCTACAGCAGTTGGTCTACCGGCAACTGATGTATCTCGTGGTGATCCAGTCCGCCGCCAGCGCCGTCTACGGGACGCGGCTGCGCTGGCAGCCCATGCGACGCACGGGCGAGATGACCCTGCCGATGGCGATGCCGCGCCCCCGCTGACAGCCCGCCGATGGACACGGGAAGCACCGGCGCCGCCTCAGGGCGGCGCCGGTGTTCTTCCTGGTCAGCTGGCGGCGGCGGCGATATCTGAACCCGCGGAGGGTTGCCCTTCACCCCACTTTCGAGGTCTGCCACGGCGGCCAGACAGGATGAGAGACCGGCTGCTCCCGCCGAGCGGGGCCGTCGGCGCACCGTGGGGAGGAACTGATGAGCGACTCGGAGCGGGACTTTGTGCCCTGAGGTGCGGACGGAGGCCGTCTTAATCTGAAGGCATGTGGATCGCCATTGTGATTCTGCTCGTTGTCTGGGCCATTCTCGCTGTGGTCGGGTTCGTGTTCGAAGGGCTGCTCTGGCTGGGCGTGGTGGGGATCATCTTGTTCGTCGGGACGCTCATCGTCGGAATCATCCGCCAGCGGAATCGACAGCACGCGTAGAAAGCCTCGGGCTCGACCGGAGGTAGAGAATCCGTGCCCGGAACTCGGGCGTAGTACAGACATAGGAGGCGGGCAGCATGACCACCGGAGAAGGCGTCAAGAAGGCGAGCCAGCAAGCCAAGGACGTCACCGATCGGACGGTAGACGCCGTAGAGGGCAAGATCAACACAGTGACGGACGCGATCGAGGGTGCGTTCCACCGCACCGGAAGCAAGATCCACGAGGCCGCGGGCCGTTCGGAGACCGAGGAAGAGGCGCCGGCGAAGTAGTCAATCCACTGTCACGCTCGAGCATCGAACGCCCACCCCTCGGTGAGCTGAACCGACGCGATGACGGCAGGGGACGATCGGCCACAGATAGGTGGTGTGTCCCGATGAGCAGCCGACGCACCGAGATCCTCGCGTGGCTCCGTGAGGCCCGAGCGTGCTTCGTGCATCCGACGGGACAGCCGCCGCATGGAGGGAGGCGAACACTTCGAGCCTCGTACGACCCGCCTGTGACGCGAGGCGACCAGGACACGGCATGACCGTGACGATTCGCCGCCCGCTGGACGCGCGGGCCCTGTCCAGTCCATCAGCAGCAGTCATATCCCCTTTGACGAGGAGCATTTCATGACCACCACCACCGGCTCGGCCACCACACCTGAAGGCAAGATCCGCGACGTCAGTTCCGAAGCAGGAGTCGCGAAGGTGCCGGAGCCCAGGTCGTTCGACCCCCTGCACACCGAGCACGGCGATACGACCATCGCAGTACAAGTCGTCGAGAAGATCGCCGCCATGGCCGCCCGGGAGATCCCTGGAGTCCATTCGATGGGATCGGCTGTCGGCCGCGTCATGTCCAGTCTCGGCCACCGCCTCTCCGGTCAGCAGCCCAGCGTGACCAGCGGCGTGAGCGTGGAGAAGGGCGAGCGACAGACCGCCATCGACGTCTCGATCATCGTCGAGTACGGCGCGTCCATCGTCGACGTTTCCAGCAGCATTCGCGAGGCCATCATCTCCAGCGTCGAATATGCGACCGGCCTGGAAGTCGTCTCGGTCGACGTCATCGTCAGCGACATCCACCTCCCCGATGAAGAGGATGACACACAAGCCGACGTGCCCGCAGTGACAACAGGCTCCACAACATTGCAGTGAAGTTCGCCGTGAAGCCCGTCCCGGTGGGTCGAGCCGTCTCCACGGATATGAGTCGAGCCCGCCGACGAAGTCGCTTTCTTGATTTTAGTCCGCGGCGAACTCGAATGCGCCGGGATTCGAATCGGGCTCGGCTTTCCTGGTGTCATTGCATTGCTGACGTCATTCATAAGGAAGTGTTCACATGTCCACCTCTCAGTTCGCGGTGATCGTCGCGCTCACGCTCGGCATCGTCGCTGTCGAGGCCGGCATCTACAAGTTCGCCATCGTGTTGCTGTTCGCGGTGGCCGGGCTGGTGGTCGGCAGGTTCCTCGAAGGCAAGGTTGATCTCAGGTCGTTGTCTGGCCGGGCCACCGATCGGCGCTGAACCATGACCGCGACCTTTCCCACCCCGACGCCGCAGACCCGTGGCCGCGGTCCTACGGCGGTTCCAGAATCGACGAGTCCGGGAAGGGTGACCTCCGAAGCATCCCCTAGCCGACTGGCAGCCGGCGATCGTGGCCGGCTGGTCATCGGCCGGAACGTCGTCGAGAAGATCGCCCGACAGGCCGCCAGCGAGGTCGCCACTGCCGGAGGTCGTACGGGGGGCGTCCTCGGCATCGGATCGCACACTGACATGTCCGCACTTCCCGAGGCCGACGTCGAACTCTCCAGCCGGACCGCGTCGATCGACCTCGACATCTCGGTCGCTTATCCCACTCCGCTCCGGCAAACCACCGAGCGGGTGCGGCAGCACGTCATGGACCGGGTCGCCCAACTCGCCGGTGTCGAGGTGAGCCGTATCGACATCACCGTCACTGCCCTGCACAGCGCCACCGTCATGCCGGAGGCGCTGCGATGAGCCGCACCGACGCCCGTTCCAACAGACTCCGGCGCCGCCCGTCGCGGACCGTACCGGCCACCATCGTCGGCTTCGTCCTGCTGGCGGTCGCGGTCGGGTTGGTGTGGATCACGGTGCTTCGGCTGCTGAACGGTGCCTGGCCCGCGTTCCTCGGTGGGGTCAACGATTGGATCACCGCGTTGACCTGGGGATCGACGATCGCTGTCGCTCTCAGTGTGGCCACCGCCGTCATCGGGGTGATCCTGCTGATCGCGGCCTGGAAGCCCGGCCAGCCAACCGCGCTGACCCTGCAGCCCGCTCGCCCGCCGGATCAGTCGACGATCAGCCCGCGCGACGACGGCGGGACCACCGAGTTCGTCATGACCCGCCACGCCGTCGCGCGACTGGCCACCGCGTACGCCGACACCGTCGACGGAGTCGACTCCGTCTCGGCGGCGGTGACCGCCCACAAAGTCAGCCTGGTGGTCAAGTCCGGCTCCGAGCAGCGCCGCGAGTTGGAGGCGACGGTCACCGGTCGGGTTCGTGACGCCCTGGAGGGCGCCGGACTGAACCCGATGCCCACCGTCAGCACCGT
>DASTGF010000238.1:0-2155 GCA_035719255.1 Microlunatus sp. | reverse complement strand
CGAGCAGGGCCAGCAATGCCGCGAGCGAAGCCCGTTGGTTGGGGTCCGGGGTCATCGGGATCAGGGCCGCGCCCACCATTGCTGCGATCGCGCCCTCCGGCCCGACGATCAACTGTCGGGACGAACCGATCAGGGCGTACGCCACCGCGGGCAGCAATAGCGTGTACAGGCCGACGACCGGGGGCAGGCCGGCCAGCTCGGCGTAAGCCATCGCCGCCGGAAGCGCCAACGCGGCCACGGTGACAGCCGCCAGCGCGTCATGACGCAGGGTCTTGCCCCGATAACTCCGCACATGCTCGGCCACCGGCACGATCCGATCAAGAAGCGGCCGGCGAGCTGGAGAGCGGAACGGCGACCTCTCCGCCTCATAACCCTGACCGGACCCCGCAGCCAATCGGTCGTCATCCATGCCGTGACTCCTGCTCAGCCTGAGCCTGGATCGTCCCACCCCCAGCAGGCACGCCACAACCGGCCAACGGACCCGAACCGGCCAAGTCGGGAACCCGACACAATCGGGAGCGGACGCAATCGCAGCCGAAGAAGTCGCGAGGCTGGGTCCGCCCGGTCGGGGGCTGGCGGGACCATCCCAGCGGCCCATGGCAGCCCGCGAGCATTCGGTCGCGCAGACCGCTGGGCGCCATGACGCCAGCGGTGCGAGCCTCAGACGTTGACTCCCTAGGAAGACAGTCTCAGGATCGAGCGAGTTGCGCGCCGAGCATCCAGTCAGCGACGACGATTAGCGCTGCGTCCGGGGAACGGGGCACCGCCCAGCGGCGGTGAGTGCGTCAAACCCGACGGTGCTGTCGCCGCCAGACAGCTGTGCGCACAGAGGTCGGGTTGCGCCGACAAGGGCGAAGTCCAGCCCGCTGCCCGCCGACGACGTGGTCAGTGCCGAGTGCGGTGACCAGGTCGGAATTCTTGGCCCGCATCAGACGCCGTTGACCTACGCGCCGAGCGGCTTCTCCAGCTGGACGTTGGAACGGGGCGGGCTGGATTAATCAGATCGAGCTGCTCGGGAGATGGCGACCGCACCGGCTGCACTGCCACCCGAGGTCGCTTGGGACACCAATGCGCAGACGATCATGACCGGCGAGGACGCACACCAGCCATCGGCGGACCCGCCATCTGATGGTGCGTCGCCGACCGACGGGTCGGGGGTGTTTCGTCGGTCGGTCCGGTGGCGCCGTAGCGAGGGGTCGATTCTGTGGCGTGATCGGTGTCATGTGAGGTTTCTCAGAGCGCGGGTGGATGGGTGTTGGGGTTCCGTCTGGGAGAGGGTGCGAGCGACGTGCTTCGCGACCGCTGCGAGTTCGGCGTCGGAGAGCGCGATCGTCCAGGGAAAGAGTTCGCGAACCTGCGTCATGAACTCGGCCTCCAGCCCTGGGCTGCTATCGGTGCCGGCAGCGGCCGGCTGCTGGCGGTCCGGCGTTGCGGCGGCTTCCGGCGGTGACGCTGTGGTGCTTGAGGTATTAGTGCGCCTGCTGGGTCCCGCCGGCCCCCTTCCGATGCTGCGCTGCATCTGGTGCTTCCTTCTTGCTGGTGTGACGTGGGGCTCGGGCCCGCAGACGATCGTTGTCATTGGTCGGAATTCTATCACGTCCCTATGTTGGAACCAACTCAGCGCTATGAGACTTCTATGGCTTCGCTGTTAGCATGCTCCCATGCCACGGCCATATGGAGACCCGGTGGAGATCGTGACCGCACCCATCCCCGCACAATCCCCGTTCATCCCTGCTGACGCCAAGATCGTGGTGGGCGCAGTCGCACCGGCCTCTCCCGAGCCGATCCCGATCGTGCTGCTACCTGGCTTTGAGTACCGGATGCGTGAATGGAGGCATCCCAACACCCACGAGATTCACTGGCGGCTCGAGCGGAGGAAATCCAGCTACCACGGCGACGACGAATAGCGTCATGACCGCGAACCAACGACAAAGAAGCGGGCAGACAAGACGCGAGGCGCGCGCATGGCCCTGACGAGTGCGTTTCGTCAAATGACTTGGCCCCACACCCGGTCGGCACATACCCGGGCAGCAGCAAAACAGCCATCGCGGTCGGAACGCCACCCATGTCCACCAGCCCGCCTCGAGCACGCAAAACGGCCAAACCGAGCCCGGTCCCGATCCCCGAACAGTGCCTGTGGCCGACGGGTGGTCAT
>DASTGF010000237.1:0-33958 GCA_035719255.1 Microlunatus sp. | reverse complement strand
CATGCAGGCGTTCGGGGAACCGTCGGTGGTGAACCCCTTCGATCGGTTCGGCGATCATCTGCGACTGGCGCTGAAGGCACCGGCCAGCTATCAGCTGCTCACCTGGCTGGAGTCCGGTCCGGGCGCCACGCTCCCCGACCGCGGAAGCCCGCCACCGGATGGTCGATGGGTGATGTGCGGCTACGGACGCTTCGGCCGGGAGTTGACCGCTGATCTGCGGGCCAGCGGATTCCAGGTGACCGTGATCGAACCGCGGGCCAGCGACGACCAGCCCGACGGCACGATCATCGGTGACGCCTGCGAGGTCGATGTCCTCGAACGGGCCGGGCTCGCCCGGGCGGTCGGCCTGGTCGCCGGCACCGACAACGACACCACCAATCTGTCCATGCTGGCCAACGCCCGCCGGCTCAATCCGGGGTTGTTCCTGGCGGGGCGGCAGAACCGGCCGACCAGCGCCGCACTGTTCGAGGCGATGGGACTGGACGCGTTGTTGGTGCCCACCGAGGTGGTCGCCCATGAGGTGTATGCCCAGATCAGCACCCCGCTGCTGTGGCGGTTCATCCAGGGCATCCCCGGGCAGGGCGACGCGTGGGCCACCGCGCTCGTCGACCGACTCGTGCGCGACTGCGGGCAGGAGTTGCCCGCGCTGTGGAAGGTGCGACTGGATGCCGAGCAGGCGCCGGCGTTGCGCCGGCTGCTGGCGAGCGACGCCGTGACCTTGGGGTCGGTGCTGCGCAGTCCCGAGGACCGGGAACGGCGGATGCGTGCGGTGCCGCTGCTGCTGCAGCGTGGCGAGCGGGCGATCCTGGCACCCGACGATGACACCGTCCTCGCCCCGGACGATCAGCTGCTGTTCGCCGGTCGCGGGGTCGAACGTCGAGAGCTCGAGCAGACCATGGTGGTCGACGCGACCGCCGCCTACGTGGTGTCCGCCGAGCGGGTGCCGGCCAGCTGGATCTGGGCCAAGCTCTCCGGAAAGCGCGCCACCCGCACCCGCTAATCCGCCGCTGCCCGGCGCCCCCGAGGCTGTCGTAGGGCCCCTGTGTGCGTTTCCCGATCACCCCGCCGGACGACCACCCGGGCCGAGCGCGACGCGCTCGACCCGGCCGCGGCTCACCCGGAGGGTGAGCGACGATCAGCCGCAGGTCACGCCGGTGGCGTGCACCGGGCAGTAGCCGAAGGGGTTCTTGTCCAGGTACTGCTGGTGGTAGTCCTCGGCGTAGTAGAAGTTCTCGAACGGCTTCACCTCTGTGGTGATCCGCCCGTACCCGGCCCGATCGAACTGGACCTGGAACTCGTCGCGGACCCGCGCAACCGTTTCGGCCTGCTCGGGTGTGGTGGTGTAGATCGCCGAACGGTACTGCGTCCCGACGTCGTTGCCTTGCCGCATGCCTTGGGTCGGGTCGTGGTTCTCGAAGAAGATCTTCAGCAGCTGCTCGTAGGTCACCTTCGTCGGGTCGTAGCTGACCTTGACGATCTCGGTGTGCCCGGTGCGCGCACTGCAGACCTCCTCGTACGTCGGGTTCTTGGTGAAGCCACCCGCGTACCCGACGGCGGTGTTCGTCACCCCCGGCGTCTTCCAGAACAGCTTCTCCGCGCCCCAGAAGCAGCCGAGGGCGAAGTACGCGACCTCGGATCCGGTGGGCACGCTCTGCACCGGCAGGCCGAAGATCTCATGGAACGTGGGGTTGGCCAGCACTTCGCGATCGCGGCCGGCGAGCGCCTTCTCCGGCGCGATCATCGTCGTCTTCATGGTGGAGAACAGCATGGTGTCAGTGTGCCTTCCTGCGGGCGCGTTCCGAACCGCCCAGCACCTGCTCAACACCCGCATCCCGACGCCTGTTCCCGGGTACCGTCGCCGCCTCACTCGGGCGCGCCGACCCGCTCGGCGGACCGTCGGATGTGCCGCGGGGCCGAGCACGTACGCTCGCAGTCATGCCAGATCAGACCGGTTTCTCTACTCGCGCCATCCACGCCGGTCAGGAACCCGACCCGGCGACCGGCGCGGTCATCACCCCGATCTACGCCACCTCGACCTACGTCCAGGACGGCGTCGGGGGCACCCGCACCGGCGGCTTCGAGTACAGCCGCTCCGCCAATCCGACCCGGACCGCGCTGGAGGAGTGCATGGCCGCGCTCGAGGGCGGTTCGCGCGGCTTCGCCTTCGCCAGCGGGTTGGCCGCGGAGGACACTCTTCTCCGGTCGATCTGTGAGCCAGGCAGCCACGTCGTCCTGCCGCACGATGCGTACGGCGGCACCTTCCGGCTGCTGGACAAGGTACACCGGCGATGGGGAATCGTGGCTGATCCGGCCCCGATCGGCGACCTGGCCGCGGTGGAACGGGCGATCCGCCCCGGCGAGACGACCGTGGTCTGGATCGAGACACCGACGAATCCGCTGCTCGCCATCGCCGACATCGCCGCAATCACCGAGCTCGCCCACGGGGCCGGCGCTCTGGTGGTGGTGGACAACACGTTTGCCACGCCGTACCTGCAGCAGCCCCTCAGCCTGGGCGCCGACGTGGTGGTCCACTCGACCACGAAGTACTGCGGTGGGCACTCCGACGTGGTCGGGGGCGCCCTGGTCACCGCCGACGACGAGCTGGCCGAGAAGTTCCGGTTTCACCAGAACGCGATCGGTGCGGTCGCCGGACCGTTCGACTCCTGGCTGGTGCTCCGCGGGCTGAAGACACTCGCCGTCCGGATGGAACGCCACAGCGATAACGCGGAGAAGGTCGCGGAGTTCCTCGCGGGCCACAGCGCGGTGGAGGAGGTCTTCTTCCCGGGTCTGGACTCTCATCCCGGCCACGACCTCGCCAAGCGCCAGATGCGTCGATTCGGGGGGATGGTCAGCTTCCGGGTTTCCGGTGGTGAGGCCCGGGCGCTCGAGGTTTGTGCGGCCACCCGAGTGATCACCCTGGGCGAGTCCCTCGGCGGTGTCGAGTCGCTCATCGAGCATCCCGGCAAGATGACCCACGCCTCCGTCACCGGAACCGCCCTCGAGGTGCCCGGCGACCTGATCCGGCTCAGCGTAGGCATCGAGGACGCCGAGGACCTGATCGAGGACCTCGACCGCGCCCTAGCCTCCTGATCCCGCTTCGCCCTCGCCGTCGCCCTGCGCTCGTCCCAGTCCTCGCCGTCGCCCTGCGCTCGTCCCAGTCCTCGCCGTCGCGCTGCGCTCGTCCCAGTCCTCGCCGTCGCCCTGCGCTCGTCCCGGCCCTCTCCCGCGTCCCCGTCCTCGCCCCGTCCCGCCTTCCGGCCGCGCCATTTCGCGAGTGGGCGCAAACGACAGCGCACCGGTGGCATGCGTCTTAACGCGCACAGTCGTCAGCCCGAGAGTGGGTGGATCGCGGATCGACGGACTCGCCCGCTCCCTTCTCCGTTGCATGTGGCTCCGTTCGTCTCCGGGCGGCGGGCGCTGACGAGCGCTCCCGGGATGGCTCAGATCGGTCGGAAATGGGGTCGAAAGCGTCTCGCCGGAGCGCGGGTCAGCGGGCGTCCGCCTGAGCTGGTGCGTGGCGGGCCGAGCGGGGTGCTGTGCGCTGACGAGCGCTCCCGGGATGGCTCAGATCCGTCGGAGGTGGAGTCGGAAGCATCTCGCCGGAGCGTTGGTCAGCGCGGCGTCCGCGTGGGCTGGTGCGTGGCGAGCTGAGCGGGTGGCTGGGCGCTGACGAGCGCTCCCGGGATGGCTCAGATCCGTCGGAGTTGGGGGTCGAATGCATCTCGCCGGAGCGCTGGTCAGCGGGGCGTCCGCCGGATCTTCGCGACGCCAGTGCTGAGGCACCGGGACGTCCAGTCGGGCACCGTCCACCGTTTGCAGGCGGTTCCGGAGTCGACCGGACGGGTGTCGGAGCGCTGAAGCGACGGGCGCGAGGTGAGCGATCGCAGAGACCGGGTGCGTCGCCTCCAGCCGAGGCCCCTAGCAACGTCAGCTCCAGCCCGCATGCCGAAACTGTGCGGGAACGACAACTCCACCCGGCGTGTCGCGGTCGTTTGCGCACACTTCGCGGGGATGGGGACCTGCAGGAGTGTGGCGGCGGAAGACTGGGTCAGCCGACCCGCCAGTCGATCGGCTGGCCGCCGGCCTGCTCAAGCAGGGCGTTGGCCCGGCTGAACGGCCGCGACCCGAAGAAGCCGGCGCGTGCGGAGAGCGGCGATGGATGTGCGCTGGTGACATACGGCACCTCGCCCAACATCGGCACCAGGGACTGGGCGTCGCGGCCCCACAAGATCGCCACCAGTGGTCCGCCTCGTTCGACCAACGCCTCGATCGCGCGCTGGGTCACCGCCTCCCAGCCCTTGCCGCGGTGCGAGGCCGACTTCCCCGGCTGGACGGTGAGGACGCGGTTGAGCAGCAGCACACCCTGCTCGAACCACGGCGTGAGATCGCCGGTGGGCGCCGGCGGTATGCCGAGATCGGTGTTCAGTTCCGCATAGATGTTGTCCAGGCTGCGCGGCAGCGGCCGTACGTCCGGGGCGACAGAGAACGACAGACCCACCGGGTGTCCGGGCGTGGGGTAGGGGTCCTGGCCGACGATCAGTACCCGGACGCCGGCCAGCGGTCGGCTGAACGCGCGCAGCACCTGTGGCCCGGCGGGCAGGTAGCCACGGCCGGCCGCCAGCTCGGCACGCAGGAAGTCGCCCATCGCAGCGATGTCGGGCGCAACCGGGGCCAGCGCCAAGGCCCAGTCGGGAGCCACCAGTTCAGACAGAGGCTTCGGGCTCACCCGCATTCTCCTTTCGTACGTCCTCGGCCGGCCCGCCCGGGCCCACGGCGGCCGGCGCGGTCCTCGGCATCCGGACCGCGTACAGTGCGGCCGCCACGCTGAGCCCGGCGCCAAGGCCGAAGGCCGCGCCGTAGGACACCCGGTCGGCCAGCAGGCCGGCCACCAGCGGGCCTAGGATCGCGCCCACGTCGGAGCACATCGAGAAGACGGCCACGGCCGTACCACCGCGCGCCCCGGCGGCATCACCCACGGCCGCCGCCGGCGCGGTTCCCAAGAACGCGGCCGCTACCCCGTAGCAGGACAACGCGACGATCAGCCAGCCGATGTTCGGCGCGAACGGCACCGTGGCGATGGACACCCCCGCCAACAGACCACCGGTGATCATCGCCGGACGCCGCCCGACGGTGTCGACGAAGCGCCCGGCCGGTCCGAGCGCGACGGTCTGGCAGACCGCGGCCGCTGCGAACGCCGCACCGGTCCAGCTGGTGGGCCGGTGCAGGACCTCCACTACGAGCACGGGTACCAGCGCCGAGCGCACCCCGAACGATGTCCAGCCCTGGGAGAAGTTGGTCAGGCACGCGGCCTGGTATCGAGCGTCTCGGAGTACATCGCGAAACGGCCGGGCCACCGCCTTGGTGGTGCGGCCTTCGGTCCGGCCGGCCCGCCCGCGCAGCAGCACGACCCCAACGGTTCCGGCGACGGCCAGCGTCGCGGCGTAGAAGAAGAACGGTGCGGTCAGCGAGATGGCCGCAAGCAGTCCGCCAACCGCCGGACCGGTCATCCCGCCGATCAGGAAGCCACCCTGGAAGAAGCCGGAGGCGCGCCCGCGCAGCTCGGGTCCCACCGAGTGCAGCAACAGCGTCATCGCCGAGACGGTGAACATGGCCGACCCGACCCCGCCCACGCCGCGCAGCACGAGCAGCTGCGGGTAGCTCTGCGCGATCCCGGCCAGACCCGAGGACACCGCGACGACGTAGATCCCGCCGCTCAGCACGAGCCGCTCGCCGAACCGGTTGATCAACCGGCCGCAGAACGGGCTGGACACCAGGCGCATCAGGGCGAACACCGAGACCACCGCCCCGACGGCGAGGTTGCCGACGCCGAAGCTGCGGGCGAACACAGGCAACACCGGCACCAGCACCCCGAAGCCCACTGCCACGCAGAAGGCGATCAGGCCGAGCACGACGACATCACGCGGCAGCCGACTGAATCCCGTCCGACGCGCCGCGTCGACTCTCACCCGCCTCCACGCCACCGCCACAGTCTGCACGGGCCGGAGGACTACGGTTGTGTCGGCCCGCGAAGACGACCAGGCGGCCCGAACGAAGGAGCAGGTGTGGCAGAAGGCGAGAGCTTCAGGGAACGGATGGCTCGGTGGCGAGCCAACGGCCTGCCGATTCCGCACCGCGCCGAAACCGAGGTGCGACACGTGGACGGTCGGGCTGATCACGCACCCGCGCTGGAGCGAGTCCCGGGCCAGGACCAGACGGATGGGCAGACCCGACGGGACTGGCAGGTCTCTCACGACGAGCACGTCTCGGTGCCCGCCGACGATTCGATCGATGTCGAGCAAGCAACCGGCGCCCCGGCGACCACCGCCTGGACCTCTCCAGCGCCATCAGGCGGCCCGCCGGCGGTCTCCACGCCCGTCCCGCCGGAGACGATCGTGGCTGCCGGAGCGGGCGACGTTCCGTCGCCGCTGATCGCCACGAGCACGTCGGAGTTCGACCGTTCCGTGCCGCGCGGGCTTCAGATCGCCGCCGCGTGGTCCTGGCGCGTGATCATCATCGCGATCATGGTGTACGGCGTCGGTCTGGGACTGCGCTACATCTCCGAGGTGGTCATCCCGGTCGCGGTGGCGATCCTGCTCGCCGCGATGATCGCTCCGCTGACCAACCGGCTCACGCGGTGGGGCCTGCCGCGGGCCGCCGCAGCGGGCATCTCGGTCGTGGGCGGGCTGCTCCTCATCGTCGGCGCACTGACCTTGATCGGCACCCAGATCGCCGGCCAGGCGGCGTCGCTGGGGCAAAGCGTCATCTCCGGTTTCAACACCGTCGTCAACTGGCTGCAGAACGGTCCGCTGAACATCAGTGCGGACTGGTTCAATCTGGACGAGTGGGGCCGGCGGATCCAGAGCTTCCTGGTCGACAGCCAGGGCACGATCACGACGTACGCCTCCGAGTTCGGTGCCCAGGTGGGGCACTTCCTGGCCGGCATCGCCATCTTGCTGTTCTCACTGTTCTACTTCCTTTACCAGGGTCGGGCGATCTTCAGCTTCTTGATGAAGTTCATCCCCCGGGCCGCCCGGGACCGGGTCGACCATGCCGCCCGCGAGGGCTGGACCTCTCTGTCGCACTACGTCCGCGCGGTCGTCCTGGTTGCGCTCGTCGACGCGATCGGCGTGCTGATCGGCGCGCTGATCCTCGGGGTACCGCTGGCGCCGGCCCTGGCCGCGCTGGTGTTCATCGGCGCGTTCATACCGATCGTCGGCGCGTTCATCTCCGGCTTCGTGGCGGTGCTCGTTGCGCTGGTGGCCCTGGGCTGGGTGAAGGCGCTGATCATGCTGGCGATCATCATCGGCGTGATGCAGCTCGAGGGCCACGTGCTCCAGCCGTTCCTCCTCGGTCGGGCCGTCAGGCTGCATCCGCTGGCCGTCATCCTGGCCATCGCGATCGGTGTGGTCATGGCCGGCATCGTTGGGGCGCTGATGGCGGTGCCGCTGCTGGCCTACATCAAGACCTTCGTCCAGGACCTCAATGAGTCCGCCGCAACTGGGCTGCAGTCCGAGGCTCGCGCCTTCCGCTGAGCACACGCGGCGGTCGTCCGCCCGGGGCAGACAACGAACGAGGCACCCTCCGCAGGGAGGGTGCCTCGCTCATCTGTCGGGCGGAAGGAGGCGCTGGCCGGCTCAGAGTGCAGAACCCTTCTCGTACTGCTTGAAGGAGAGGTTCCAGTCGCCCCAACCGTTGCTCACGTCGGTGCCGCGGTCGCTTCCGGTGAACACCACGGGATCACCGATCAGGGTGTTGTTCATCAGCCACGCGGCGTCGGCCGTACTCATGCCCGTGCAGCCGTGGCTGGCGTTGCGGCGCCCGAAGTAGGCCGCGTTCCACGGGGCGGAGTGCAGGAACTCACCGGAGTTCGTGATCCGCATCGCGTACGCCACGGTGAGGCTGTAGTTCTCCGTCGCGCCGATCATCTCGTTGGTCATCTTCTTGTTGTACTCGTGCGACATGATCAGCTTCGTGCCGTTGCGGGTGGTCCACCCCGCCTTGCCACCGCTCACATAGATCGTGCGGACCTTCTTGCCGTTGCGGTACACGGTGCCCACGTCGGATCTCAGGTTGATCCTGATAACCATCGAACGCCCGACGGTGAAGTTGGTGCTGGTCGAGTTCTGCCCGTAGACGCCGCCGCCGGCGCTGACCCCGTTCACGTCGGCCTCGACGGAGACCTTGGTGCCCGGCTTCCAGTACGAGGCGGGTCGGTACCGGACCTCGGTCGAGGAGATCCAGTGCCAGCTGCCCTTCTGCTTGGGGACCGTGGTCACGTGCAGGTTCTTCTCGATCGACTTCTTGTCCTTCACCGGTACGTCGAACGTGAGGACGGCCGGCATGCCGACGCCGACCTTCGAGTCCTTCAACGGGTAGAGCGTCGGGAAGGTCTGCTGCTGCAGAGTCAGTGCCGCCGTCTTGAACGTCGAGGTCGTGGTCGTCGTGGTCGAGTCACTCGCGGCCACGCCGGTCATCGTCAGCGTGTACGTCGACGAGGGCTCCAGCCGGTCGCCCGCGGTCCACGATGTCTTGGCGCCGTTGAGCGTGCCCTTGACCGCGCCGGAGATCTTCTGGCCCTTGCCGTCGGTGCCCGTATAGCTGAGCTTGACGCTCTTCAGGGTGCCGTCGCTAGCCTTGGCGTTCACCAGCGTGTCCACGGTCACCTTGGTCGCGCCGTCGTCGACGTTCGAACTCAGCACGACCGGCTTCGCCTGCGGGGTCGGGCTGTTGCTCGACCCTGAGGTCTTGGCCCCGCCGCCGGCGCTGGTCTGGCCGCCCGGACCAGTGGCTGCCGGAGCGGTCCCACACGCCGAGGTGAGCGCGAGCACGGCGACCGTCGCGAGCGCACCCGCGATCGTCAGTGGAGACTTCTTGACCGACTTCAACCGTCCACTCCTGGCATTCGATTCGTAGCGCCGCCGCGGCCGGTTCCCGATGCGACGACAGCCTGGCTCGACGGGGGCCGAGCGGCATGGAGCTGAGCCGTCTGCTATAGCAGACGTACGTTCCCCCTCAATAATGTGCCATCCCGGTGGGGCCTTCTCCTAATGCGACGGCGCCGGTGTGACCTAACCGGCACCGAATCGCGACTTTCCCGGTGTGTCGGCCCGTCGCCGCCGCCACGGTCGAGCTCGTGTCCGTGACGGCGTCGATCGTGGGTCAGTGGGCGGACGCAAGGACCGTGTCGCCCTCGGGCGCAGTGGCCACGCTGGGCGTCGCGCCGCGTCCTTGCAGCTCCTTCTCGCGCATGGTGAGGGCGATGACGAAGGCCACCGCCATGAACGGGACGGCGATCAGGAACACGTCGTCCATCGACCGGGTGAAGGCCTCCAGCACCCAGCCCTTCACCGGCTCGGGCAGCGCCTTGATGGCGGTCACGTCGTTCACCGCGCGGGAGGCGCCGGCGAGCTGGCTCTGTGCCGCCGCCGGCACCACCTCGGTGAGATGGTGCCCCAAGCGAGTGTTGAGGATCGCGCCGAACAGCGCGGTTCCGATCGCGCCGCCCATCGAGCGGAAGAACGCCACGGACGCCGTCGCCACGCCCATGTGCTGGCGCTCGACGCTGTTCTGTACCGCGGTGACCACGACCTGCATGGTCAGGCCCAGACCCAGACCGAACGCGAACATGTTCAGCGCGACGGTCCAGTAGGCGGTGTCCACCGAGAGGTGGGAGAACGCGTACAGGGCGGCTCCGACGACCAGTGAGCCGGTGATCGGCATCCATTTGTAGCGCCCGGTGCGGGACATGATCTGGCCGCCGCCGATCGAGGTGGTGAACATGCCGACCACCATCGGCAGCATGGCCAGGCCGGACTGGGTGGCCGACATCCCCTGCACGGTCTGCAGGTAGATCGGCAGGTAGATCAGGCCGCCGAACATACCCACGCCCATGATCATGGCGAACAGGATGTTGGAGACGAAGGTCCAGTGCTTGAAGAGCTCCAGCGGCAGGATCGGCTCCTTGGCCCGGCTCTCCACCAGGATAAAGAGGCCGGCCAGCACGACCATCAGGCCGAGCAGGGCCAGACCAGCTGCCGAACCCCAGCCCTTGTCGGGGCCGGCCCAGCTGAGGTACAGGATGAGGCTGGTGACCGAGCCGACGATGGTGGCGGCACCCAGGTAGTCCACCGATGCGTTGCGCGGCACGTGGTGCAGCTTGAGCGCGAACGAGGTCACGATCAGGGCCGCGATGCCGATCGGCACGTTGATGAAGAAGATCCACTCCCAACCAAGATGGTCGGTGAACAGGCCGCCGAGCAGCGGGCCCGCGACCGACGAGACGCCGAACACGGCGCCGAACAGCCCCTGGTAGCGCCCCCGCTCACGCGGCGGGATGACATCGCCGATGACCGCGAGGGCCAGAGACATCAGACCGCCGCCGCCCAGGCCCTGGATGGCCCGACCGGCGATCATCACGTCGATGCCTGCCACCCCGAGCGCGCCGGCGATGGGGGCGGAGAAGCCGCAGATGATCGAGCCGATCAGGAAGACGACGATCGCGGCCTGGAAGACCGGGCGGCGCCCGCGCAGGTCTGAGATCTTGCCCCACAGCGGGGTGGCGGCGGTGGAGGTCAGCAGATACGCCGTGACCACCCAGGACAGTTTGTCGAGCCCGCCGAGCTCGGAGGTGATCTTCGGCAGGGCGACGCCGACGATGCTCTGGTCGAGGGCGGCGAGGAACATCCCGGCCATCAGGCCGCCCATCACCACCAGGATCTGGCGGTGAGTCATGTAGTCGCCGGACGGGGTGCGTTCGGCCACGTCGTGCTCCGGCGGCGTCTGGTCGCGGTGAGCGGTGCCGGCCGTTTCGTCGGTCAGCGCCCGCCGCGGCGCGGGGTTGTCGGTCATGCGTTCTCCTGCGGGGCGGTGGTGGTGTCGATGTCGCTCACGAACCGGTCGAGGAGCCGAGCGAGCTCGGTGATGTCCTCCGCGGGCCAGTCACGCAGACCGGCGGTGAGCAGTGCGCGGCGTTGCGCCATAGCGGATTCGAGCCGGTGGCGGCCCGCGATACTCAAGACCACCAGCTGGGCGCGGCGGTCCTCGGGGTCGGGCACACGCTCGACGAAGCCCGAGCGTTCGAGCTGGGTCACGTGGCGGGACACCGTGGAGGTATCGAGATTGGCGTGACCGGCCAGCTCGGTCACCCGGAGCGGGCCTTGGCCGGCGACGGTCTTGAGCATCCAGAAGCTCCCGGGATCCAGATCGCGCCCGCCGACACCCTGGCGGATCAACCGCCCGATGGCGTGCAGCGCGCCGATCACGGAGTCGACGCTCGTAGCCGTCGTCTCGGTCGCGGGTGGTTGCATGCCGCAAGCATATATCTAGTTGCGCTCTGCAACCAAATTCGGTTTCGACCGTCGGGCTGCCGCGGGGTCAGTGAGTGGCGCGGATCAGGTAGCGGTGGGTGACAACGGGGAGGGCATGGCGCCGGGCCTGCACGTGCCGCTGGGTGATGAAGCCTGGCGACTGTGCGCGTACGACAGCGACACGCCGACAGAGCACGTCGTTCGTGCACAGTCGCCGGAAGGGCGCCGCGATGGATCGGAACAGGCGGCCGGTGCCGCTGATCCCGGTACCGGCCGGAGCCAGGGTTGTCCCTGAATATGTAAAGCGGACCTTCCGTTCTGGAAAGTCAGGCTTTACATTCGATGTATGACTCCCACGCCTGACATGTCCGTCATCTTGCAGGATCTCGCCGCCGGCCGGATCGATGCGGCCGAGGCCGCCCGGCGGATCGATGCGCTCAGTGTGAACAACGTCGAGCACCAGCCCGAGGCCGCGGACGGCGTCCGGTCGGCCGAACCGACCAACGAGGAGCTCGCCGCGGCGGCTCAGGCCGGCGGCAGCAGCACCCAGTCCGATGACAGTCCGGCCGCGGACGCCTGGTCGACCCAGACCGACCGGCCGCAGCACACCGGCTTTCCGACCGATCCGTTTCCCGGGGCGCGTGAGGACCGCTCGGAGCCGACCGCTCCCCGCGAGGAGCCGACCACCACGATCCCGCCCCGCCGGAACGGCAGCGGCGGCGTCACCAGGATCAGCGTCCGGGCGGTGGGTCGCCGGGTGCGGATCATCGGCGAGACGACGGTCGCCACCATCTCCGCGGACGGCCCGCACGTGCTGCGTCGCAACGGTTCGGTGCTGGAGGTGTCCAGTGACGGTGAGATCGGATCGTCCCTCGACGGCTTCTCGATCCTCCGGGCGCCGCGCAATCTGGAGGAGTTCCGGGCCCTGGGTCTGGGCAAGGAGCTGCTGATCAAGGTCAATCCCAATATCGTCGTCGACGTCGAGGTGACCGCCGGCAGCCTCAACACCGAGCGGGTGCCCCACCTCGGCAAGGTACGCGTCACCGCGGGCGGGGCCAAGCTGCTCGACGTGCGCGAGATCAACGACGCCCTGGTCCAGGCCGGCTCGGCCACCATCAAGGGCGCGATCAGCTCCGGTCGTTCGCGAGTGCGGGCCGAGTCCGGCTCGCTGTCGCTGCACCTGGCCGACGACTCCAACGTCACCATCACCGCTGACGCCCAGCTGGGCAAGGTCAGCTGGAGCGGCGCTCACCAGGGCAATGTCGACGAGGTCGTGATGGGCAACGGCAGCGCGAAGCTCGAGATCGAGGTCGTCATGGGCCACGCTCAGGTCCGGCTCGGTTCGGCCCAGCCGTCGGAGGCCGGCGTCTGATGGCGGAGCGCACCCTCGGGTCCGACCAGCACGAGCACCGCGCACCGAGCGACTGTCCGGTCTGTGGTGATCATCTGTCGGTCACCCGCCTGGGTTGCACGTCGTGCGGAACCGAGTTGGCCGGCCTGTTCGCGGCCTGCCCGTTCTGCGCGCTGGAACAAAAGGACCTCGACCTGCTCCGGGTGTTCCTCATCTCGCGGGGAAACCTCCGCGAGGTCGAGAAGCACCTCGGCGTCTCCTATCCGACGGCTCGGCAACGCTTCACCGACGTCCTGGTGAAGCTGGGCCTGGTCGAAGAACCGGCGCCGCCGGTCCGGACGCGCGAGCAGATCCTGGCCGAGGTGGCCGCTGGCTCGTTGACCCCGGAGGAGGCGCAGCGGCTTCTGTCGAACTGAGCCCGGGACACAAACGGCCGCGGTACCCGCGGCCGTTTCGTCTGTTCAGCGGCTCGAACCAGGCGCCCTGCCGGTTGACCGATCAGGATCTGAAGGCGTCGACCTTGATGATGGTGACGTTGATCGACTTGCCGTTCGGGGCGACGTAGGAGACCGCGTCGCCCTTCTTCTTGCCCATGATCGCGGCGCCGAGCGGAGACTGCGGACTGTAGACGTTGGTGTCCACGGAGTCGTCGAGGCCGAGCAGCTCGCGGGAGCCCAGCACGAACGTATCGGTGTCGGAGTCGTCGCCGTCGAAGGCGATGGTCACCTGCGTGCCGGGCACGACTTCGTCGGTGTTGACCGGCGCGTCGCCCACCTGCGCGCGGCGCAACATGTCGGTGAGCTGGCGGATGCGGGCCTCCTGCTGGCCTTGCTCCTCCCGCGCGGCGTGGTAGCCGCCGTTCTCGCGAAGATCACCTTCCTCGCGGGCCTGCGCGATCTTCGCCGACACCTCGGCGCGACCGGCCCCGGTCAGATGATCCAGCTCGTCCTGGAGCTTCTGGTACGCCTCAGGGGTCAGCCAGATGATCCGCTGCTCGGTTTCAGACATTCGACCAGCGTAGCAACGCGGGCAAGCTCGCGTCAGCCGTCGCTCGTGCAGCCCTTCGCGACCGCGGTGGTCGCGCGGCGCAGGGTGACCACGTCGACCTGCAGGTTCACCAGCCGCGCATCGCTCGCCGGCACCGCGACCTCGCGCTCACCGACGGTTTCGAAGTCGGTGGCCTGGGCCACGATCCGGCAGGTCGCCGGGATCGACGGGTCGCGCCGCTCGACCGTTAGCGTGACCGCGACCGAGCGGTCTCCATCCCCGACGTAGGTCTGGACCTGGGCATCGACCTGCGGGGTCGCGTACACGAACCCGGCCCAGACGAGCCAACCCAGGCCGACCGCCGCCACCAGGCCGATCAGCGCCAGGGCGACCGGCCGGGGGATCCGGGAACGCGGGTATCTCGCGCGCAGCCGCTCGGCCACCTCGGGGCGGCGCGGAGCGAGCTGGTTCACTCGTCCCATTCTGCCTGAGGCGCCTCGGGGCCGGCGCTTGTCCGGTGGGTGAAGGGCCGAGGCGGGCGGGGCGAGACGGCGCGGCGAGACGGGCGATCGGCCTGTCGGCCCGTCGTGGCAGCATGTGGCTCATGGCGCGTCCGGCTCTTCGAGTGGACCGCAGCGGTGAGCGGCTGCGGCTGCTGCACGTCCATGCCCATCCCGACGACGAGTCCAGCAAGGGCGCCGCAACCACGGCGAAGTACGTGGCCGAGGGCGTCGACGTCATGGTCGCTACGTGTACTGGAGGCGAGCGCGGCTCGATCCTCAACCCGGCCATGGACCGGCCCGATGTGCTGGCCAACATCGCCGAGATCCGGCGCCAGGAGATGAATCGGGCCCGGGAGATCCTGGGTATCAAGCAGGTCTGGCTGGGATTCGTCGACTCGGGGCTGCCCGAGGGTGACCCCCCGCCGCCGCTGCCCCCGGGCTGCTTCGCCACGGTCGATCTCGAGGTGGAGGTCGCTGCGCTGGTGCGGGTGATCCGGGAGTTCCGGCCGCACGTGATGACGACCTACGACGAGCGCGGCGGCTATCCGCACCCGGACCACATCCGCTGCCACGAGGTGTCGGTGGCGGCGTTCGAGCAGGCGGCGGACCCGTCGGCGCTGGAGGAGTTCGGCCCGGCGTGGCAGGTGGGCAAGCTCTACTATCACCTCGGCGGGAATCGCGCCCGCTACGAGGCGCTGGACGCCGCGATGCTGGACCGCGGTCTGGAGCCCCAGTACACGGAGTGGCTCGAGCGGTGGCCGAACGACGCGCCGGCGCGGCCGTACCCGGTGACCCGGGTGCCATGCGCGGAGTACTTTCCGATCCGCGATCACGCCCTGCTGGCGCACGCCACCCAGATTGATCCCGAGGGTCACTGGTTCAGCGTGCCGCTCGAGGTGCACCAGCGCGCCTGGCCCACCGAGGACTTCGAACTGGTCTCCTCCCATGTGGAGTCGGAGCTACCCGAGGACGACCTGTTCTCCGGCATCGCTGTCCGCGTCGAGTGGGCCGGGTCCGGCGAGCCGACCGAGCCCGCCGATTCGACGGGTAGAGTCCGAGTGTGAGGAGGTGGCCGAGATGAGTGTCGCTCTGGTGCTGCTCGACGTCGATCCGAGCATCGTCAAGCCGGGCTGGACCGCCCTGCTGGTCACGGTGTTCATCGGTGCTGCTCTGGTGCTGCTGTTCTTCAGTCTGCGCCGTCAGGTGCGCCGGATCAGCCCAGATCTGCCGCACGCCGCGAACGCGGACGCCGGGTCTCGGGCCGTGAGTAGGAGAGGGCCGACGCCTCCCGGCCCGGATGCCGGTGCGCCGGACATCAGCGGGCCGAAGAAGAGCGGCTGACCCCACTCATGGCAGGGGCCAGTCCACCCGCTGGTAGGCGGCGTCCCAGAACATCCACTCGTACCGCGCGGTGGTGCGGAAGTGTCTCAGGCACCGCTGTTGCTCGGCCGGCCCGAGGTCGCGGCCCAGCCGATCGGCGGCGGCGAGCACCTCGGTAACGATCGCGTCGAACTCGGGCGATCCGTAGGTGCCGATCCAGCGGGCATAGAGCGGATCGGGGGAGGAGTTCGCCGCCAGGACGTGTCCCACCTCGCGATAGATCCAGTAACACGGCAGCACGGTGGCGACCGCCTCCGCGTACGAGCCCGTGGCGCAGATCGCGGTCAGATAGGACATGTACGCCGTCGTCACCGGACCCGATCCAGCGGCATCGACATCGGTCGAGGTCAGATCGAGATCACCCAGCAGTCCCGCATGCAGTTCCCGCTCCACCGCGATGGCGTTCGCGGCGTGGCCGGCGAACATCGCCACGTCGTCCTCGTCGTGGGCACGGGCCGCAGTGAGGGCCAGCGCCCGGGAGTAGTTCCGCAGATAGTGGCTGTCTTGGACCACGAAGTAGGCGAAACTCGCCTTGGGCAGCGTGCCGTCTGCCAGCCCGGCGATGAACGGGTGGTCCAGGATCGCGTCGTAGATCGGGCGGGCTGCATTCCAGAGCGTCGCGGTGAACGCGGCGGACATCGTCATGGCGCCCGTGTCTATCAGGCGCGTGTCGTCGGGCGCGGGCCGGCCGCCCCTTGACGGCGCCGGGCGGTCGACGCAGCGGGGCGCCGAACTCAGGTCCAGAAGGTGAACCGCCTCGCCGCCGCCGCCAGCACCTACCTGCTCCAGCAGGCCGGCAACCCGGTGGACTGGTGCGGTGCTGGCGAGTATTCACGAAACCGCAGGACCGGGACGTCGCGCTGGGCCGCTTCGGCGAACGCCTCCTCCGACCACGAACTGATGAATCTCGCGGTCCGCGACTGCCTGGTGACGGGCTATGGGCCGCTCGTCGAGGCCATCGACCTGCCGGACCCCAGCGACCGCCACGTGCTCGCGGCAGCGATCAAGGCAGGAGCCCAAGTGATCGTGACCCACAACCTGAAGGACTTCCCGTCCACCGTGCTGGACGGGTGGAACATCGAGGCGAAGTCGGCCGACGACGTCGTCCTCGATCAGATCGACCTGAACCACGATTCGGTTTATTGGGCGATCACGACGCTCGAGCAGATCGGCGCACCGAGCGATCGCCGCCTTGAGGGCCACGGCGAGGACCTCATCATCTGAGCTTGGCTGCTTGTCTCCGTCTACCTGGGTTGGCTTAGCGGGCAGGAACTCCGGCAGCACAGGCTCAGAGTTTCGCTCATGAACCCAACGAAGACTCCTGACGTGACAGTTTGTCCAGGTCGCGTGTGCAGAAGCCGTGGTGGGCCCATTCCTCGTCGAGCACGGTGCCGAGGCATCGCCGCACTGTGCGCCCCTTGGCGTACGGGGGCCATGTGTCGTCGGGGACCGGCGCGGTTTGTGCGAGCTGATCGGGCGTGACCTCGGCCAGCCATGTCTCCATCTCTGAAGCCTGCCGGATTCGTACGGCGAGCACCTCGTCGAGGCTCGGGTGGGCGGACGGGTCGAGTCCGTTCTCCTCCTGGTCCATGACGAAGGCTGGACCCAGTCCCATGGCCGTGAACGGCTCGGTTAGCCCGAGCACGCAGCGTCGGAACCAGGAGTCGTGCACGAAGACAAGGTGGCGCAGGGTTTCGACCATCGACCACTCGCCGTCGACGCCGTGATGTTCGCTGCCCTCGGGCATGGACCGGACGCGCTCGGTGGTTGTCGCCCAGTCGTCCCGCAGTTGCCGCCAGGCCTGTCGCAGGTCGGCCGGCTCATCGGAGCGGATCAGCAACCGCACCGGGTGGCGGCGGTCGAGCTCCGCCTCGACGTACGGCATCACCTCGACCCCGTTGACCACGAGATTGGTGACCAGGCCGTCGATCTCGGCGTCCTGCATGACCACTCCGACCAGCCGAGCTCCACTCAGATCGCACTCGCGGAACTCTGCGCCGGTGAGGTCCTCATCGTCGAAGCGTCGCATGCCGACAGGCTAGGGCGCACCGAACCCGCCACGCCCGGATCTAAGTGGTCACGTGCTCACCACCCTCGGGAGCACGACATCCCAGCAGCGGTTTCGCCTCCTCACGACCAGCGGGCGCACGGTCTGCCGCGAGACCTGAAACGGACAGATGTGAGGAGTGCTGACCCGCCGGACGGTACCGCAACCGAGCCTGCCAAACAGGCTGGCCGAAGTCATGAGATCCGCAGCCCCCGGCGTCGCGTTCAGCCGCACCGCTGGCCAGGACGGTAGCGGCGGGTCGGTCCGGCCTACCCGGCAGAGACATTCACGTCACCGGCGGGTCGGAGGAGCGGGGCGCTGCCCCGGTGGCGAGTCGAACAGCTCGGGCAATGTGTGGCTGCCCAGGGCTACGAGATCACCGATCTCGCGTCCGACGGCGGCGATGAGACGATCGGCGTCGGGCAGGGCTTGGGCGTCTGCGGTGATGCCGATCGTGACCCGGCCGGCGTAGGAGACCATCGCGGCGGTGGCCCGGATCTGCTGGGCTGTGGGGACGTAGGGCACCAGTTCGAGCAGGTGCCGGCCGGCCAGGTACTGAACGTGCGACGGGCCCGGGACGTTGGAGGCGACCACGTTGACCCGGCCCTGACCCGATCGGCCGTACGCGCGGGCTCCTCGGGCTAACAAGGCGGCTGGGATGTGATCGGCCATTCGCACGACTGCCGCTGTTGCGTCGGCCACCTCCCCGGACTTCTGCACGGCCGTCCGCGCCGCCACGGCGGCCAACCGTCCCGCTGGGTCGGCCACGTCGACAGGCAGCTCCACGAACATCGCAGAGACCAGGTTCCCCGGCCGCATGGGCTGTCCGGGCGGCCTGCGGGACACCGGCACGATGGCCCGGAGCACCATCGCATCCAGCGGTTCCCCCCGATCCACCAGGTACCGGCGGAAGCCGCCCGCCAGCACTGCGAGGAACACGTCGTTGACGGTGCAGTGCGCCCGGTGGGCGACCTGATTCAAGCCAGCCAGGTCCGCACCGGCCCACCCCCAGATCCTGCGCGAGCCCAGCGGGCCGGTGAGGATCGAGGGTGGCAGGTCGGGCCGGATCACCTGGGCCAACCCGAACCGGACCTGCGTCACGCGCCGTCGAGCCTCACGGGGCGCTCGCAACGCGCGCACCAGCAGCCGGATCACCCGGAACGGCAGGAGCCCCAGCCAGGCGACCAGATCCCCGGCGAGGGATGCCAAGGAGGGCTCAGGGCGGGCGGCGCTGACCGCCGGCCGTGCCGGCGCGACCTGCGGCATGGGCGTCAGCAGTGACTGGACCAGATCGGATCCCGACTGCCCGTCGACCATCGCGTGGTGGGCCTTGGCGACTACGGCCCAACGCCCACCCGCCAGGCCATCGACCTGCCACATCTCCCACAGCGGCCGGTCGGGATCCAGGCGCGGCACCATGATCCGCGCCACCATGCCCTGCAGCTGCAGCTGGTCACCCGGAGCGTCGAGCGCAGCATGATGCACCTGGCCGGCCGGGTCGAAGTCCGCCGCGTCGACCCAGATCGGTCGGCCCAGATCCATCGGCATCCGCAGCACCCTCCGGCGATGGATCGGCACACTCGCCAGCCTGGACACGACATATTCCCGGAACACCGCTGGGTCCGGCGCGGGGCCCTCGAGGATCAGCACCGAACCCACATGCAGCGGCTGTACGTCGGTCTCCATCGGCAGGAAGATCGAATCCAGGGCACTGAGTCGATCAGCCCGATTCACGCGACCAGTGTGGCTCACCGCACAGCGACAACGACAGCGAACTCAGGTCCGGTCGTACCGGACTATCCCCGAGCTCGGGCTCGAAGCGATGGACGACTGACCGCGGCATTCCCAGGGGGTGCGTCTTTCGGCCGCCAGTGCATCGCTTCACAGGGTCGCCAGTGTGCCGACCGACTCGGGCGAGCAGCTTCGGCTTGGGGCGCGTGGCCACGAGACCGCCTCCTAGGCTGGTGCCACTGGGTCGCAGACACCCGCTGCAGACCCATCGTGCATCACTTTCGTGCATCACTCAGGAGAATCTGATGCACGTGTCACTCGTCAGGAGTCACAGGAATGGCTAACCGCCTCGCCTCGGCAACCAGCCCATATCTCCTCCAACACGCGAAGAATCCAGTGGATTGGTGGGAGTGGGGGCCTGAAGCGTTCGCCGAGGCGAAGCGTCGTGATGCACCAATCCTGCTGTCGGTCGGGTACGCCGCCTGCCACTGGTGCCATGTGATGGCGCACGAGTCCTTCGAGAACGAGGCCACGGCGGCGCTGATCAACCGGGGCTTCCTGCCGGTGAAGGTGGACCGTGAGGAGCGGCCCGACGTCGACACCGTTTACATGCAGGCGACCCAGGCGATGACGGGCCAAGGCGGATGGCCGATGACAGTCTTCCTCACCCCGGATCGCCGCCCCTTCTACGCGGGCACGTACTTCCCTCCGACACCCCGACACGGCCTGCCGAGCTTCGCGCAGGTGCTCGGCGCGATCGAGGAGGCCTGGCGGGACCGGCGGGAGGAGGTGGTCCAGAGCGCGGGCGAGATCACCGAGCAGCTGGCCGAGATGCGCACCGGTTCGCTGGCCGGTGAGGTGAGCGAGGCCGATCTCGACGAGGCGCTGGCTGCCCTGGCCCGCGAGTACGACACCGAGCGTGGTGGGTTCGGCCGTGCTCCCAAGTTCCCGCCGTCGATGCTGCTCGAGGCGCTGTTGCGGCTACCGCGGGAGGATGCCGCGACGATGGCGTCCGGAACGCTCGAGGCCATGGCGCGCGGCGGCATCTACGACCAGCTGGGTGGCGGTTTCGCCCGGTACAGCGTTGACGCAGGCTGGGTCGTGCCGCACTTCGAGAAGATGCTGTACGACAACGCGCTGCTGCTCGGGGTCTACACCCATGCCTGGCGACGGACGGGCGCCGAACGGGCGCGCGCGGTGGTGGAGGGCACCGTGGAGTGGCTGCTGGCGGCGATGCGTACGCCGGAGGGCGGATTCGCGGCGAGTCTGGACGCGGACTCGCTCGACCTCGGCGGGGTGTTGCGGGAGGGCGCGTACTACGTCTGGACGCCGGCCCAGCTGGCCGAGGTCTTGGGTCCGGACGACGCAGCCTTCGCTGCAGCGGCCTACGGTGTGACCCCCGCCGGCACCTTCGAGCACGGAGCATCGACCCTCCGGCTGGTCGGCGAGCCCGACCCCGCGCGCCTCGCCGACGTCCGTGCGCGGTTGCTCGCCGCCCGCGGACGTCGGACCCCGCCGGGCCGCGATGACAAGGTCGTCGCCGCGTGGAACGGCTGGCTCGTGGAGGCTCTGGCCCGGTCGGGCATGGTCCTCGAGCGGCCCGCGTGGGTGACGGCGGCCACCGACGCCGCCGAGCTGGTCTGGCGGTTGCACTGGGACGGCTCGCGGCTGCGGCGGACGTCGCGATCGGGTCGGGTGGGCGACGCTCCAGGCATCCTGGAGGACTATGCGGCGACGGCGCAGGCCGCGGTGACCCTGGCGGGGGTCCACGGGGACCCGATGTGGCTGGATCGCGCCCGGTCGTTGTTCGCGGTGATCGACGACCAGTTCTCCGATGAGGAGGGCGGCTACCACGACACGGCCGCCGACGCGGAGTCCTTGGTCACCCGGCCGGCAGATCCGACCGACAACGCGACGCCGTCGGGACTCAGCGCGACGGTACACGCGCTGCGAGCGATGGCCGAGCTGAGCGGGGAGGACAGCTACGCCGGGCGGGCCGACCGAGCGGTCGCCGCGACCGGCCGACTCGTCCGGGCCGCGCCCCGGTTCGCCGGCTGGCTGCTTGCCGACGCGGCGACTCGCCTTCGAAGCCCTGCGGTGCAGGTCGCGCTTGTGGGGGAGCCCGGACCGGAGCGGCAGGCTCTGGTCAGCGCCGCCTGGCGCTCCGCCCCGGCCGGTTCGGCGATCGTCGCCGGAGAAGCGGACCGCCCGGGATTGGCGTTGCTGGCCGACCGCACCCCGATCCAGGGCCGACCGACGGCGTACGTGTGCCGGCACTTCGTCTGCCGTCTCCCCGTGACCACGGTCGAGGACCTGCACAACCAGCTCGCCGGTCCCTGACCGCCCCCTCCCCGGGAACTGTGGAGGAACGACAGCGACACGCCGGCACGGGCTGTCGTTTCCTCCCACTCGCCGCGGAGTCGGGCGGGAGTCGGGGGGAGTCGCGGGGGGAGTTGGGCGGCAGTCGCGGGGAAGTCGCGGCGACGTCGCGCGGGAGTCGGGTGGCGACGATCAGGTGTAGGTGACGATCGAGATCGCGATGTAGTGCGCGATGAACGCGGCGATGGTGAAGGCGTGGAAGATCTCGTGGAAGCCGAACCACTCCGGCGACGGGTTGGGTCGCTTGCGTGCGTACACCACCGCGCCGAGGGTGTAGAGCAATCCACCGGCGACGACCAGCACCAGCACCGCGGCGCCGCCCGCGGCGTAGAACTGGCCGAGCCAGCCGACGGCCGCCCAGCCCATCAGCAGATAGAGCGCGGTGTACAGCCAGCGCGGGGCACCCAGCCAGAACAGCCGGAACAGCAGTCCGGCCAGGGCGGCGGACCAGATCAGGGTCAGCAGCAGGACCCGCGAGGTGCCGGTGAGCAGCTGCAACGCCAACGGGGTGTAGGTCGCCGCGATGAACACGAAGATGTTCGCATGGTCCATCCGGCGCAGGACCGCCTCAGCGCGCGGATCCCACGGCGAACCACGGTGGTAGATCGCGCTGGTGCCGAACAGCATCAGCGAGGCGGCGAGGAAGATCGCGCCCCCGACCTTTCCGGTCGTTGTCGGGGCCAGGCAGATGAGGACGATGCCGGCGGCCGCGGCGAGCGGGGTCATGGCGGCGTGCAGCCAGCCCCGTAGGCGCGGTTTGAGCTGGGCGACGACTTCGTGGGACTTGCTGGTCTCCGGGGTGCTCCGTGCCATGGTGCTGCTCACTCCACCTCCTGGGTCGGGAAGTCCTGATGAAACCTACGCTACCGTAACTTACGGTCCCGTAGGTAAGCCTACGGATCAGCAACGTCAAGCTGAAGAGTCCGTCGGCGCGAACGGACGTGACCTCCGACACGATCGGAGGCTTGTCGCCGCGTACCCACCGCTGAGCGGGAGCGGGTCCGCCGCCCGATCGCACGTGGGGGCTACGCTGCCAAGCATGGGCCGACGGCTGGAGCGCGTTCGCGAGTTCGTGGACCGGCTCCACCCATCGGGTCTGCTGTACACCACCTACGAGCACCGGTTGATCGCTGAGCTGGACCCCGAGCGGCTGCCGCGGCACGTCGCGGTGCTGGCCGACGGCAACCGCCGCTGGGCCCGGGCAAACGCCCCCGGCCAACCGCTGGTCGCCGGCTACCGGGCCGGAGCGGACCGGCTGGTGGACTTCGTCGAGTGGTGTGACGAACTCGGCATCCCGGTGGTCACCTTGTGGGTGCTGTCCACCGACAACTTCACCCGCAGCGGTGCCGAGGAGATCGGCCCGCTGCTCGACGTGATCGAGAAGATGGTCACCGACCTGGCCTCCACCCGGCGCTGGCGGGTCCATCCGGTGGGTGCGCTCGACCTGCTCCCGGCGACGTCGGCCGAGGTGTTCAAGCGGGCCGACCGCGACACCGCCGACATCCAGGGCATGGTGATCAACATCGCGGTCTCCTACGGTGGGCGGCATGAGCTGCGCGATGCGGTCCGGTCGCTGCTCGCGGAGGAGGCGCGCCGCGGCACGACCATCTCCGAGCTGGCCCAGACGCTGGACATCGAGCACATCGCGGACCACCTGTACACCCGCGGCCAGCCGGACCCGGACCTCATCATCCGGACTTCCGGGGAACAGCGGCTGTCCGGGTTCTTGATGTGGCAGTCCGCGCACAGCGAGTTCTACTTCTGCGAGGCGCTGTGGCCCGACTTCCGCAAGGTCGACTTCATCCGTGCGCTGCGAGCGTACGGCCAGCGCGAGCGCCGGTTCGGCCGCTGACCTCACCGCTGGCCCAGCCGGGTCCGACCGCCGGGTGTGTCCGCCGGATGACGATCTGGTGAAACCTCGCGAACCGTCCCGGCGTGGCAGGGAAGTGGCGCCCGCGCGGCGACGTAGCGTCTGATCCAACGAGCCGCGCTCCGGCGGTTCGTACGGGAGGCGATCGATGCGCCGTCGACCGACGGACAGAACCAGCGGGCCCCCGGCCCGCAGACCATCCCGGCCCACCTGCTAGCCCGTGCGGCCGGACGCAGGTGACGTGCGGTCGCGCAGAAGAGGACAGAACGTGTCGTCTGCACTCGCCGCCGCCGGCCCCGCCGCTCCCGTTCATGATGGCCCCGTTCACAATGGCCCCGTTCACCATGGCCCCGGCCTCGATCCGTCCGGCTCCGATGGCTTCGGGTCCTCCGAACCCCGCCGGACCTATGTCGTGGACACTTCGGTCCTGCTCAGCGACCCGCATGCCCTGCGCCGGTTCGCCGAGCACGATGTGGTGCTCCCGGTCGTGGTCATCACCGAGCTGGAGGCGAAACGCCACCATGCCGAGCTCGGCTATTTCGCCCGGACCGCGCTGCGCCATCTCGACGACCTCCGCATCGCGTACGGACGCCTGGACGCGCCGGTGCCGGTCAACGAGATCGGCGGGACCGTCCACGTCGAGCTGAACCACACCGATCCCGCAGTCCTGCCGGCGGGCTTCCGGCTCGGCGACAACGACTCCCGGATCCTCGCGGTGGCGCTGAACTACACGGCCGAGGGCCGGCTGGTGACCCTGGTGTCCAAGGACCTGCCGATGCGGGTGAAGGCGTCGGCGGTGGGCCTGGCCGCCGAGGAGTATCGGGCCGAGCTCCCGGTCGCGTCGGGCTGGACCGGGATGGCCGAGCTCGCCGTGGCCGGTCAGGACGTCGACACGCTGTACGAGACCGGTTTCCTCGATGTCGACGAGGCTCGGGACCTGCCGTGTCATACCGGCGTGGTGGTGATGGGCGGCACGCACACGGCGCTGGCCCGGGTGACGCCGACCAAGGAACTCAAGCTGATCCGGTCCGAACGCGACGCATTCGGCATCCACGGACGCTCCGCCGAGCAGCGGGTGGCCTTGGACCTGCTGCTCGACCCCAGCATCGGGATCGTCTCGCTGGGCGGTCGCGCCGGCACCGGCAAGTCCGCGCTCGCCCTGTGCGCCGGACTCGAGGCGGTGATGGAGCGCCGGCAACACGGCAAAGTCGTCGTGTTCCGCCCTCTGTACGCGGTCGGCGGCCAGGAACTCGGCTATCTCCCCGGTACCGAGGGCGAGAAGATGGCGCCGTGGGCCCAAGCGGTCTTCGACACCCTGGGTGCAGTCACCTCCAAGGTGGTCATCGAGGAGGTTCTCGAGCGCGGAATGTTAGAGGTGCTTCCGCTGACCCACATCCGCGGCCGGTCGCTGCACGACGCGTTCGTCATCGTCGATGAGGCACAATCGCTGGAGCGCAATGTGCTCCTCACGGTGCTGAGCCGCATCGGGCAGGACTCGCGGGTCGTCCTGACCCACGACGTCGCCCAACGCGACAACCTCCGCGTGGGACGGCACGACGGCGTGGTCGCGGTCGTGGAGAAGCTCAAGGGACATCCGCTGTTCGCCCACGTGACCCTGCACCGGTCGGAGCGGTCCCCGATCGCCGCGCTGGTGACCGATCTGCTGGAGGACGTCTCGCTCTGAACCTGGCCTCCGGTCACCGGCGGACCCTCGCCCGCCCAGCCCGGTTGTCCACCGGTCCTCCCGAGCGGCCCGAGCCCCCTTCCCCCGCGAGTGTGCGCAGACGACCGGTCTCGACAGCGTGTCGCAGTCGTATGTGCACAGTTTGCGGAGGGGTGGTGGGGCAGCGGGCCGGGGAGGGCTGGAGTGTGAGGTTCGCCACCCGCCACGCTGTCAAGCTCCAGACCAGCATCGAACTGGTCTCGGTTTGATTTCATTTTGATAACAGGCGTGTGGCAGGGTCCCCTGTGTGCGACGAGTCCTCCTTCATGCGTTGGTCGGTGCCGGTGTTTTGCTCATGACGGCCCTAGTGGTGGTCGGCGGGCTGGTGGCGGCGCCGGCGCAGACCGGGGTTGCCCTCGCCGAAGGGAAGGCGGAGGTGTCCGTACCGAGCCCGATCCGTGCCCTGCAGGACGCCGTCCGCGGTGACGACCAGGGAACCTCCCGCGATGCCGAGCGCACTGCCCTGGCAGCGAGCGCGACCCAGATCAGCGCCTCCACCGAGCGTCGGGTAGCCGCCAAAGAGAAGCAGCAGCGCGCTATCGCCGCTCAGCAGAAGGTGATGAAGCAGAAGGCCGACGCTGCGCGCAAGAAGAAGATCGCTCAGCAGAAGGCCCGGATCGCGCGGATCAAGAAGCTCGGCTACGAACCCGGAACCACCGATCCGAGGTCGATGGCGCGCCAGATCCTCAAGAACAAGTACGGCTACGGATCCGACCAGTTCGCCTGCTTCAACAACATCATCATGCGCGAGTCGATGTGGAACGTCCACGCCACCAACGCCGGCTCCGGTGCGTACGGCATCCCGCAGGCCCTGCCCGGCGGAAAGATGGCGTCGGTCGCGTCGGACTGGCGGACCAACCCCGCGACTCAGATCATCTGGGGAATCCAGTACATGAAGAGCACCTATGGCAGCCCGTGCGCAGCCTGGGGCTTCAAGAGCTCGCACGGCTGGTACTGATCGCACGCAGGCCCAAGGACCCTGGTGGTGATCTCACGATCGGCGTAATTTCGTACGCCGGGTGAGGAGCACCCGGTCAGGAGGGCCGTCATGGCTCACGGGGTGGAATTGCTGGCCGACCCGGTCGCCGAGCGCCTGCTCGGCTCGACCAATCCCGCGCGGCTGGCGTACAACTGGACCGACGGCACGGTCCGCGTGGTCCCGATCTGCTTCCACTGGGACGGATCGGCGATGTATTTCGCGACCCAGCCGCACGCACCGAAGGTCAAGGCGCTGACGGCCGATCCGCGTGTGGCGGTGACCGTCGACGGCGTCACCTTCCCGTTCGAGGTGCTGCTGCTGCGCGGCGACGTCAGCATCGAGTTCTCCGAGGGCCTGGTCCCGGAGTACGCGGCTGCCGTGCACCGGTACATGGGCCCGGAGATCGCGCCCGGATGGCTGGCGCAGCTGGAGGGCCAGCCGATGGCCAAGATCACCTTCCGTCCGGACTGGGTAACGGTGCTGGACTTCCAGACCCGCTTCCCCAGCGCGATGGGCGCCTGAGCGCGATCGCGGCGGCGGTCAGCCGGGCCTGGTCGGCGATCAGGTGGGAGGGCGCGTCATGGCGAGCACGTCGAGGGCGGCGTCCAGCTGGTCCTCGGTGAGCTTGCCAGCGGCGACGAATCCGGAGTCGAGGACGACCTGCCGGATCGTCTTGCCCTCCTTCAGCGCGGTCTTGGCAACGGCGGCCGCGTTCTCGTAGCCGATGTAGCGGTTCAGCGGGGTGACGATCGAGGGCGATGACTCCGCCAGGGTGCGGCAGTGCTCGACGTTCGCCACGATGCCGGCGACGCAGCGGTCGGCCAGCAACCGGCTGACGTTGGCGATCAGCCGGATCGACTCGAGCACATTGCGCGCCATCACGGGCAGCATCACGTTGAGCTCGAAGGCACCGGACGCGCCGGAGAAGGCGACGGCTGCATCGTTGCCGATCACCTGCGCCGCGACCATCGTGGTCGCCTCGCAGATCACCGGGTTGACCTTGCCGGGCATGATCGACGAGCCGGGCTGGAGATCCGGCAGGGCGATCTCCCCGAGCCCGGCCCGTGGACCGGAACCCATCCAGCGCAGGTCGTTGGCGATCTTGTTCAGGCTCACCGCGATGGTGCGCAATGCACCGGAGGCCTCCACGAGGCCGTCGCGGGCGCCCTGGGCCTCGAAGTGGTTGCGGGCCTCAGTCAGCGGCAGCCCGGTCTGGTCGGCGATGATCCGGATCACCGACGCGGCGAACCCGGGCGGGGTGTTGATCCCGGTACCCACCGCCGTGCCGCCCAGCGGCAGCTCGGCCACGCGGGGGAGCGCGGCCTGAACCCGCTCGACTCCATACCCGATCGCCGCGGCGTAACCGCCGAACTCCTGACCGAGGGTGACCGGGGTGGCGTCCATCAGATGGGTCCGGCCACTCTTGACCACCTCGGCGAACTCCTCGGCCTTGGCCTGGAGCGTGCCCTGCAGGTGCCCCAGGGCCGGGATGAGGTCGTTGACCATGCTCTGGGCCGCGGCGATGTGGATCGCGCTCGGGAAGACGTCGTTGCTCGACTGCGAGGCGTTGACGTGGTCGTTCGGGTGGATGGTCTCGCTGACGCCGTATCCGTTGGCAAGGGTGGCGATCACCTCGTTGGTGTTCATGTTGGACGAGGTCCCGGATCCGGTCTGGAACACGTCGATCGGGAACTCGCCGTCGTGCGCCCCGGAGGCGACCTCCTCGGCGGCGCGGATGATGGCGTCGGCTCGTTCGCGACCGAGGACGCCGAGCTCGGCGTTGGTCTGGGCGGCGGCGCCCTTGATCAGGCCGAGAGCAGCGATCAGCGCGGGATCGATCGGCACGCCCGAGATCGGGAAGTTCTCCACGGCGCGCTGGGTCTGCGCCTGATACAGCGCGGCCGCCGGCACGCGGACCTCGCCCATGGTGTCGTGCTCGATGCGGAAGTCGTCAGCCATGCGCACATTCTGGACCACCGTCGCTGCTGCTCGGTTGCGGAGGCATCGCGCGGGCGGCCGGGTGGCGGGGATCACGCCCCAGGTCGGGTCAGGCTGTAGATCACGTAGACGAAGCGCCGTCCCTCCCGCTCGACCGCCAGCTCGCGAACGCCCGGTTCTCCCGCGAGCTCGGCCAGGGTGGAGGCCAACGCCGGTGCGGCGCCTTGACACCAGATCGCCAGGATCCCGCCCCGGGCCAGCCGGGCGGCCGCCGCCTCAAGCAGCTCCCGATCGTAGAGCCGGGCGTTCTCAGCGTGGATGAGGAAGTCGGGTCCGTTGTCGACGTCGAGCAGGATGCCGTCCCAGGGTCCGTGGAAGGGCTCCACGCCGTCCGGCTCGTTGCCATCGGCCTCGTCGCCGGTCGCGGAGCCGAGCAGGACCGCGGCGATGTCGCCGACCCGCAGCCGTACGGCCGGTTCGGCCGCGACCGCGGCGAGGGTGGTGGTCATCCCGGCCCGGGCCCACTCGACCAGGCAGGGCTCCAACTCGACGACCTCGATCCGGGCGGCGCCCAGCCGGACCAGCTCGAGGGCGGTGTAGCCGAGCCCCAGGCCCCCGACGAGCACGCGCGCTCCCGGACGCCCGACGACCGCGGCCAGCGCGCGCTCGCTCGACACCTCCGCCGAGTCCATGGCGAATGCGCCGTTGACGATCAGCTCCTCGACCGCACCGGCGGCACCCTGCCGGCGGCGCAGCGCGATCTCGCCTCCGGTCCCCACCGCTCGGGCGAGGGTAAGCGTCGAGCCGACCTCCACAAGCACCGATGGTGCCACCGACCGGGTGCGGCGGCGGAACTCGCCGTCCTCACCGGTGGCATGGAACCATGGGTGCGTGGCGCGCAGCAGCTTCAGGACCGCAACGGCCGGCGACATGATCCGGTCGCTGGCGGTGATCCTCATCCCGCTGCTGATCATCACCGTGTTCTTCACCCGCAACCTGGGCGACCACCCGGTGAAGGTCGTGGACTGGAAGCCGGTGCTGACGCAGGCCAGGTCCGAGGCGCCGTACCCGGTGCTGGCCCCCGTGAATCTGCCCGACACCTGGCGCGCTACCCAGGCCAGCTGGGTCAAGGTCGGGCAGCGGACCGACAACGACGCGCCGTCGGTGCGCAACGCCTGGACGCTGGGATTCCTCGACCCCAGCCAGACCTACATCTCGCTCTACCAGGGCGATCTGCAATCCGACGATCTGGTCCGGTCGGCCACCCGCGAAGCCACCGCCGACGGGTCCAGCACCATCGAAGGGCAGACCTGGGAGCGCCGGGTCAGCCCGGACCAGCGGACCCGGTCGCTCGTGTTGATCACCCCCGAGGTGACCACGGTGGTCGCGGGTGATACGAGCTATGAGGCGCTCGAGTCCTACGTCAGCACCCTGCGGAGCTCCTGACGGCGCTGGTGCTGCCGTGCGGTCCATCCACGGGCCGGCGTGGTCTCATTCATGGTCCGCGGCGCGGAGCTCGGCGATCAGCCGCTCGCGGTCGCGGTCGACCGTCGTGTCACGGCCGGCCGGTCCCGCGGAGAGCCCGTGGCGCCGCCGCGTGTACTCCAGTACCACGACCAGCAGCGCGAGGATGATCAAGAAAGTCGTGAATCCGCTCATGGCAGAAATGTTGCTCTCATCGATTTCCTGCCACGACTGGCAAACATGACGTGGTACGAAGGAAATCTGCCAGTATGCTGGCGCCATGCCTCTGCACACGGTGAGCGTCGTCCTGGTCGAGCCGGTGGCGGTGTTCGAGTTCGGGGTGGCGGTGGAGGTCTTCGGGCTGGATCGCCGGGCCGATGGGGTACCCGATTTCGACTTCCGGGTCTGTGCAGAGCGGCCGGGTACGCCGTTGGCCACCAAGAACCGGGCACCGTTCACCATCAGCGCGAGTCATGGCCTCGACGTGGTGCCCGACAGTGATCTCGTGATCGTCTCCCCGACCCTGCCGCGGACCGCCGACGGCTATCCGTCGGCGGTACTGGATGCGTTGCGGGCCGCCCATGACCACGGGGCGATGCTGCTCAGCCTGTGTTCGGGGTCGTTCGTGCTCGGCGCCGCCGGTCTGCTGAACGGGCGACACTGCACGACGCACTGGATGTACGCCGACGCGATGGCGCGCCGGTTCCCGGAGTGCACCGTCGATCCACGGGTCTTGTTCGTCGACGACGGAGACATCATCACCAGCGCCGGGACCGCAGCCGGGATAGACGCCTGCCTGCACTTGGTTCGCCGCGAGCTCGGGACGGCCATCGCCACCAAGATCGCTCGCCGCATGGTGGTGCCGCCACAACGAGATGGGGGCCAGCAGCAGTTCGTCGACGTCCCCATTCCCGAGTCCCGGGCGGACAGCCTCGCGCCGCTGCTGTCCTGGGTCGTGGAACACCTCGGGGAGCCGCACTCGGCGGCGAGTCTGGCCCGCCGGGCCATGATGAGCGAGCGCACCTTCGCCCGGCGCTTCGTCGCCGAGACCGGGACCACGCCCCACAAGTGGTTGACGCAGCAGCGGGTGCTCGCGGCTCGAGCGATGCTGGAGGAGTCCGAGCTGGGGGTGGAGCAGATCGCCGCCCGGGTGGGTTTCAACTCAGCGGTGGTCCTGCGCGAGCACTTCCGGCGCCAGATCGGGCTGTCGCCGAACGACTACCGGCGCCGTTTCGGGTCACGGGCGGACGATTCGGCGGCCTGAGCGGTTTTGCGCCACGGCGGATACGTGAGCTTGGTGCCTGAGCCCGGGTGCGCCGAGGCGGGTGCGTGAGCTCGGGTGCGCCGAGGCGGGTGCGTGAGCCCGGGTGCCTGATGTGAGAGCCGGGAGCCGGCTGCCGAAGGGCCACGCGCCGCGCGCCGGATCAGGCGTCGGCGGGTTCGGTGTGCGGTTGGTCGTCCTCGTCGGCGGGGGAGCGGGCGGCGTCGATCTTCGCCCGGGCGCCGTCGAGCCAGCGCTGGCAGACGGCGGCGAGCTGCTCGCCGCGTTCCCAGAGGCTCAACGCCTCGTCCAGCGGGGCGGCTCCGGACTCAAGCCGGGTGACGATCTGGACCAGCTCGTCGCGCGCCGCCTCGTACGTCGGTATGGGTTGGTTCGCTTCGGTCATGCCGGTCCTTCCGTGTCCGCGCCCAGCGGTCCTGCCAGCACATCGTTGACGCCGGCCTGCAGTTCCCCGTCGGCGAGATAGGCACGGATCAGATCACCACGCGTCACGTCCCGGACCGAGGTGATCGCGTGTCCCTCGGCGTCGACGACGATGGCGTACCCCCGTTCCAGGGTCGCCTTCGGTGACATGGCGCGGATCCGGGCGATGGTGTGCTCGAGGGCGGTCGATTCCCGCTCCAATCGATGGCGCACGGTGCGTCGCGCCCGGTCGCGCAAGGCCTCCAGCTGCTCGTACCGCGGCGCCAGCGACGCTCGCGGATCGGCCAGCACCGGGCGACTTCGCAGACTGTTCAACTCGTCCTGGTGGCGGCGGACCAGGGCGTGGATCGCGCCGTCGAGCCGCTGGCGGGCCTGCTGGAGCCGGTGCAGTTCGTCGGCCACGTCAGGGACGACGCGTTTCGCGGCATCGGTCGGGGTCGAGGCGCGCAGATCGGCCACGAGATCGAGGATCGGCGTGTCGGTCTCGTGACCGATGGCGCTGACTACCGGTGTACGGCAGGCGGCGACCGCCCGGATCAGACCCTCGTCACTGAACGGCAGCAGGTCCTCCACCGAGCCGCCTCCGCGAGCGATGACGATGACGTCGACCTCGGGGTGGGTGTCCAGGCTGCGCAACGCGCCGATGGTCTGCTCGGCGGCCTGCGCGCCCTGGACGAGCACGTGCCGGATCTCGAGGCGGACGTGGGGCCAGCGGCGCCGGGCGTTCTCCACCACGTCCCGCTCCGCGGCGCTGCCGGCTGCGGTGATCAGGCCGACCCGCGTGGGCAGCAGTGGGAGCCGCATCTTGCGGGCCGGATCGAACAGCCCCTCGGCCTGCAGCAGACGCTTGGTCTGCTCGAGTCTGGCCAGCAGTCGCCCCTCGCCGACCGGCGTGATGGCATCACAGGCGTACGTCAGACGGCCGGAGGTCTCGTAGTAGGTCGGTTTGAGCCGCGCGACCACCGTCGCGCCCTCGTTGAGGGGGCCCACGGCATCCAGGGTGAGCGGGGAGACGGTCGCCGATACCGAGACGTTCGCCAGCGTGTCGCGCAGGGTGAGGAAGACGATCCGGCTGGCCGATCGGCGATTCAGCTCAATCAGTTGTGCCTCGACCCAGACCGCCCCGAGGCGATCCACCCAGCCGCGAACCGCGGAGGTGATCGCCCGCAGCGGTTGCGGGTGCTCCGGCGAGGACTCCAGCGGCATGGGGCACACCCTAGATGCGACCAGCGACGATTTCCCGATGTCCCCCTCCCCGGCGAGTGTGACGAGACGACGGCGACACGCCGGGCGACCCTGTCGTTGCCGCACACTCGCCGGGGAGGGGTCAGGCTGGGTCCCTCCTAGACTGGCCGGTATGACTTCTGCCCCGTCGCCGGCTCGCGCTCCCGAGGACCAGGTCACTCGATCGGTGGTCGTGGCGGCCCCCCGCGGCTACTGCGCCGGGGTCGACCGGGCCGTCATCACGGTGGAGAAGGCGCTCGACACCTACGGTCCGCCGATCTACGTCCGCAAGCAGATCGTGCACAACCGGCATGTGGTGGAGAACCTCGAGGCTCGGGGCGCGATCTTCGTCGACGAGTTGGACACAGTGCCCGAAGGTGCCACGGTCGTGTTCTCGGCGCACGGCGTGTCGCCGGCGGTGCACGCGGAGGCCAAGGAGCGCGGACTGAAGGCCATCGACGCCACCTGCCCCCTGGTCACCAAGGTGCACCACGAGGCCAGGCGGTTCGCCCGGGATGACGTGGACATCCTGCTGATCGGCCACGCCGGCCATGAGGAGGTCGAGGGTACGAGCGGTGAGGCGCCCGAGCACATCACCCTGGTCGAGCGGCCCGAGGACGTCGATGCCCTGGAGGTCCGCGACCCGTCGCGGGTGGCCTGGCTGAGTCAGACCACGCTCAGTGTGGACGAGACGCTCGCCACGGTCAGCCGGTTGCGCCAGAAGTTCCCCCTGCTGATCGATCCGCCGAGCGACGACATCTGCTACGCCACCCAGAACCGGCAACTGGCCATCAAGCAGATCGCCCGGCACTCCGACCTGGTCATCGTGGTCGGCTCGGCCAACTCGTCCAACTCGGTCCGGCTGGTCGAGGTCGCTCTCGAGGCCGGGGCGAAGGCGGCCTACCGCGTGGACAACGCGACCGAGATCGACGACGGCTGGCTGGAGGGTGTGCACAATGTCGGCGTGACCAGCGGTGCATCCGTGCCGGAGGATCTGGTCGACGGGGTGCTCCAGCACCTCGTCGCCCACGGTTTTCCGGCGGCCACCGAGGAGCGGCTGACCGAGGAGTCCCTCGTCTTCGCCCTGCCCCCGGAACTGCGCCGGGATCTGCGCAAGGGCGCGATCAACGATTGAACCGATCAACCATCGAATGCTGTGCCGGGCCGTGGCCGCGATCTCGACGACGGCACCGGTTTCGGCGTCAGGAGGACGCGCGACGCTCAGCGGCGGGCGGGTCGGTCTCGCCGATCAGTTCCAGCAGATCCGGCTCGCCGCGGACGAGTTCGTCGGCCTCAGGCATCGGTTCCGACCCCGAACCGGCCCGACGCCGGCTGCGACGTCCGACCAACGGTTCGACCTGGACCGCGTCC
>DASTGF010000236.1:0-3207 GCA_035719255.1 Microlunatus sp. | reverse complement strand
TCGACGGTGTCGAGCACGTCGCCGCCTCCAGCCACCCGTACGCACTGCCGGCCCGGGACGCTGGCGAACCAGATCGCGCCGTCGGCGTCTGCACAGATGCCGTCGGGTGCCTGTTCGACCTCAGCCCAGACCCCTCGGCCGCCGAGTGCACCATCGGCGGCGACGTCGAATCCGACGAGCTGCTCGGCGTGCGAATCGGCCACGACAAGCGTGCGACCGCCGTCGACCAGCGCCATACCGTTCGGCCACCGCAGTCCGTCGGCGACCTGCCGCACGCCGCCGTCGGGGCGGACGAGCACCACTACGCCCGGACCTCCGTTGACGTAGGCGTTGCCCACGGCGTCCACCACGATCTCGTTGAACGGCGCCGGTCCGAACTCAGTGAGGTCCGCGAGGACGTCGATGGTCTCTCCCGCCTGGACCAGCAGTCGGCGTCGGGGTCCGTCGACGATCAGCAGGCGTCCGTCGGGAAGCCAGTCGATGCTGAACGGCAGCGTCTGCGTCGGAAGCCGCGCGACGACTTCCACGTCATCGTCCGGTCCGACCGCCAACACCTCACCGGCGCCCCAGTTGCAAAGCCACACCCGACCATCCCGCCACCGGATCGACTCGGGAAAACCGAGCTCGTCCACCAGCACATCCACCGTCATAGGCTGCATCCTTCCCTCGATCGGCCCACCCGGATCGAGACTCGCATAAGGGCCACACCTCGTCGGGAGCTCGCGCTGCACTGCGGGTGGACCCCAGCGCCGTCCCGATGACGGTCGTCAACCGGCTCATGCGTTCGGCAGGCGGCTGGTTTGCGAACCCACCGACAGGTCGGTGTCCGCGGCAGCTGGCTCGGTTCACATCGATCAACGCTGAGGGTGCAGAGTGGGCCGGTAGATGAGCTCTTGGGTGTGTCCGTCGAGCGTCCGCTGCTCGATCAGCTCAAGGTCGAAATCGGCCGATCCCTGGAAGATCGGTTCCAGTCCGGTCTGACCGGTGATGACCGGGAAGAGCGTCACCTGCAGGTAATCGACCAGGCCGGCCGCCATCAGAGCCCGGTTCATCGACAGACTGCCATGAGAGCGCAACGGCACCGCGGACTCCTCCTTCATTTGCTGGACCACATCGACGGCGTCACCACTCGCCACGGTCGCATTAGGCCAGTCGAGTGGTCCGTCCAGCGTTGTCGACACCACCGTTGCTGGCAGGCTTCGCATCCGGCTGACCCAAGGGTCACGCACATCTGACTCCTCCGTGCTCGAGGCCAGCATCGCCGCGAATGCCCGATACGTGTTGGCTCCGAACACCATCCGCTGCGGCTCGGCATACAGCCCTAGACGGTGATCGAGCAGTTCAGGGCCTTGCTTACCCCAGTATCCGGTCCAGTCACCGCCGGCGGCGCCGAAGCCGTCGAGGCTGCAGAAGACATCAAACGTGTAGCTGACCGTCATGTCGCTCCCCGCAGAGTCGGCTGATCCAAGCTGTCGATCGATCCCGGTATCGACTCTTGACTACGTCAAGACTCATCGCCGGAACAACGGCGATGGTGAAGGTAGGCAAAGCTTTCAGTTGGCCGCGGGCCGGTCCCCTGATCTTTCCCGCTGACCTTGGTTCCCGGCCCACTGAGCGGACGCCTTCTGGCGACGTCGGGGACGCTTGGGATGGCTGTAAGCCCCTGGTCTAGTTCAGTCTCTTCCAGCAGTGCCCCCAGGAGGCTCCGAATGGTGCAACCTGACACTGAACACGGCGGTCGCCACTGCTGCGCGCATCGAGGCTGTCAGTACCACGTGAGTCCGCACAGCGAGGACTGCCCCCATTCAGAACAGCTGGGAGTTCAACGAGCCGGGTCACAACCGTCCACCGTGATGCTCGACACCGACACGGTGTTGAAGCAGTCCCGGTGAGGGTGTTGCTGCACCAGTGGGCTGCTGGCGCCAAGGTCGCACACAGGAGCCGACCGGTGCTAGAGGGACCGCACCGGTGACCAGCCAACGGGGTCAGGCAGGATCGGGGCCGTCGGAGGCGTCGACCGCGGACTCGTCGGTGGCCGAGTCCGCAGCGTCGACTTCCTCGGGCACGGCTGGCGGCTGCTGACGACCGGTGATCATGTACACGGCCGCGGCCGCGGTGGAGGCCAGCGCGGCGAAGGCCATCCACTTTCGGTTGAGGCCATGCCCTAGGACATGGTCGAGGGAGATCCGGCCGGGTCCACCCAAGGCCAGCACGACGCCGACCAGGCCGTAGGTGGCCGGCAGCTCGTAGCCGCCGCTGGTGTTGAAGAAACCGTTTGGTACGTGAGTGGATGCGGCCACCGCCATGTTGCCCGCCACCGCGGCGCCCGCGGGCCCGGTGGCCAGTCCCAGTGCGAGCAGGCCGCCACCACCGAACTCGGCGAGCCCGGACAAGATAGCGTTGCGCTTGCCGGAGCCGGGGAAGCCGAGAGAGTCCATGAACTGGCCGGTCCCGTCGGGTCCATAGCCGCCCAGCCAGCCGAATAGCTTTTGTGCCCCGTGCGCGGCCACCGCGCCGCCCACCCCGAGCCGCAGGGCAAGCAGGCCCACATCACTCCAGGTGTCGGTCATCGCGCTCTCCTCTGGTCATTGAGATTTCTACATTCCCATACGCCGCGCTCGTGCCGTTCCCTGGGTCAAGGGGTACAGAACTCCGCACGCGTCTGTGACGCGCCCCCCACCGCACCATCTCCCTGAGCAGCATCAGCACTGATGGCGCCGACAGAAGCGCGATTCGGGCTGCCTCGATAATGCGCAAGCGGTGGGCCGCTACCGACCGGCCAGTTCGGCGACCAGAGGCGCGAAAATGTCCGCAGCGTTGGCGCCGAAGCAGAAGTAGGAAACACCGCTTTCCTCGCGTCGCCGGCGCAACTCGTCCGCGGCCGCAGCCGGATCAGCCGGAAGATAGGCAAGCGAATCGGCCCCACGCAATGCGGCGGTATCCGTGTCGGGTGGCGCCATGAAAGGGGAAACCGTGTTCCCCACCACGGGAATGTGCATCGACAGCTCAACCTCGCGGGTGGTGTGGAAGTCGCGAATTCGCTGAACAACAGCGGCCCGCGGCTCGGCCGGTGCCATGGCGAACGTAGCCGTGTCGGCGATCTCGGCAGCCAAAGCCCGAGCCTTCGGGCCACCGACCGCCATCACCACCGGCGTGTGATACCGCTCACCGTCCAGCTCGCGCAACGCCGCGACGCTGTCGCGCACC
>DASTGF010000235.1:0-10981 GCA_035719255.1 Microlunatus sp. | reverse complement strand
GGCCACGGAAACTGTGAACAGACGACAAAGCTCCTCGGCGTGTCGCTGTCGTTTCCGCACAATGTGTGAGGAAGCGGGCTGGAAAGCCGTGGGTCACGGGCGTGGGCGGTCGATCACCCGCCGCCGGACGGCCTTCTGGGTGGCGTCCACCAGGAGCACGAGCAGCGCGCCGCCGAGGGCCGCGAGCCAGCCGAGAGGCGGTGGCAGGCTGCCGCCCAACAGGGCCGCGGCCGGCGGGAAGGCGAGGAACGCGAGCAACAGGCCCAGTTCGACCGCCACCGCCATCAGCAGGAGCCGGTTCCCGAGGAGCGGGAGGCGCCACGCCGGGCGACTCTCACTGCGGCAGGCGAAAGCGTTGGCCATCTGCGCGAGCACGATGGTCGCGAACGCGGTACCGGACGCGGTGGCGAGCAGGGCCGGATCCGGGATCGCCCCCCACGACCAGCCACCGCGGCCGAGCACGACGAGGAACGCGGTCATCGCGGCCAGTGCCTCGGTCAACCCGAGCAGGCCCAGCGAGCGGAGCAGGAGCGGCGGGTCGATCAGCCGACGCTGATGCGGCGAGCGCAGCATGATCCGCGGACTCGGCGCCTCCGCACCCAGGGCGAGCGCGGGCAGCAGATCGGTCCCGATGTCCAGGGCCAGCACCTGCAAGACACCGATCGCCAGCGGGATCTGGCCGGCCGAGAGCGCCCAGACGGCAAAGGGTGCGAGTTCGGCCACATTGTCGGTCAAGTGGTACGTGAGGAAGCGGCGCACGTTGACGAAGGTCGCGCGCCCCAACTCGATCGCGGCCACGATGGTGGCGAAGTGGTCGTCGAGCAGCACCAGATCGGCCGCCTCGCGGGCCACATCGCTACCCGACAGTCCCATCGCCACACCGACGTCGGCCTCGCGCAGCGCCGGTGCGTCGTTGACCCCGTCACCGGTCATCGCGACCACGTGTCCGTGCTGGCGTAGCGCGCGGGCGATCTGCAGTTTGGCGGCCGGGCTGACCCGGGCCACCACGGCGCCGTCGGCAGACTCCAGGGCCGCCACCAGCTCCTCGTCCGGGGGTAGCCGGGCTCCGTCGAGGACGGCGCCGCACTCCCCGAGCAGACCCACCTCGCGCGCCACGGCCACGGCCGTACCGGGGTGGTCGCCGGTCACCATGGCCACCCTGATCCCCGCCTCGTGACAGGCCTTCAGTGCCTGGCCGACGTCCGGTCGGGGCGGGTCCTCGATGCCCACCAGTGCGATGAGGTCGAGGTCCTGCTCGAGCTCGTCCGGCGCGGCACCCGGTCGCCAGCTGCCGCCGGCGACGGCGATCACCCGCCGCCCCCGAGCGGTCAGTGCGGCCAGCGCGCGCTGCGCTGTGACCTGCGGGTCGCGGCATCGGGCCAGCACCGCCTCGGGTGCGCCGAGCACACGCACCCGGTCGCCGACGGCCACCGAGCTGAGCAGGCGATCGGCGGTGTACGGCTGGCGCAGCCGGACCGGCGCGTCGTCGTCGACCGCCCGGACGCGGTGGCCCCAGGCGTCCAGGGCGGCCTCCATCGGATCACCGTCGGGGCGCCAACCGGCCTCGGTGCGGAGCACTCGGCCGCTGGTGCAAGCCCGCGCCGCGGCCGCCGCCGTACGCATCCGCTCGACGACCTCGGGCGTGGCCTCGACGACGGCCTCGGGGGCGTACCCCTCGCCGGAGATCCGGGCCGCGCCGACCGGGGTCCACACCTCGACGACGGCCATCCGATTCTGGGTCAAAGTGCCGGTCTTGTCGGTGCAGATGATCGTGGTGGCTCCGAGGGTCTCCACCGCATCCAGCCGACGGACGAGGGCATTGCGCCGGGCCATCAGCGATGCTCCCCGGGCCAGCGACAAGGTGACCGTCGGCAGTAACCCCTCGGGGACCAGGGCGACCGCCACCCCGACCCCGAACAGGAACGCCTGGGTCGGGTGAAGACCCATCGCGAGCCCGCCGGACCCGAGCGCGGCTCCGGCGATGATCGCGATGATGGCGACCACTCGAACGACCTGGCCGAGCTGGCGGTGGAGCGGACTGGGAGGGCGACGGGCGGCGCGGGTCATCCGGGCGATGGCCGCAATCTCAGTCCGCGCGCCAGTCGCGGCCACCGTGCCCTCGGCCTCACCCTGGATCACGAAGGTGCCGGCGAGCACCCGCTCGCCGCTGCTCCGCCGGACGGCCGCGCTCTCCCCGGTGACCATGGATTCGTCAACGGCCAGCGCCGGTGAGGTCACCAGCACGAGATCGGCCGGAACCCGGTCGCCCGAGGTGAGCAGCACGACGTCACCACGAACCACCTGCTCACCCGGGAGCCGTCGCGGCACACCGTCGCGGCGGACCCGGGCGGTCACGGGCAGCATCCGCTGGAGCCGCTCGGCCGAGCGATCCGCGCGCAGCTCCTGGGCGAAGGCGAAGACCGCGTTGAGCACGATGATGAACACGATCGCCACGGCCAGGGGCGGCTGCCCGGCCAGCAGTGCCAGCCCGGCGGCCACCCAGAGCAAGACTGCCAGCAGGTGGGTGAACTGGCCGGCCAGCTGACCGATCATCGACGGTCGACGAAGGCTCGGGAGCTCGTTGGGACCCTCCTGCTCGAGCCGACGCTCGGCCTCCGCGGAGTCCAGACCACGATCCGGGGGGACCCCTTGGGCAGAACCGTCCAGCGCCGCGCCAGGCTCGGCGAGCCGACCAGCGGAGGTCTGGCCGGCGACTGGGCGATCCTTCGATGCTCCGGCCATGCTGCCAGCCCAGCGCGCTGCCGCGCTCGAGACCAGGTGCCAAGGTCCCGCAGATCGGCGCGGCTCGGCACGTCCGGGGTCGGGAACCCTGTCTACCGCGCCGCTCTCCGCCCATGTCGCCGCCTCCGTCGCACCACACGATTCGCGCTGCCGGCTCGCTTACACTCGGCCCCATGGCACAGCCGGGGAGCAGGAGCCGCACCGTGCTGGCGGTGATCTGGCTGGTCCTGGGCTTGGCGATGATCGGGGTCGCGGGCTGGGTCGGGTGGACCCGGTGGTCATCCCTGTTGTCGGGACATCCGGCGCTGCTGATCGCTACTGCGCTGTGTCTGCTCTTCGGCGTGATCGCGGTGATCTGGGCGATCGGCACTCTGGTCGCCGGGGACAAGACCGATCTCCGCGATCCGAATCCGGCTCACGAACGCGTCCGCACTCCGAAGCAGCTCCGACGGCGGGCCGAGCTGCGGATCGCCCTCGCCGTCCCGGCTCTGCTCGTCTGCATCGTGCTCGTCGCGGCGGTCGCCTGGGCCAGGCCGTTCCCGCCGTCGGGCGGGGTGCTTGCGGGGGCGCAGACGGATATCGCAGTCAAGGTCACCGAGACCCTGACCTGGTACGAACTCGCGCCCACGGCCCGCGACGACGCCGGTGACCTGATCGTGCCGACGGTGGGGCTGGTGTTCACCCCGGGTGCCCGCGTGGATCCGCGGGCGTACGCGGGGATGCTCAGCCCGCTGGCCCAGGCCGGAAACCTGGTGATCGTCCTCAAGGACCCGATGGGCATCGCGCTGATCGACCCCGACCACGCCGCCCGTCCGATGGCCGTCCACGGCGAGATCACGTCCTGGGTGGTCGGCGGCCACAGTCTTGGCGGGACGGCGGCGGCGGGGTTCGCCGATCGCGACACCCGGGTGAGAGGCCTGCTGCTGTGGGCGTCGTACCCGGCCAGTCCGCTGACCCGGACGGACCTGTGGGTGATGTCGATCTATGGCACCGAGGACGGTCTCGCCACGCCGGAGAAGATCGAGCAGCACAAGTCCTATCTGCCGCCGGCTACCCAGTACGTGGCCGTCCAGGGCGGGGTACACGCGTTCTTCGGTGACTACGGCGACCAGCCCGGCGACGGGTCGCCGACGGTCGCGCGGGCGACCGCGCAGCAGCAGATCGTCGACGCCAGCGGCGAGTTCCTGGCCTCGTTCGCCCCGCCTCCGCCGAAGCAGAAGAAATAGTCGCGGTCCGCACGAACCGTCGTGAACTGCTCATCGGACCGTCACGCGGTTCCCCTACGATGCGGCCATGAGTGAATCAGGCTTGCAGGCGGCCCGCGACAAAATGACGGCTGCCGGCGTCGCCCCCCAGGCGATCGAGGTGTTCAGCCACTACTACCGCCAGCTGGAGGAAGGGGTCACGGGCTACATCGCCGAGGACTCGATCGAGCCGCTGACCTCCCCGGACCTGTTGTCCGACGTGGAGGTCAGCGAGGATCAGGCCCGAGAGGCGCTGGCCAAGACGGTCATCATCAAGCTGAACGGCGGCCTCGGCACGTCGATGGGCATGGACAAGGCCAAGTCGCTGCTGCCGGTGCGCAGCGGCAAGTCCTTTCTCGACCTGATCGTCAGCCAGGTGCTGGCCGCCCGTCAGACCTACGGCGCCCGGCTGCCGCTGCTGTTCATGAACAGCTTCCGGACCCAGGACGACACGCTGGCCGCGCTCGCCCCGTACGACGAGCTCGAGGTGGACGGGCTCGGTCTGGACTTCCTGCAGAACTCCGAGCCCAAGCTGCGCGCCGATGATCTGACCCCGGTCGAGTGGCCGGCAGATCCGACTCTCGAATGGTGCCCGCCCGGCCATGGCGACCTCTACACCGCGCTCGAGGGCTCGGGGATCCTCGACAAGCTGCTCGAACAGGGTTACCGCTATGCGAGCGTCTCCAACTCCGACAACCTCGGGGCGGCGCCCGACGCGACGATCGCGGGCTGGTTCGCGGCCAGCGGAGCGCCCTACGCGGCCGAGATCTGCCGGCGTACCGCGGCCGATCGCAAGGGCGGCCACCTGGCGGTCCGCAAGGCCGACCAGCAGCTGATCCTCCGCGACACCGCGCAGACCGCCGACGACGAGCTGCACTACTTCACCGACGAGCACCGGCACCCGTTCTTCCACACCAACAACCTGTGGTTCGACCTGGAGGTGCTGTCCCGCACGCTGAAGGAGCGCAACTCCGTTCTTGGTCTGCCACTGATCAAGAACGAGAAGACCGTCGACCCGGCGGACTCGTCCTCGCCGAAGGTGGTGCAGATCGAGAGCGCGATGGGTGCCGCGATCGAGGTGTTCCCGGGGGCCACGGCGATCGGAGTCGGCCGGGAGCGGTTCCTGCCGGTGAAGACCACCAACGACCTGCTCCTGCTGCGCTCCGACATCTACGCCGTCGGCGCAGACGGCCGGCTCACCAAGGTGGTCGACGATGCGCCGCTGATCGAGCTGGACTCGAAGTACTACAAGACGATCGGCGCGTTCGAGCAGCGGTTCCCCTCCGGCGCACCGTCGCTGAAGGAGGCGACCGGGCTCGCGGTCAAGGGTGACTGGACCTTCGAGGACGATGTCAAGGTCATCGGCGCGGTGAGTCTGGACGATCCGGGCGAGCCGCGGGTGGTCAGCGCCGGCACCACGCTGGTCTGAGTTCAGCCACCGTTCTCAGTTCGACCACAGTTCACGACGGCGCCCCCAGCCTGGCTCGGGGCGCCGTTTCGTGGGTGACATCGGGCACCTCCGCTGACGAGCGCTCCCGCGTCGCGACAGTGTCGCCCCGTCGGCGTTGGGACGGCGACGGCGGAGCGCTGGTCAGCGCCCCGGGGCGGTGCCGCTGGGCTAGACCGCCTCGACAACCTCGTCGAAGTCCAGTCGGGGGAGCCGGGGGCGCTGGCCGTCGTCGGCGGTCCGGCCGATGGTGACCACCATCAGGGTGCGGTGTGCGCTGCCGGCGAAGAACTCGCGATCGATGCCCTCGGCGTCGAAGCCGGTCATCGGGCCGGCGCCCAGCCCCGCGGCCCGCAGCCCGAGCAGGAAGTACGCAGCCTGCAGGGAGGCGCTGAACCGTGCACTGCGGTCGCGGGCGACATCGTCGGCGAACAGGTCGCGCGCGCCCGGGAAGACGGGGAACACCTTGGGCAACTCGTCGTGGAAGTCGAGGTCTGCGGCGAGGATGGCCACCAGCGGTGCCGCGGCGACGCGCCCCTGGTTGCTGCCACCCATGTGGCGAACCAGGCGAGAGCGAGCGTCGGGGCTGCGGACCAGGAGCACCCGCAGCGGCTGGCTGTTCATCGCGGTCGGAGCCCACTTGACCAGGTCGTAGACGGCGGCGATCTGTGCGTCGCTGACCGGCTCGTCGGTGAACGCGTACGCGGTATGCGCCTCGCGGAACAGCAGGTCCTGCGCTTCGGGCGCCAGCGTGAGCCCGGACAGCTCGGTCTCGAACTCGCTCAGATCGATGTCATGATTCAGAAGGTCGGTCACGTTTAGTTGAACCGTCAATTGCCTAGGCCTATTCCGGGCCGGCCGAGAGCTGGCTCACACCCGTCACCCCCGCATCCCCGACCCGGGGAGTGTGCGCAGACGACAGCGACACGCCGGACGGACCTGTCGTTCCCGCCCACTTCGCGGGGATGTCGGGCGGTCCGCGGGGATGTCGGCGGTCCGCGGGGATGTCGGGCGGTCCGCGGGGATGTCGGGGTGGGAGGCGGGCGGATCCGGAGGAGAATGCCGGGGTGTCCTCGACCGCTGATTCAGGCGAACGGCCCGGGCGGCCGTGGCTGGCCGCCGTGGCCCACGCACTGCTCGGGCGATCGGTCGACGGACTGGGCGAGGAGTCCCCGGATCCGGACGCGCTGGTGGCCGCACTGGACGGGGGATTTCCGGGCGGCAGGCCGGATCTCGTGGCCGCGATCGAGCAGGTCAGATCGCGCGGCGGGCCGTGGCCTGTGCCGGTACCGGATGAACTCCGCCAGGGCCTGCCGGCCGCGCAGTTCGCGGCTGTGCTGGGTGCGGTCCGCGATCGGCTTCAGATCGCTGCCGGCCCCCGGTCCACCCTGAGCAATCGCCCGCTTGATGCGGCCGAGCAGGCGCTGCTGCGCGAAGTGCCCCCGCACCACGTGACTTGACCTCGGTCGAGCGCCTCCGGCAGCCCGGAGCGGGGGCGTGTTCGCGTCGGGCAGCTCTCGGCGCCCGGACGTCAGAGCTGGGGGTTCTGGTTCCCGGGCGGGTTCGCCTGGGCCTTCAGCAGATCGCGGATCTCCGCGAGCAGATCCTCGGTGGAGGCCGCCACGTCTGGCTCGTCCTTCTTCCGCAACTCGGCCAGCTTGTTGTACGGCAGCACGATGCCGAAGTAGACCACGGTGGCGGTCAGCACGAAGGCGAACAGAGCAGAGAGGAAGGCGCCCAACGCGATCCCGGCCACGGAGACACTGCTGAAGTCCGGTACACCGCCGATCCGGCCCAAGATGTCCATGAGCAGATCCGTGAACGCCTTGACGACCGCGTTGAAGGCTCCGCCGATGATGACCGCAACGGCCAACTCGATGAGGTTGCCCCTCATCAGGAACTCTTTGAAACCCTTCATTCCACTCCGCTCAGGTCTGGTCGCGCCAGTTCTGCGGCGCCTGATACCCGCGGCAAACTAACAGACGCCCGTGACGCGACTCGTGCGAACCGTTCCGGCTCGATCGGCGAGCCTGCGGCGCCTCATGCTCGAACACCTCACCCGCCGAACCCGGCCGATCAACGCAGTACGACGGTGAGCCGACCGCTTCCGCCGGTGTCGTCCAGCCGGGTGGCGGTGGCGAGATCCACCTCGACGAGCACGAGCGGCCCCGAGCCGTCTCCGGCGAGTGCGCCGCCGTCGGCCGGCGCGGGCAGCCCCACCACGAGCACCGAGTGCGCGACCACCGCGGATGGACCGGAGTCCCGGGCGGCGATCACGTCGACGCGATCACCGACTCTGAGCAGTCCGGCCACCCGTGCGTCCGCGAGGCGCAAGGGGGCGACCACGAGGCCCGGCCCGCTGGCTCGCGGTACTCCCAGGTCGAGTTCGGTCAGCACCTGATCCGCCGCAATCGGGGCGTTCACCGCGGAGCCGACGACGGCATCGGGGTCGGTCAGTGCCTGGGCCGGTACTGCGGACCGGGGCAGAGCCTCCGTCCGCAGGTCGCCGGCCGAGAGCACCTGGCCGGCGGACAGCTGACGCACGGCACGGACGACTGACAGAGTCGGTGGTGCCGGAGATCGTGCGGCGCTGATCCCGGTCAGCACCGCCGCCACGGCGGCGATGACGGCGATCTTGCGTCGGTGCCACGACAGCGCGCGGCCGAGGTCATGCAGGAAGGGGCGTTTGGCCGAAGTCCGTGTCACGCCTGGACACTAAGAAGGTCGCCGCCGATCGTGCGGCGTCATCCACAGGCCGGGGTGGTCGATCAGGCGGCTGTGGACGACGTGCTGGCGGTCCTGCTACCGGACGGGGAGGCTGCACCACCCGACGACGAGCCGCCGGAGGAGCCGTTCGAGGAGGACCCGGTCGCCGGCGAGCTCGAGTCCTTGGCGGCCGCAGTCTTCTCGGCAGAACCACCGGGGCTCGCGGCGGAGACGGGCGTCTTGTCCTTGCCGCCCGCGCGGCTGTCGGTCCGATAGAAGCCGCTGCCCTTGAACACGACGCCGACGGCGTTGTAGACCTTGCGCAGCGCGCCCTGGCACTCGGTGCACGTCGTGAGCGCCGGGTCGCTGAACTTCTGGACGACCTCGAGCTGGTTCCCACACTGGGTGCAGCGGTACTGGTACGTAGGCACACGAGCTCCTCGAGACGACGCGGCTGGCTAGCACTCAAGCATAGCGACTGCTAACGCGGAATGAGACATTCGTCGCTCGGGCGACCCCGGCCCGACACCTCTCGGGAGTGGTCGGCTGGGCCGTAGGCTGACCCGAGTGCGGCGCATTCCTCGGTGGCTGATCTTTACGCTGGTGGTGCTTCTGATCGCCGCCGCCGGCACGGCCGGCCTGTCGATCGCGACCGTACGGCGCTCCTTCCCGACCGAGGATGGACAGATCAGCCTCGGCGGTCTCAACGGTCGCGTCCAGGTGCTCCGCGACGCCCGCGGCGTGCTCCAGATCTACGCCGACGGCGCCGAGGACCTGTTCCAGGCCCAGGGGTACGTCCAGGCGCAGGACCGCTTCTATGAAATGGACGTCCGGCGACACATCACCGCGGGCCGGCTGTCGGAGCTGTTCGGCGCGTCCGAGGTCCAGACCGACACCTACCTGCGAACCCTCGGCTGGCAGCGCGTGGCCGAGGCCGAGCTGCCGTTGCTGTCGGCCAGCACCCGCCGCTATCTCGACGCATACGCCGCCGGGGTGAACGCGTATCTGCGCGGCCGGACCGCCTCCGACATCTCGCTGGAGTACAGCCTGCTCGCGCTCCAGGGCCTGGACTACACCCCGGAGGACTGGACCGCAGCCGACTCCTTGGCCTGGCTGAAGGCGATGGCGTGGGATCTGGGCGCGAACCTCGACCAGGAGACCGAGCTCGCCACGATGACCGCCACGGTCGGCGCGGCGCGGGCGGCCGAGCTGTTCCCGCCCTACGCCCTGGACGGCTTCGAGCCCATCGTGGGCCACGGGACGGTGGTGGGGGACCGCTTCCAGCCGGCCGCGCGGGGCGGCCGGTCGCGACCGGCCCCGGTGCCCGGTCGCACCGCCGAACCCGGGCCGACGAGCGGGTCCGATGCGACCTCCGGCCGGACGGTTCGCAGCCGGGACCTTCGACCCGGACGGGTCGCCACGACCGCGGCGCGAGTCGGCGCGGTGCTCCGCCCCTGGCTCCAGCCGCGCACCGGCAGCGCCGAGCTCGGCTCGAACTCGTGGGTGCTCGCCGGCAGCCGCACCACCACCGGAAAGCCGCTGCTCGGCAACGATCCGCACCTGCCGACCTCGATCCCGTCGATCTTCTCCCAAGTCGGGCTGCACTGCCGCACCGTCAGCCAGAGCTGCCCGTTCGACGTGGCCGGATACAGCCTGGCCGGGATCCCCGGCATCGTCATCGGCCACAACGCCGACATCGCCTGGGGCATGACGACCAGCTACGTCGACAACGAGGACCTCTATCTGGAAGACGTCGAGGGCTCGACCGTCCGGGACGGCTCGATCCGGGTTCCGTTGACCGTTCGGACCGAGCAGATCCGAGTCCGCGGCGAGGACACCCCGCGCACGATCACCATCCGCTCCACCCGGCACGGGCCACTGCTGTCGGACACAGACCCGGCGGTCCGTGCGGTGGGGGAGAGCTATGGCGAGGGCGGTCGGCCGTACGCGGTCGCGCTGGCCTGGACCGCGCTCACCCCGGGCCGCACGATGGACGGCCTGATGCAGGTGATGACGGCGCGGACTTTCGAGGGCTTCCGGTCCGCCGTCGCCTTGATCACCGCACCGTCACAGAACCTCGTGTACGCCGACACCGCGGGCCACATCGGCTACCAGTTGATGGGTGCGGTTCCGGAGCGCAACCGCGGCAACGGTGTGACACCGGCGCTCGGCTGGGACCGGGCGTATGACTGGAAGGGCGTGATCCCTCCGGCCAAGCTGCCCTACCTCGCCGACCCGCCCGAGGGTTTCATCGTCGCAGCGAACCAGCAGGTGATCGGCCGGCAGTACCCGTACCGGCTCGGGTCCACCTACTCCTACGGCTGGCGTAGCCAGGAGCTGCGCGACCGGATCGCCGACGCCGGGCGGCTCAGCCCGGACCAGGCGACAGAACTCTTCTATGACGACACCGTGCGCTTCGCCGCCGATCTGGTGCCCGTGCTGCTCAAGATCAAAGTCGCGGACCCCTGGATCCGTGAGGGGCAGCAGATCCTGGTGGGCTGGGACTACGAAACCGGCACCGACTCCGCGGCGGCGGCGTACTTCAACATCGTCGTGCACGACATCCTCAAACGCACCTTCCGCGACGAGATGCCGCAGGACCTGTGGCCGACCGGCGGCGATCGGTGGTATGCCGTTGTCGCGACGCTGCTCAAGGAGCCGCGCAACCGCTGGTGGGACGACGCCTCCACCCCGGACAAGGTCGAGCGCCGCGACGACATCCTGCTCGCCGCGATGACCGACGCCCGCAAGGAGGCGACCTCGCTGATGTCCCGGGACACCAGCGGGTGGGCCTGGGGTCGGATCCATCGGGTGACGCTGAAGAACCAGACCCTCGGCACCA
>DASTGF010000234.1:0-8527 GCA_035719255.1 Microlunatus sp. | reverse complement strand
TCCGCGCCCCGCCCCCATCCGCGCCCTGTCCCCATCCGCACCCTGTCCCCATTCACGCCCCCATTCGGGCTCTGTCCCCATCCGCGCCGTGGCGCTGTGCCGCGAGCCTTCAGCTGTGCCCTGAGCCTGTCGAAGGGCTCCGACGCTCACGCTTCGACAAGCTCAGCACACCAGTCCCTGCACAGGCTCAGCATGGAGCCGCGCGATCACGTCTCCCAGGTGCCGCCGGCTCTGGCAGCCGCGACGGCGGCGCGGCCGGCGTCGGTCATCAGGCCATCAGCCTCCAGCTCGCTCACCCGGCGGCGATTGGGAGCCGACCAGGTGCTCTTCGCTCGGCGCGGCGTCAGCAGCATCTGGGTTCGGGTCTCGTCCAAGCCGCGGCCCCGGATGTCGACCCAGCCGAAGCAGAGCGCCTGCCGCACGACGTCCTCGTACGGGATGCAGCGCTCTCCTGCACTCTTCTTGCCGTAGATCGCCCAGATGCCGGGCGAGTCGGCGTGGTGCTCGGCCAGCCAGGCCCGGAGCTCGGCGGCGGAGGCGAACTCGACCTGCGCGTACTCCTGCACGGGAGCGACCTTAGCCAGCCGACTAGGTTGGCGTCATGGCCGCTGTCGACGCGCTCCGGACGTCCCTGCCCGAGGGGGTCGTGGTCACCGAACCCGCCACCATGGAGAACTACCGGCACGACTGGTCCCGTGATCCGGGAGCCGGTACGCCGATCGCGGTGGTCCGACCGACCGACGCCGATCAGGTGCAGACCGTCGTGCGCTGGGCGGCCGAGCATCGGGTGCCGATCACTCCGCGCGGCGCGGGCACCAGTCTGTCCGGCGGGTCCAGCGCGGTCGACGGTGGCATCGTCGTTTCGTTGGAGTGCATGCGGGCGATCGAGATCGACACCACCACACGCGTCGCGGTGGTCGAGCCGGGTGCGTTCAACGCCGAGGTAAAGGCGGCCGCGGCCGAGCACGGCCTGTGGTACCCGCCGGACCCGTCGTCGTATGAGATCTGCTCGATCGGCGGCAACATCGCCACCAACGCCGGCGGGCTGTGTTGTGTGAAGTACGGCGTCACCACCGACTACGTGCTCGGTCTCGACGTGGTCCTCGCCGACGGCGACAAGATCACCCTCGGCGGCAAGCGGATCAAGGACGTAGCCGGGCTGCCGCTGCTCAAGCTGTTCGTCGGCTCCGAAGGAACCCTCGGCATCATCACCCGCGCCATCCTGCGGCTGGTGCCGGCGCAGCCACCGCGGGCGACCCTGGTGGCCGCATTCGCCGACGCCGAGTCCGCGGCTCGCGCCGTGGTCGAACTGGGTCTGGTGGCCCGACCGTCGATGGTGGAGTTGATGGACAACGCCTCGATCAACATCGTCGAGGACGCCCGCAGCATGGGTCTGGACCGTACGGCCGGTGCGCTGCTGGTGGTCCAGTCCGACGCACCGGGCGCGGCCTGTACGGCAGAGATCGAGATCGCCGAGGCGGCCTGCGCCAGAAACGGCTCCACCGAGTGCTTCACCACCGGCGACGCGGACGAAGGCGAGATGTTCGTCGAGGCCCGGCGTGCCTTCTTCCCTGCGCTGGAGGGACGGGGTGCTTTGATGCTGGAGGACGTCGGTGCTCCGGTCCCCCAGCTCCCGGCGTTACTGGCCGGCATCGAAGACATCTCGCGACGCCGCGACGTGGCGATCCCGGTCGTGGCCCACGCGGGCGACGGGAACACCCATCCGACCATCGTGTTCGACCCGACCGACGACGCGGCCAAGGACCGGGCCGCGCTGGCGTTCACCGAGATCATGGAGCTGGCGCTGTCGCTGGGCGGCACCATCACCGGCGAGCATGGCATCGGCCGGCTGAAGAAGGAACTGCTCCCGACCCAATTGGGATCCCGGGTGATGAAACTCAACCGTCAGGTGAAGGCTCTCCTCGACCCCGACAACATCCTCAACCCCGGCGCCGGTCTCTGACGTCGTCGGGGCGCTCCGGGCCTCAGCGACGGTTGATCACGACCGTGTTGGCCAGCAGATCCTGCAGCCCGCGGCGGTCGGTGCTGATCACCAGTGCCGGCAGGACCAGGCAGACCAGGGCAGCCCGGCCGTACGCCCGGAGCGGGCCGAGCGGTTCGCGGTCGACCCGCACCACCGCGATCTTCGCCAGCAGCTGACCGATGCTGCCGCTGAACAGCAGTGTGCCGGTGCCGGACTGCACGAAGAACACCGCCAGCGCCATCCAGGCGCGCCAGTCGCTCTCGGTCAGCACACCGCGGCCGAACAGGAGAACGGCGACACCCATGGAGGTCGCCCAGTCCACGATCAGCGCGGCGATCCGCGACCGCCAGGACGCAAGGGAGCCGAGTCCGATCTCCGGCAGCCCGAGCCGCTCTCCGGGATAGCCCTCGGCGTCGGGAGTCGTCTCGGCCACCCCTGCAGGCTACCCGCGGAGCCGCAGGCCAGCCGGCGTCACGCGGTCGGAACACGATCGACACGGCCGCTCCGTAACCTCCACGCTCGGAGCCCGCGATCGCATCCGGAGCTCTTCGGTCCGCCCGACCGTGTCGTCCAGCACGAGGAGCCATGTCATGAGTGGGAGCGCGTCGCGCCGCCAGGCCATCGAGGCCGTCACCAGCTTCACCATCCCGCAGAAGGACTTCGCCGATCCCCTCGGCTCCTTGTTCGGCCGTAACGTCTTCGGACCGTCGGCGATGAGGTCGCGGCTGCCTACGTCGGTCTACCGGTCCGTGCTCGCCACCATCGAACGCGGCGCACCGCTGGACCCGTCGGTGGCCGACGCGGTGGCCTCGGCGATGCGGGACTGGGCGCTGGAGAACGGAGCCTCCCACTACGCGCATGTCTTCTACCCGCTGACCGGACTGACCGCGGAGAAGCACGACTCCTTCCTCGAGCCCGACAGCAACGGCAGCTCGCTGGCGCAGTTCACCGGCAAGACGTTGATCCAGGGCGAGCCGGACGCCTCGAGCTTCCCCAACGGCGGCATCCGCGGCACCTTCGAGGCCCGCGGCTACACGGGCTGGGACGTCACCAGTCCCGCGTACATCTTGGAGAATCCGAACGGGAACACCTTGTGCATCCCGACGATCTTCATCTCCTGGACCGGGGAGGCGCTGGACAAGAAGACGCCGCTGCTGCGTTCGCAGCAGGCGATGAGCGCGCAGGCGGCGCGGTTGCTGCGGCTGTTCGGTCATACCGATGTCGACACCGTGGTGTCGTACGCCGGCGCCGAGCAGGAGTACTTCTTGATCGACCGGCACTTCTACTACGCCCGCCCCGACCTGATGGCCGCGGGACGGACGCTGTTCGGAGCCAAGCCGTCCAAAGGCCAGGAGTTCGACGATCACTACTTCGGTGCCATTCCCGAGCGGGTGCTCGCCTACATGATCGAAGTGGACCGGGAGCTGTTCAAGCAGGGGATCCTGGCCAAGACCCGGCACAACGAGGTCGCCCCGGGGCAGTTCGAGATCGCACCGCTGTTCGAGAAGGCGAACCTGGCTCATGATCATCAACAGCTGATGATGACCACCCTGAAGAAGGTGGCCGAGCGCTATCAGATGACCTGCCTGCTGCACGAGAAGCCGTTCGCCGGCGTCAACGGCTCCGGCAAGCACGTGAACTTCTCGATCGGCAACGCGAACCAGGGCAACCTCCTCAACCCGGGCGACACCCCGCACGAGAATGCGCAGTTCCTCACCTTCTGCGCGGCGATCATCCGCGGTGTGCACCTGTACGGCGGTCTGCTGCGCGCCGTGGTCGCCTCGGCCAGCAACGACTTCCGGCTCGGGGCCAACGAGGCGCCGCCGGCGATCATCTCGATCTTCCTCGGTGATCAGCTGATGGACGTGTACGACCAGATCGCCAAGGGCGGGGCGACCGGCAGCAAGGAGTCGGGCACCCTGCACGTGGGCGTCGACACGCTGCCCACACTGAAGGCCGACCCCGGTGATCGCAACCGGACCAGCCCGTTCGCGTTCACCGGCAACCGGTTCGAGTTCCGCGCCCCGGGCTCGGGGCAGTCGATCTCGGGTCCGATGGTGGCGATCAACACGATCCTCGCCGACTCGATCGACTACATCGCGACGGCGATCGAGACCAGCCTGGCCGAGGGCCTGGCCTTCAACGACGCGGTGCAGAAGGTGCTTGAGCAGATCGTGCTCGACCACGGCGCGGTGATCTTCAACGGCGACGGCTACTCCCAGGCCTGGCAGGAGGAGGCTGCGCAGCGAGGTCTGAAGAATCTCCGGACGACGGTCGACGCGCTGGCCGAGCTGGCCGATCCGGCCGTGGTGGAGATCTTCGACCGGTACAAGGTGCTGAGCCCGCGCGAACTCGCCAGCCGGCTCGAGGTCTATCTCGAGCAGTACATCCTCAGCGTCGGCGTGGAGGCCAAGGAGACCGCGGAGCTGGCCAAGACCAAGATCCTGCCTGCTGCCCTGCGCTATGCCGGTGAGCTGGCCGGGATCGCCGCGAACCTCACCGCTGCCGGACTGCCCGGCCAGACCTCCGGGCTGGAGGACATCACCGGGCTGATCGGCGACCTGACCACCGGCATCGCTGCTCTGGACCAGGCCCTGGCCCATGACGGCGGGGAGTCGTCGATGGACCACGCGACGTACGCCAAGCAGACGCTGATCCCGGCCATGGCGACCGTCCGCGCCGCCGCCGATGCCCTGGAGGGTGTCGTCGCCGACGACCTGTGGCCCCTTCCGACGTATCAGGAGATGCTGACCATCCTGTGAGAGTCTGCGCGCTGAGCCTGGCGAGCGTCGTTCGACCGGCTCAGGGCACAGGCTGTGTCACATCGGCGAAACAAACGCGCAACTCCTCGGAAACGGAGTCTCCGTATGTTCGCCACCAACCGAGGGCGATAGTCTCGCGCTCGTCCAGCCAGCCGTGTCCACCGGCACGGACCCGAACTCACTGCGCGCTCACTGCGCGCGAGCAACCGGAGGTTCAATGTTCAGCAGCGCCGAGGAGCTCTTGGCCTACATCAAGGACGAGGGTGTCGAGATCGTCGACATCCGGTTCTGTGACCTGCCCGGCATCATGCAGCACTTCACCGTCCCGGCGGGCTCCTTCGACGAGAACGTCTTCTCCGACGGCCTCGCCTTCGACGGCAGCTCGATCCGCGGTTTCCAGAAGATCCACGAGTCCGACATGGCTCTTCTGCCGGACCCGACCACCGCGTACCTGGATCCGTTCCGGGTGGCCAAGACCCTGTGCATCAACTTCTTCGTGCACGACCCGCTGACCAAGGAGCCCTACAGCCGCGACCCGCGCAACATCGCGCGGAAGGCCGAGGCCTACCTGGCCTCCACCGGCATCGGGGACACCGCCTTCTTCGCTCCGGAGGCGGAGTTCTACGTCTTCGACGACGTACGGTTCGAGACCAAGCAGAACACCGGCTACTACTCGATCGACTCCGTCGCCGGCGCTTGGAACACGGGCCGGGTCGAAGAGGGGGGCAACCGGGGTTACAAGGTCCGCTACAAGGGCGGCTACTTCCCCGTCCCGCCGGTCGACCACTTCGCCGACCTGCGTGATGAGATGGTGAAGAACCTGGAGAACTCGGGACTGGTCGTCGAGCGGGCGCACCACGAGGTGGGCACCGCCGGTCAGGCCGAGATCAACTACCGGTTCAACACCATGCTCAGCGCCGGTGACGACATCCAGAAGTTCAAGTACATCATCAAGAACACGGCCTGGGCGGCGGGCAAGACCGCCACCTTCATGCCGAAGCCGATCTTCGGCGACAACGGCTCGGGCATGCACGTGCACTCCTCGCTGTGGAAGGACGGCTCGCCGTTGTTCTACGACGAGGCCGGCTATGGCGGCCTGTCGGACATCGCACGGTGGTACATCGGCGGCATCTTGGAGCACGCCCCCTCGCTGCTGGCGTTCACCAACCCGAGCGTCAACTCCTACCACCGCCTGGTGCCGGGCTTCGAGGCGCCGGTCAACCTCGTGTACAGCTCGCGGAACCGGTCCGCCGCCATGCGCATCCCGATCACCGGCTCGAACCCGAAGGCCAAGCGCGTCGAGTTCCGCTGCCCGGACCCCTCGTCGAACCCGTACCTGGCGTTTGCGGCGCTGCTGCTGGCCGGAATCGATGGCATCCAGAACAAGACCGAGCCACCGGCGCCGATCGACAAGGATCTTTACGAACTGCCGCCCGAGGAGCACGCCAACGTGCCCACCGTGCCGGACAGCCTCGGCGGTGTCCTCGACAGCCTCGAGGTCGATCACGAGTTCCTGCTGCAGGGCGACGTCTTCACCCCGGACCTGATCGAGACCTGGGTCGAGCTGAAGCGTGCCGACATCGACGCCGTGCGGCTGCGCCCGCACCCGCACGAGTTCGAGCTCTACTACGACTGCTGATCGGCGCCGTTGTACTGCCCCGATGTGCCCCGGACCTCTGGTCCGGGGCACATCGCGCGTTTCCGGACTGTCTCGCGAAACCTTGCGCTACACGGAGCGCTGACCAGCGCTCCCGATCAGCCCTCGAATGGTCCACAACAGACTCGAACCGTCATCTCAGGAGCGCTCATCAGCGCCCTCCCCCCTGCGCCGGGCCCCAACCACCACGCTCCAGGTCCACCCCCACCCCGCCCCACTCCAGGTCCACACCACCCGCTGGCCAACGCTCCCGATCAGCGCCCAAACGGCACCCAACAGACCCGAACCTTCAAGGCGGGAGCCCTCATCAGCGATACCCGCGCTCCGGATTACCAGGTGACCCAGCCCCTGCTGCAGATCGACCCTGCACCCGCCTCCTCCAGGTTGACCGCCCACATCAGCCCCGGCCCCGCTCAGGTCTATCCGGTACGCACCGAGCCCCGGCTCCACGTCTCTCACCCCGCTGACCAGAGCTCCCGATCTGCCGCAGACCGGCCGCGCACAGACCCAACCTCCATCGCAGGAGCCCCCGTCAGCGCACCCGCTCGATCGCAGAGTTGTCCACAGGATCGGCGGGAAGGCTGACTGTCCACAGATTCTGAGCACCGGCGGCACGATCAGGCTCTGCCGCGGCAATGTCTCAGCGTGGACGAGATCCTTCGACGGCTTCGCGAGAGTGGCGGCTTGATCGAGCGACGAGAGCATCGCGACCTGGCCGGATCCCTCGATCGAGCACTGCGAACCGGGCGACTTACGACGCTGTTACCCGGCATCTACGCCCTGCCTGAAGCTGCCGACGATGTCGACACCCGAATCCTGGCAGCACTGCTCTGGGCGGGTGACGGTGCCGTCCTGACCGGATGGTCGGCGGCCCGGTTGGTGTTCTGGCCGTCCTTGCCAGTAGAGACCGTGACCGTGGCGCTGCCGACGACCGGTCCGCGAACGCGACCCTGGCTGCGGTTCGAGCGAAGGAGAATTCCCGATGAACTGCTGATGTATCGGGCCCGGTTCACAGTCACGCGACCGTGCCTGACGGCCGTCGACCTCAGCCTGACCCGGGACGGTGGGCGGTGCATTGATCAGGTGCTGCGGACCCGGTGCGGGACCCTGCCGCAGATGTGGGAGGCGCTCCGGCTCACCCCAGGCCGGCCCGGCAATCTTCAGCGAGCCCGACTGCTGCGCGAGTCCCGCCACGAACCCTGGTCGGAGTTGGAGCGCGAGGCGCACAGTCTGCTGGACGGCGCGGGGATCCGCGGCTGGATCACCAACGCGCCAGTGCAGGGCTACTTCGTGGACGTCTTGTTCCCCGGCGAGCGACTCATCGTCGAACTGGATGGCTGGGACGTGCATGGCACTCGTTTGGCGTTCGAGACCGATCGTCGGCGCCGCAACGAGCTGGTGCTCGCCGGCTACCGGGTCCTGAACTTCACAGCCCGCCAGCTTCGGGACGATCCCGCCTGGGTGGTCCAGACGATCCGCCGTGCCCTGGTGGTCCGCGCGCGCGGGTGAGTCAGCCGCATCGACGTGAACCGCTGCCGAGAGTCCCGTGCATTGAGCACCGGGAACGTATCGGTCTCGACCCGCGCCTGGGCCGATCATCTCCTCGCAGGCTCCGCGCGATGGTCCTGTGGCGTCTCAACCCCGGTCATTGCAGTTCCGGACCAAGCGCAGACGACCATCCGGCGTGCCGCCGTCGTTTGTGCACAATCGCGGGAGGTGCGCCGTGGGATGCGGACTGATGATTGGCAAGCGCGAGGCCGTGGGTGCGCTGGGGGCGCGACGAGCGCTCCCGTGTGCTCATCGTCGCCCCCCGAATCGACACACCACGACCGATCGGAAGCTCTGGTCAGCGACGGACCGTTACCAGCAAGCCGGCGGTGTCCCGCGAGGGCGAGCGAGGCCGAACCCGCGCACCCGGAAGCGAATGGGCAGGATAGGAGCACCGACGCTGACGTGCGCTCCCGCGATGTCGATCGCGGAAGCGGATCACGCGATCATGAGGCGCTCGGGAGCTCCCTCAGCGCGAGGCCGCGCGACCACGAGCGGGCCGCAAGTACCCGGGCGCTGACGAGCGCTCCCGCGATGCCGAGCGCGGCCCCGAATCAGCCGATCACGAGGCGATCG
>DASTGF010000233.1:0-4764 GCA_035719255.1 Microlunatus sp. | reverse complement strand
GTGTAGTGGTTGCGCCGCCCCACCTTCATCTTCTTGAGGTATCCCTGCTCGACCAGATCGTGGACGATCTGCTGCACGGCGCGCTCGGTGATCCCGACTGCCTCTGCGACATCGCGAGTGCGGGCGTCCGGATCCCGAGCCAGGGATACCAACACGTGCCCATGGTTGGACAAGAAAGTCCACCGGTCAGCGCTCACCTGAGACATTTTACGCGAGATGTAGTTCGCAGAACGGACGCGAGCGACCGTGTCGAGGCTGGTGGCGGTCCGGCGGCCACGAGGGTGCCCGCTCCGGTCGTGACGAAGTCCGCCGTACCGGGGCGCGACCGGGGGCGCGGGGGCACTCGACCCCACGAATACTGTGTCAAGGGGCGAGGGTGCCGGCGAAGACCTGCCAGGCCAGGGCCGACTTCGCGGTCAGGCTGAGGAGGATGTAGATGCGCTCGCCGAACAGGTAGCTCGCCCAGCGTCCGCGGGCGCGGTACTGCAGCCACTGGTTGAGCGCGAACACGTTGAAGAAGGCGAACAACGAGATCAAGATGCCGTAGACGAACCCGGGCGGGGAGGCCGAGGACGCCGAGCCCGGAGCGACCACGTAGACCGCGATCGCCAGCCAGGGAACGGCCCCAGCGAGGCATCCGAAGGTGAACGGCAGCCACCCCCCACCGCCGGGCTCCTCGTATCGTTCCTGGAGCCAGCCGAAAAGGATCATCGAGGCGTTGACGCCGAACAGGGCGATCAGAGCAGCGACGTCGGAGATCCCGACGAGCTGCGCGATGAGCACGATCATCAGCGATGACGAGAGCGAGTACTCCACCCACCGGGCCGGGTTGCGAGTGCGGCCGAGGTCCGCGACGTACCGGCGCCACCACACGGTGGACACCAGCCCGTGGGCGAGCGCGGACAGTGCGAGGAACGCCGCGACGGCTGCGCCGGTCGGGATCTCGAACAATGTGACGGGATCCGCAGCGGGCGTGCCGGGCGGGCCCTGCATGTAGGCGGCAGTGACGGGGAGAGCGAAGCCGGTCGCGAGGGTGACCACGGCCACCGCCTGCGCGAGGTGGACGAGGCCCGCTGCGATGTTGTCGCGCCGCAGCCTGGTGCCGGCGGTCGTGACCGCGGCTGATTGAGGCGGCATCGTGTACTCCTCACTTGACATACGAATCACAGTTCGTGAAAACTATAGCGCACGAGGGGAGTACCCCACCCACGGTGACACCGTCAGTACGGCCGGCCATGACCGGCCCGGTGCGTCGGCCGCCCGGTCCCGGCCGCGGCGGTGGGGGAGACCTCCGACGGCCCGTTGTGCGGGCACGAAGGAGGTCGCGATGGGAGCACGTGCGGGCAGGAAGGGTCTCGACCCCGCGGTCGGACGGGCCATCGGGCTCCGGCTCGCGCGTCAGGACACGTACGCGCTGGAGGACGCGTATGTGGCCTACGCGCCGATGGTGCTGGCCTACGCGAGTCGGTACGTCGGGCGCGATGAGGCCGAGGACGTGATGCAACGCACCTTCTTGGACGCCTGGCGCAATGCTGGTCGATACGATCCCGGCCAGCGATTCACCGGCTGGTTGTTCACGATCGCCCACCGGCGCGCCGTAGACGCGCTGCGGCGCCGCCGCCACCACCAGGTCGTCGACGTGGACGCCCTTCGGGAGCTCTCGGGGGAGGACGGGCGGGAGATGGTCAATCGGTTCGCGGATGCTGCGGACGTCCGGGCCGCGGTGGCACAGCTGCCCGATCACGAGCGGGTCGTCGTCGAGCTGAGCTACTTCGAGGATCTCAGCCAGCGGGAGATCGCCGAGCGACTGGACGTGCCTGTCGGGACCGTCAAGGCGCGTGTGTCCCGGGGGATCCGAAGGCTCGGGGAGATCATCCGGGCCTCCGAAGCGACCTGGAGCGAGAAGGCAGCGCTGTGATGACCGGCCACCTGGACCTGGTTGCGCTGCTGCGCGGTGAGCTCTCCAACGCTGAGGTAACCGAGGTGGCCGACCACCTTGACCGCCGCGACGAATGCCGGCGCGAGCTGGCCGACGCCGCGATCGGCCATGCCCTGCTGACCGGCACCACCGGGGGTGACCCGCCCCCCCGCGACTGGAGCTCCACGAGGTGCCGCCACCAGGGTTCGCGACGCCATCCCCGTGTGGTCGGGCCTGGCCGCGGCCGCTCGGCCCGGTCGCGGCGGCCCAGTACTCCCACGACGGGGTGCGGATGGTCGTCGAGACGCGCGATCTGCCGAGGATCGGCCGGGGCCACTTCTGCGAGCTGTGGTTGTTCATCCCGAAGACCCAGAAGATGCTGGCGCGCGGCATGCTCGGGTCCTGATGGCACCGCCAGGTTCGACGTGGGCGGCTCGCCGATGGGCCGCTACCAGGACATCGACGTCAGTCTGGAGCGCGCGACGACGGGGACCCTGGCCACTCTGTCACCTCGGTGCTGCGGGCGACGTACGCCTGAGACGGCCCCGCACAGCGCGAGCAGCGGCACAGCTCCGCGGGCGAAGTTGACATACGAACCGTACTTCGTGAAAACTGTAGCGCCCGAGGGGAGTACCCCATCCACGACGACGCCGTCAGTACGGCCGGCTATGACCGGCCCGGTGCGTCGGCCGCCTCGAGTAGGCGGTGGGGGAGACCTCCAACGGCCCGCCGTGCGGGCACGAAGGAGTTCTCGATGGATGTTCCGCTCTGGGCGTGGGCCGCGGTCCTCGCCGTCATCGTGGCGATGCTGGTGGTGGACCTGGTGGCCCACCGCTCGGCCCATGTCGTCTCGGTCAAGGAGGCCGCGGTCTGGTCGGCGGTCTGGGTCTCGCTTGGCCTCGCCTTCGGTGGCGTGGTCTGGTGGGCCTACGGTGCCGGGGCTGGAGGTGAGTACTACGCCGGCTACCTGATCGAGAAGTCGCTGGCGGTCGACAACGTCTTCGTCTTCGCCCTGACCTTCACCTACTTCGCCGTGCCGCGGGAGTACCAGCACCGGGTGCTGTTCTACGGCGTCCTCGGCGCCCTGGTCTTCCGGGCTATCTTCATCGCCGGCGGCGCGGTGCTGATCGAGAACTTCGCTTGGATCCTCTACCTGTTCGGCGCCTTCTTGGTCTTCACCGGCTGGCGGATGTTCCGCCACCGCAGCGTGGAGACGGATCCGTCCCGCAGCCCCCTCCTTCTGCTGATCCGCAAGGCGATCCCGACCACCGAGGAGTACCACGCTCAGAGGTTCTGGGTGAAGCAGGGCGGCACGTGGGTCGCCACCCCGCTGTTCGTCGTCCTGCTGCTGGTCGAGACCACCGACATCATCTTCGCGGTCGACAGCATCCCCGCCATCTTCGCCGTCACCCAGGAGACCTTCCTGGTCTTCACCAGCAACGCCTTCGCGATCCTGGGGCTGAGGGCCATGTACTTCCTGCTGGCCCACCTCATCGATCGTTTCGTGCATCTGAAGGCGGGTCTGGCTCTGATCCTCGTCTTCGTCGGTGTCAAGATGTTGCTGCTGGATGTCTACAAGATCCCGATCTGGCTCTCGCTCACCTTCATCGCCACCACCCTCACGATCGCCGTCGTGGCCAGCCTCCGAGCCACCCGGCACCCACACCGCGACAGGCTCGGCCATGCCGAGCGATCCGCGGACCAGGCCGGCGACCCGCAGGGCACGCGACGATGACGACCCGACGATCGCGCCGCCGCTGCTCCCCCAGATACCGCCACCGGCTCGACCCCGTCGGTACTCGCCGGGGCGGCTACCCTCCAAGGACGTCTCGGCGCACCCCGAACGAAGGAGCCAGACGCGATGGTCTCCCACCCGAAGCGTTGGAGCGGTCGCGAGGTGGACGATCTCCTGTCCGCTCTCGACCATCTCCCGGCCATGGTCGCCTACTGGGACACCGACTGCCGGAACCGCATCGCCAACGCCGCCTACGTCGAGTGGTTCGGGATGACCCCGGCGGAGATCTACGGGATGCATATGCGGGACCTCGCCGGGCCCACGATCTACCAGTTGAACCTTCCGCACATCCGTGGTGCGTTGGCAGGTGAGCCCCAGCTCTTCAACCGGACGTTCGTCGACACGCATGGTCGGACCCGCTACGCCCAGGTTTCCTACACCCCGCACGAGGTCGGAGACCGGGTGGAGGGATTCTTCGCCCTGGGCACCGATATATCGGAACGGGTCAGGGTCGAAGAGACCTTGGCCGAGAGCGTCGCGAACACGGCATTGCTGCGCGAACGGCAGCGCATCGCTGCGGACATGCACGACGTGGTTGTCCAGAGCCTGTTTGCTGCGAACCTCCAACTGAGCTCCATCGCTCAGGAGCTCGATCCAGCCGGTGCGCAGCGGCTGACCACGGTGATCGGTCATATCGAAGACGCGATGTCGAACCTGCGGGGGTCGATCAAGGGCCTGACCCGACAGATCGGCCCCGAGCAGTTCCTGGCCGACATCCAGCAAGTTCTCGACAGGAGTGCCATCGGTCTCGGGTTCGCCCCCGTTCTCACCGTGGACGGGCCTCTGAGTCTGATTCCAGCCACAACACGCCCCGAGATCCTGGCCGTCTTGCAAGAGGCGCTCAGCAACGTCGTCAGGCACGCATCGGCCACACAGGTAAACGTGACGATCACGAGTCTCGGGCCCGAGGTTCGCCTCGTGGTGGCCGACAACGGGCGCGGCATCGGCGACGCGAAGCGATCCAGTGGGCTGGCCAACGTGCGCTCACGGGCGCAACGACTCGGCGGTTCCTGCTCGATCGCGAACAACGACCCGCAGGGCACCATCATCG
>DASTGF010000232.1:0-2673 GCA_035719255.1 Microlunatus sp. | reverse complement strand
CCCCGACGTGTTACCACGTCGGGGCCCCCTCAGAACCGGACGAGCGACTTTCACCGCATCCGGCTCAAGCAAGTCCCGTGGGCGGTGGAAGGTGCAGACGGGCTCGTCGCGGCACGCGCGATCGGCGTGCGCAGTGAGCATGTACGAGTTGCCGTGCGGTGTCGTCCGGCTGGGTGCCGTGCTCGGTGATCGCCTTTCGGCGGATCGCGTGGCGCACGACTTTGAGCCACTGTTCCCACTCCTCGGTGCTCTGGGGTGGGTGGTCAGCGTCGAGCAGCAGCCCGCCGCAGCCAGGGCAGCGGCCGCGCTGCGCCTTGAGCAGGCGCAGCGTGAACGTGCCCAGCGGTGGTTTATCCCGACGTCGTCGTCGGGCCCAATAGTCCACCAGGGACGGGTCGTCGACAGAGGCCCGACCTTTGACCTGGTGGTGCCGAACGATCGGTGTCCAGGAGAACTTGACCAGGTATCGGCTTGTGGTGCGATCGCCGAAGACCCAGCGGTCCGCTCTGGATGGGTGGAACGAGGCGAAGTATCGGGCCTTGGCCCAGCGCTTCCCCTTGTTCGGATGCGCCCGCCGCGCCCACCGGTAGGTGAGCTGCCACACGTGATGGTCCAAGGCGGAGAAGATCTCCTTGGACACCACCGTGCGGTAGTAGGCGGCCCACCCCCGAATGATCGGGTTGAGCCTGGTGATCACCGCGGCGGCGTTGGCCCCGTGCAGGGACCTGACCTCCGCGGAGAGCCTACGGCGGATGCGTTGCACGGCCTCCCGGCTGGGTTTGATCAGCACTTTGCCGTTCGGGTAGCGGCGGATGTTGAACCCGAGGAAATCGAATCCCTCCACGATGGTGACGACACTCGTCTTGCCCTCGTTGAAGGTCAGCCCTCGAGGCTTCAGCCACTCGGACAGCCGCGCCTTGACCTGCGTCGCCTGGTCTGTGCTCTCGCACAGGGCAACCAGATCGTCGGCGTAGCGGACCACGATCGGCGTCCCGGGGATCGCTCGTCCCGAGGTGCGCATTCCCTCGGGGTTGTAACGGGCTCCGGCGGCTGTTTCCAGCCCGTGCAAGGCGATATTCAGGAGGACTGGACTGATCACGCCGCCTTGCGGGGTTCCTTCGACCGTATCGGTGAAGTGGCCCTTTTCGACGACACCGGCGCGCAGCCACCCGGCGACATCGCCCCGTGCGGGGAACGTGCCGAGCAGCCCAAGCAGATGCTCGTGATCAATTCGGTCGAACGCCGCGGCCAGATCCGCGTCCAGCACGACCCGACGGTGCGGGTTGGCACCCGACACCGTGTTGAAGATCGCCTCGATCGCGTCATGGCAGCCGCGGCCGGGGCGAAAGCCGTACGACTTCGCCTCGAACCGAGCCTCCCACTCGGGCTCCAGCGCGCTGAGGACAACGGCTTGCCGCGCCCGATCAGCGATCACGGGAATGCCCAGTGGCCGGCGTTTTCCTCCCGCCTTGGGGATATACACCCGCTTGACCGGCAACGGTGTGATCGTGCCGGTGATGCCACGAACCGCCTCGGCCAACTCGACCTTCAGCACGTCGGACACCACGATTCGACCGTCCACACCGGCCGTCTTGCGGCCCATGTTGATCTCGGTGACCCGCCGCACGCCCAGCAGGGCGTTCGACCGGGAGCCGAGCATCAACTTCTGCAGACTGCGGACCCTGCGCAGGTCCCCTTCCGTTGCCGCCGTGAAGATGCGTTGCCGCAGTCGCCGTACGTCGTCCTCGACCCGCCGCCAATCGATCGACGACCAGTCCAGGCGCGCGTCCTCCGGTCCGTTCACCACGCCGACCGGTGCACCGGCGGTGCCCGCCAGCAGCATGTTCGTCGTCATGGCGCCTGACTTGTCCTTCGGTTCCGACACTGCCCTGCATCGAGCCTTCACAGACTCACCTGGCCACGTCAGCTCCCTTTCGGGCCCGGGCAGACACCCGTATCCGACCGGTTATCCCGACCCATGGGTGGAATCCCATCTCGGGTCATGGTTTCCCGTCGCCTTTCGACGCGTCGGCGTTCGCTTCTTGGCCATCCTGTCCCGCCAGGAGATCGGTCTTCCTTGCGGTCGACCCACCGAGCAGCCCCAGCTGCGCGGACCCTGACGGGGTTTCCACGTTCCGCACCCGTGAGATACGACCGGGTTGGGCGCCCTCTATACCCCGGGGACGGTGGTGTCCTCCCGGTCGGCGGTTCAGCAAAACCGACCGGCACCCGCCGCTTCTCGGCGGCCAGTCCCTACACCCCGCTGCAACAACCCGCCTGCGGGGACCAAACGTGACGAGGCTTCAACAAGGGTTCACTCACGTTCGCCCGTCCGGTCTTCCCCTTGCCAGTAGCCCGCGGACGGAACGCAGGCCCTTCGGCGTCTTCCCTGAGCTCCGCACCCCACCGTTACCGGTAACGCACGTCAGGGCGGGGACAGGTCCTCGGACACTGACCCGTGATCACGTCGTCGACATCAGCCGACCTCCAATCGACGTGACCAACTCACATGGTGCGACCTCGTGTCGCACGGATCCGGCGTTGCCCGGCCTCAGCAGCATGGACAGGGGTTCCCCGGTGCCGCCGGGGCCGTGGTCGGCCCACACCCCGATCGGGTGAAACCCGAAGCCGCGCTTGTAGGTTGGCCGGGCCAGTTCCTTCTCCGAGTGCGCC
>DASTGF010000231.1:0-10663 GCA_035719255.1 Microlunatus sp. | reverse complement strand
TCGCAGATGAAAGGTGGTCGCACGGGAAGGCGTCGACCCGCTCCCGACAGCGAGAACACGATCGAGAGGCTCCCGGGCCATGAGCGTTCAGCAGGCTGGCACGACGCGACGGGCAACACCGATGGGCTGGCGGATGCGGCTGACCCCGCCGGCCCTGCGGGGTTACCAGCGATCCTGGTTACGGACCGACGTCCTGGCCGGGTTGACCCTGGCTGCGGTGGCCATCCCGGAGACCATGGGCTACACCTCCATCGCCAAGGTGCCGGTGGTGACCGGGCTCTACACGGTGCTGTTCCCGGCACTGGTGTTCGCCCTGGTGGGCTCCTCGCGGTTGCTGGTGGTCGGGGCGGACTCCGCGACGGCCGCGATCCTGGCCGGCGGGCTGGCAGGGCTCGGCATCGCCGGGCTGGCTCCGAACACTCCGCAATGGCTCGCCCTCACCTCCGTGGTGGCGATCCTCTCCGGACTGATGCTGATCCTCGCCCGCCTGCTCAGACTGGGTTTCCTCGGCGATTTCCTGTCGGCCTCCGTCCTGATCGGCTTTCTGAGCGGGGTCGGGGTGCAGGTCTTCACCGGTCAGATCCCGGACATCCTCGGCATCCCCAAGGGCAGCGGCACCTGGCTGCAACAGCAGTGGTACACCCTCACCCATCTCGGCGCGACGAGCCTGCCGACGTTGGCCTTCGGCGCCGGCACGCTGATCGTGATCCTCGGTCTGAAGAAGTTCGCGCCCCGCGTCCCGGGGGCGATCGTGGCGGTCATCCTCTCGATCACCCTGTCCGCCGTCCTGGACGCCTCGGCGCACGGGGTGGCGATCGTCGGACCGATGAAGGGCGGCTTTCCGCCGATCGGGCTGCCGAGCGGGATCAGTCTCTCCGAGTTGCCCGGGATGCTGGGGGTCGCGTTCGCCTGCTTTGTGCTGATCGTGGCCCAGAGCGCGGCGACGTCGCGCAGCTTCGCCGCCCGGCATGGACAGCGGGTGGACGTGAACCGCGACATCGTCGGGCTCAGCGGCGCGAATCTGGCCGCCGGGCTGAGCGGCACGTTCGTGGTGAACGGCAGCCCCACCAAGACCCAGATCCTCGACGAGCAACACGGCCGGACGCAGGTGGCCAACATCACGATGGCGGCCGTGGTCTTGATCATCCTGCTGTTCCTGACCGGCGTGCTGACCGACATGCCGAAGGCGGTGCTCGGGGCGATCGTCTTCCTGATCGGCGTGGATCTGATCGACATCGCGGGCCTGCGCCGGGTCTGGATCGTGCGCCGCAGCGAGTTCTACATCGCCGTCCTCACCGCGGTGGTCGTCTTCGCCGTCGGGGTGGAGCAGGGCATCGTGCTCGCCGTGGTGTTGTCGCTGATCGAGATGGTTCGGCGCCAGTACCGTCCGCACCGGTTCGTCATCAACCTCAACGCCGACGGGGAGCCGACGTACGCCCGGGCGGAGCCGGGCATGCAGAGTGGTGCCGGGCTGCTGGTGTTCCGCTACGACGCCGATCTCTTCTACGCCAACGCCAACATGTTTTCCGACAACGTGCAGCAGTTGATCAACAACGCGCCGGACCCCGTGCGCTGGTTGATCCTGGACTGCTCCTCCATCCCGGACGTGGACTATTCCGCGGGCGCCGCCCTGCAGCAGCTGGTCACCTTCGTCCACAACCGCAAGGCCACCTTCGCCCTCGCCGCACTCGATCCCGATCTGCGCGCCACCCTCGAGGAGGACGGCGTGCTGCCGATGCTGAACGTCGACCACATCTATCCCACCGTGGAGGAGGCGGTGGCTGCATTCCGCGCGAGCTCATCGACGCCTCCGGACCAGTCCACGACGCCGGCGACCTGACACACGACGTCGCGACATGCCACGAGACGTCTGCGATCTGACGCGAGAGATCGGCGACGCACCCACGACGAAACAGGACAGCACACCCACGAAGGAGTTGTGATGGACCCATCCCCGGTCGATCCGCATCGAACGGTGGCCGACCGCCAGGCCGCCGGAAAGGACGCCCGGCTCCGTGCCCCGCTGGAGAGCCACGCATTTTGGCAACCACCCTCGGAGCGTCCGGACCCGGTCGCTCTCCTCGAGGCCCAGAACAAGACGCGCGAACCCGACCTGGTCCCGGTCCGTCACGGCCGGATGATGGTGTCCCCGTTCACGTTCTATCGAGGCTCGGCGGCGATCATGGCCTCCGATCTGGCGGCGACCCCCACCGCAGGTCTGACGGTCCAGCTCTGCGGTGACGCGCACCTGTCCAACTTCGGGGTCTTCGCCTCACCCGAGCGTCAGCTGCTGTTCGACCTCAACGACTTCGACGAGACCCTGCCGGGGCCCTTCGAGTACGACCTCAAGCGGCTGGCCGCCAGCTTCGCCATCGCCGGCCGCAACAACCGGTTCGAGGTGGCGGACATCCGTCAGTCGGTGATGACGGTCGCCGAGTCGTACCGCTCGGCGATGGCAGAGTTCGCGCATATGCGCACCCTGGACATCTGGTACGCCAAGATGTCGGAGCACGACGTCGTCGCCGGGATGGAACGGATGGCGCGCACGGTGTCCGCGGCGGCCAAGGACGGCAAGGTCGGCCGCAGCGCCGCCCGGGGCGAGACGGTCTCGCTGGAACGCGGCGAGGAGGTGCTCCGGAAGGCGAGGTCGCGGACCAGTCTCCAGGCGCTGTCCAAGCTGACCCGTGTGGTCGACGGCCGGCAGCAGATCATCAGCCAGCCGCCGGTGCTGATTCCGCTGCGCGAGCTGGAACTTCTGCAGGACGTCGACGCCCCCGATCTGGAGGACGTGGTCCGACAGGTCTATGCGCGGTACCGCAGCACGCTCAACGACACGCGGCGTCAGCTTCTCGACCGCTTCACCATCGTCGACGTGGCTCGCAAGGTCGTCGGCGTCGGCTCGGTGGGCACCCGGGCCTTCATCGTGCTGATGGAGGGTCGCAACGAGACCGATCCGCTGTTTCTGCAGGTCAAGGAGGCGACCCGGTCCGTGCTCGAGGCTCATCTGCCGAAGAGCGAATACGACAACTGCGGCGAGCGGGTGGTCCAGGGACAGCAACTGATGCAGTCCGCTTCGGACATCTTTCTGGGCTGGTCGGCCGGCGTGCAGACCGATCGCTACTACTACTGGCGCCAACTGCGCGACATGAAGGGCGCTGCCGACGTCGAGGCGATGGTGCCGGCCGGACTGACCTACTACGCGGGCATCTGCGGATGGACGCTGGCGCGGGCGCATGCACGATCCGGCGACCCGGTCGCGCTCGCCGCCTATCTGGGCAGCAAACGCAAGTTCGATCGAGCCATCGCCGATTTCGCCGAGACGTACGCGGACCAGAACGAACGCGACTACGCGGCGTTCCGCGACGCGATCAGCTCCGGACGGCTGGAGGCCCACGAGGGAGTGTGAGCTCCGACGAGCGGCGCGACGTCGAGACCGGCGTCGCGCCCGGTGGCATGCCGACGTGATCATGCTGTCGCGCCACGGCGAGGTCGAGGAACACCGCAATGGTGGTGCCCGGAGCCGACCAGCTGGCGCGTTTCGGGCCACCTGTGAACGATCTCGACGGCCGGTTACGATCCGTCCGAGATCCCCGAGCCCGTCAACCGTGGGTCGTCCCGCCGCACCCGAAGGAGAGATCCGATGACCGCCGTGGCGAAGCCGACCCCGTCGGCCGTCGGTGACGATGAACTCCCGCTGGTCGGCCGCCTCGGCTCCCGGCTGCGCGATGATCGCTGGCCCGACCGGTTCGCGACCGCTGGCTTCGGGTATGCCCTGATCGTGGTGATCGGGGTGCTGGTGCCCCCGCTGCACCGCTATCTGCGCCAGCCCGACGACATCATCTCCGTGCTCACCATCCCCGTTGTGCCGAATCTGGTCTACGCGGCCCTGCTGATCTTGGTGGCGGTCGGGCTCCGGCGGCGTCTGCGGGCCGCGTGGTGGGTGCTTCTGCTGTGGTGGTTGATCATCCCGGAGCTGGGTCGCCTTCTCTCCATGATCGCGCAGGTGACGGTCTCCGTGGTGATCGGCTTCGTCCTGATGGGCGCGGTGACCGTGGTCGCGATCCGGGTCCGCGGCCAGTTCTCCGCTCGCGGTGTCCGGGGGAACGTGCTGGCCGCCGTGGGGTGCTTTCTGCTGGGTGGTGCGGTGACGCTCACCATCGGCGTACTGCTCATCCAGCGGTTCGGCCGGAGTCCCGACCTCACCAGCTCGATCAGCCATGTGCTCGGCGAGATGCTGGGTGACGTCGGCCGGCTGCCCAACGCCGACCAGGTGTTCGCGCCGTGGTGGGTCCGTCTGATCGTCAGCGTGATCGGCGCCGCAGTGATCATCGGTTCCACGTACCTGCTGTTCCGGGCACCCCGTTACACCCGAACCCTCGATGCGATCGACGAGGCGCGGGTCCGCACCTTGCTGCGACAGTACGGGGACGAGGACTCCCTCGGCTACTTCGCCACCCGGCGGGACAAGTCGGTCGTCTGGAGCACCAGGGACGTGGCGAGCGCGCCGGCGGGAATCTCCTATCGCGTCGTGGGATCGGTCAGTCTGGCCAGCGGCAATCCCGTCGGCGATCCCGGGCACTGGGCCGCGGCCATCGAGACCTGGCGCGATCAGGCGCGCCGCAACGGCTGGTCGCTGGCGGTGATGGGAGCCGGCGAGAAGGGGGCCGCGGCCTACACCCAGGCCGGCCTGGAGGCGTACGAGATCGGCGACGAGGCCATCATCGACCTGCGCAGCTTCTCGCTCAACGGTCCCGGGATGAAGGCGGTCCGGCAGTCGGTGTCGCGGTTGCAGCGCCGCGGCTATACGACCAGGGTCACGCGGCACAGATCGCTGGAACCGATCCACTTCCGGTTGCTCAGCGACGCAGCCGCCCAGTGGCGCGGTGACGGCGGCGACGAGCGCGGCTTCTCGATGGCCCTCGGCCGCCTGGGTGATCCGCTGGACGGTGACTGCGTGCTGGTCGAGAGCTACGACTCCGAGGGCACGCTGCGCGGTTTCCTCAGCTTCGCGCCCTGGGGTCGCCACGGTGTGTCGCTGGACCTCATGCGGCGCGATCCGAGCGCCGACAGCGGGCTGGTCGAGCTGATGGTCGCGTCGCTGGCCGACCGGGCGGCGACCCTCGGCATCGGCCGGGTGTCGCTCAACTTCGCCATGTTCCGGGAGGCGTTCGAGCGCGGCGCCGAGATCGGCGCCGGGCCGCTGGCCCGGCTCTGGCGCCAGGCGCTCGTGCTGGCCAGCCGGAACTGGCAACTGGAGTCGCTCTACCGCTCGAACGCGAAGTACCAACCGACGTGGCAACCCCGCTTCATCTGCTTCGAGTACATCTCCGATCTCCCGCGCGTGGGTACGGCGGCGGGCAGCGCCGAGGGGTTCCTGACCCGTCCGTCGCTGTCCCTCCTGCGCCGCCACGGCCAGGAGGCCGCCGCAGGCGCCCTGGAGCGCGCCGGTGAGGAGTACGCCGCCGAGGTGATCGCGCAGATCCCGAGAGAGCCCGACGCCCTCGCCGAGGCCTTGTCGGAGGAGGGACTGCCGGAACAGATGCGGATCCGGCGGGAGAAGCTGGCCCGGCTGCGGGAGAAGGGCGTGGAGCCCTACCCGGTCGGCTATCCGCGCACCCACTCGCTGGCCCAGATCCGCACCGAGGCTGGCGATCTCGAACCCAACACCCGAACCGGTCGGATCGTCTCGGCGACCGGACGCGTCCTGCTGAAGCGGAAGTTCGGCCAGTTGGGCTTCGGCACTCTTCGCGACGCCAGCGGTGACCTGCAGGTGATGATCTCTGCTGACCGAGTCGACCCGGCGACGTTCGACCTGTGGCTGCACGACATCGATCTCGGTGACCACATCGGCATCACCGGCGAGGTCGTCACGACCCGTCGAGGCGAGCTGTCCATCGCCGCGGACACCCTCCAGCTCACGAGCAAGTCGCTGCGACCGCTTCCGGACAAGCACAAGGGGCTGACCGACCCGGAGGCGCGCGTGCGTGCCCGGTACGTGGACTTGATCATCCGGCCCGAGGCGCGCGACATCGCGTACGCCCGGGCCACCGTGGTGCGCAGCGTCCGGGACTCCCTGCACCGCCGCGGATTCACCGAGGTCGAGACACCGATCCTGCAGATGATCCACGGTGGTGCCAACGCACGGCCCTTCGAGACCCATATCAACGCCTACGATCTCGATCTCTATCTGCGGATCGCGACCGAGCTACACCTGAAGCGCCTGGTGGTCGGCGGCATCGAGAAGGTGTTCGAGCTCGGTCGGCAGTTCCGCAACGAGGGCGCCGACTTCAAGCACAACCCGGAGTTCACCTCGATGGAGGTATACGAGTCCTACGGCGACTACACCACCATGCGGGTGCTGACCCAGGAGCTGATCCAGGAGGCGGCGATCGCCGTCTACGGCTCACCCATCGCGCGGCGGCGGGACGCCGACGGCCGGATGATCGAGTACGACCTGTCCGGGGACTGGCCGGTCAAGACCGTCTGCGAGGCGGTCTCGCAGAAGCTGGGTGAGGAGATCACGGCCGACACCCCGGCGGAGGTGCTGCACCGGCACGCCGCCACGATCGGACTGGAGCTGGAGGCGAGTGCGGGTTGGGGGGAGGTGCTGGAAGAGATCTACGGCGAGCTGTGTGAGTCGACCACGACGACTCCGGTCTTCTACAAGGACTTCCCCAAGGAGAACGCTCCCCTGACCCGCCAACACCGCGGCGATCCGCGGCTGGCCGAGAAGTGGGATCTGGTGATCTTCGCCGCCGAGCAGGGCACGGCCTACAGCGAGCTGATCGACCCGCTGGACCAGCGCGAGCGGCTCACCGCACAGTCGCTGCTGGCCGCCGCCGGCAATCCGGAGGCCATGCAGGTCGATGAGGACTTCCTCGCCGCCCTCGAGTACGCGATGCCACCGACCGGCGGGATGGGCATGGGCATCGACCGGCTGGTGATGAACCTGACCGGGTTGAGCATCCGGGACACCATCTTGTTCCCGCTGGTGCGGCCCAGCGGCTGACCGGCCCCCGAACGAGGGGTGGTACTGCAGTCGACCGATCAGGCCGGCAACCACTCCTCGATGGCGGCGACGATGATCGGATCCTCCGGCTCGATGCGCGGAGCGAACCGCTTGACCGCACCGTCCGGACCGACCAGAAACTTCTCGAAGTTCCACGTCACCCGCCCGGCCTTGCCGTCGGCGTCGGGCGTCGTCTTCAGCTCACGGTAGAGGGGATGTGCGTTCTTGCCGTTGACCTTGATCTTCGCCGACATCGGGAAGGTCACGCCCCAGGTCGTCGAACAGTAGTCGGCGATCGACTCCTCCGAGCCGAGCTCCTGCAGGAACTGGTTGCTGGGGAAGCCGAGCACGGTGAATCCGCGCGCGCCGTAGCGTTGCTGCAGGTTCTCCAACTGCTGGTACTGCGGGGTGAGGCCGCAGCGCGAGGCGACGTTGACGACGAGGACGACCTTGCCGCCGGTCAGTGCGCCGAACGTGGTCTGCTCGCCCCGGATGGTGGTCACCGCGACGTCGGCCAGCTCCATCACGTCTCCGTCCCGACCGCGGGCTGCCCCCGGTCCCTCGTCTGCGCGAGCCGACAGCCCGCGCTCCCCCAGCGTAGGCGGGTCGCTCAGGAGGGCCGGCGTTCCGGGGGCCGGCGCACCACGTACGGGCCGACCTGGCCGATCACCGGCCAGCCTTCGATGGTGCGCACCGTCGCCCGGCTCAGACCCGGCGTGCCGACGAAACGAACGATCACCGCTGCCTGACCGGTCGACAGGTAGTCGACCACCTGGTGCTGCCACTGCTTGTTCGCTGTGCGGGGCCGGTGCGCGGCGGCGGACGGTCGCAGGTCATAGGAGTAGCCGCCGAGATCGACGACGAGCGGGCACCCGCGGGCCAGATTGCGGCGGAGGAGGTCGGTGGCGACCAGCAACTCAGGGTCGTCGGTGGTGATGCATCCCGGCACCGGCCCGAGCACCGCAGCCAGGGAGGTACCAGGAAAGCGATGGCCGTAGGAGCGGCCCGGATGGGCGAGGACCACGTAGCTGCTCAGACCGATCAGCAGCACGAGGCCGATGGCCACCGAGCGGGAAGGCAGCGATCGATCAGACAGCTGGGCCGGTCGGTCGACACCGGGCACGCGATCCCGGATGATCAAAGCGGCCGTCGCGGACCCGAGGATCAGGGCGACCACCGGTGCGGTGAGCCCGCCATAGTCCAGGGACCAGGGTGGGCTCAGCAACAGGATCGGCAGGCAGACCCCGAGCAGCGCGAGGGCCAGTCGACCCACCGGGATCCTCGCCGCCAGGACGGCAGCGGCCACCGCCGTGGCGACCACCAGAGCGGCTGCTACCGGGTGGCGAGCCACCACCCCCGGCAGACCCACGATGTCCAGGAGCCGAGCCGACACCGACGGTGTCTGACGAGGCCGCCCGAACTGGTCCGCCACCACCATCCGCCACATCTGCTGCGGTGCCGCGACGAAGAACGGAAGACAGAACAGGATCACCGAACAGGTGAGGCCCGCGATCAGCTGGAGGGCAGCGCGCCGGCCGTAGCGGACCCATAGCCAGCCCACCGGTGCGAGGGCGACCGCCACGTACCAGATCTTGGTGCTCGCGGCCAGCCCGAGCAGACCCCCGGCAGCGAGGCAGGCGAAGGCACTGGGCCGGATGTCGGGGCGGGCTGCCAGCAGGGCCACCGCACCGATCAGACAGACCGATCCCAGGCCTTCCAGGGTGGTCGAGTGCTCGTCCCAGACCGCGGGCACCAGCACCGCATAGGTCAGCCCGCCCACCAGAGCGGGGACGCGGCCGTACGGCCGCAGGACCGTCGCCACGAGGACGGCCGACAGCGCACCCAGTCCCATCCACGTCAGCCGACCCACAGCGAGTGCCATCGGGTCGCCGATCAGACCGCCGAGCCCGGCGAACGGCAGCAACGCGAGCACGATGCCGGGCGGATGGAGGAGCAGGGTGTCGCGATACGGCAGACGCCCCTCGATCAGACCGACCGCGGCGGCGTAGTAGACGGTGCCGTCGTATCCGAGATGCCCGAAGAGGCCGCCACCGCCGCCGAGCACCACCGCCAGCAGGCGGGGCAGCAGCGCGGCACTCGCCACGACGGCGATCAGCGGTCCGTCGAGCGGGAGGCGTGCACGCCTCATCCGGTCTCCTCTCGATGCTCAGGCCATCCTCGCGCATGCTCGCGACCGTGCCTGGGAGAAACCGCGAAGCCCTACCGCTCGGCGGGCGATGTGCGGCCGTCTGCAGCCCGCGGGGAGCCCTACCCGACGACCACTGGAGCGCTCGTTCGGGCGCTTCGCAAGTTTGGGTGAATCTTGAGAATCTCTGAAGGCAGCGACGTACGTGGCCGGGTAAGCCCGCGAATCCCGGGTGTCTTGAGGATGCCTTGAGCACGCCTTGAGCATTTCCTGAACAAGAACTTGTTTCACGACAGGAAACTCGAAGCCTTCCGAGTTTCGTGTGTAAACAATTGTACGTTTCTCGAGGAAATGTGAATATCGTGCATTTGTCGCCCCGACGATCTTCGGTAATGTTCGTTCTGCCGCGGCCCGTCCGGGTCGTGGGGGGAAGCTTCGGGATGAACCGAAGCCACATTTCAAAGGAGGGCATTCGATGTCGAATGCATTCGCGTACTTGGTCAGCTTCCTGACTGGCAAGTTCGACAGCAAGGACCGCGGCGCCACCGCCGTGGAGTACGGCCTCATGGTGTCCCTGATCGCCGTGGTGATCATCGGTGCCGTCACGGCAATCGGCGTCAACCTGGACGGCCTGTTCAACACCGTCGCCGGCGCGCTCTGATCCTGAGCGGTCAGACGCCGTGGCCGGTGGGGTGATCCCGTCAGCACGCCCCACCGGCCTCGGCATCAACTCGAACGGCACAACACGCACCATCGAACCCGAAAGGAACCCGGTCATGTCACCTCGACGCCCGCGCTCGGACCGCGGTGCCGCAGCGGTGGAGTTCGCACTGGTGGTGCCCCTGCTGATCGTGATGGTGATCGGCATCGCCGAGTTCGGCCGGGCCTTCTTCGTCCAGGCCACCATGGGAGGCGCGGCTCGCGAGGGTGTGCGGGCGATGGCGCTCGCCAATCCGGCGTCGAGCGGTCCCGCCGCAGGCATCGTCGCCGCCCAGAACGCTCTCGGGATGACCGGTCCGGTGCTGCAGCCCGGAGCCGCTTGCCCCACATCGGGCGCCACCCCGGCGAACGCGACGTTCACCATCACCTATCAACTGCCGCTCATCACCAACATGTTCGGCGCCACCATCCCGCTGACCGCTCAAGGAGTCATGCGATGCAACGGCTGAGGGAGGAGCGCGGCGCGATCGCCGTCATCGTGGCGATCCTGATGGTCGCCCTGATCGGCTTCGTGGCGATCGCGGTCGACGTCGCTGCGATGTGGTCGGAGAAGCGCCAGCTCCAAAACGGCGCGGACGCCGGCGCGCTGGCGATTGCCCAGGCCTGCGCCAAGAACGCGTGTGGCAGCCCATCGGCGACCGCCCAGAGCTTTGCCACCCTGAACAAGAACGACGGCTCGGCGACCGGGACGGTGGTGTCCCTGACCGGCAGCCAGGTCACCGTTCGCGCTTCGGACCCGCACGAGAACTGGTTCGCCAGGATCTTCGGATCGGATCAGACCGCGGTCC
>DASTGF010000230.1:0-2297 GCA_035719255.1 Microlunatus sp. | reverse complement strand
CGGTCTCGGTCATCGTCGAGCTCGTAGCCGGGAAGAATCTCGCGCCGCATCTGCCCAGGCTAGCGGGGCCGGCTCGAAGACGCGGACTTGCCAACAGCCGCGGCCCCTCCTACTCTTGCCCCTGCAGAAACGCCAGGGATGGCAGAGCGAGGGGGTCACTGCTTCGCCCCGCCGCCAAGCTGAACTCGGGGGGTTGGTCGTGGCACACGGAATCCGCAGGTCGCCTGCTCGTCTTCTGGCGGGGGCGGCTCTCGCAGCAGCGCTCGTCTCGCCGGCGGCATCGTCCGCAGGCACAGGGGTGCAGCCCATTCACGGCGGCCGCGTGATCGTGGACTTTCGTCCCCACCACCCGACCGCCGGCACACGGGAGGCCGCCGCAAAGACCACGACGGTGACCCACTTCAGCACCACCGTCACCGACGGGACGAAGACGTTCACCTACGCGATGGTCGGCAAGAACCCGTTCGTCAAGCTGAGCGCCCCGTCGACGACCGTCACGACGTATCTCGTGCCACTGAAGATCGTGCTCTCGAACCACGACACGTTCGACCCGACGGTCCACGGGTCGTGCGACACCAGGTCCGCGGAGACGCGAACCACGCAGTCGCCAATCGTCGTCAGCCAGGCCTACAGCCAGGGCGGGACGGCGCTCGGAACCGGGCAGTACACGGACATCTTCCGCCGCGCCGAGTTCTTCAGCCAGACGGGCCCCGCCGGCATCAACCCCGGCTATCACCTCAGGCTGAAGGTCGTCACGCTTCCGGTCGTGACGCTCAACGTGCCGGCCGCCGACTCGGCGGAGTTCGACCATCCCACGGCCTGTGGCGAGCAGACCGGCGCCTTCGAGATCAACTGGTTCGACCATGCCCTGACCTCGACGGTGCTGCCGTCGCTCAGGTCAGAAGGCGTCTCCGTCACGACGTTCCCGCTGTTCCTGCTCCGCGACGCCGTCGGATACGACACCATCACGACCAACTGCTGCATCCTCGGCTATCACGGGGTCACGCAGACGGCAGCCGGCCGGCAGACCTACGGCGTCGCCGACTACGAGTCCAGCAAGCGGTTCTCGGACGCCCTCGACGTCAACACGCTGGCACACGAGGTCGGTGAGTGGGAGGACGACCCGTTCGGCAACAACCCGACCAGGCCGTGGGGCCACATCGGCCAGGTCTCGGGCTGCCAGGACAACCTCGAGGTCGGCGATCCGCTGTCAGGCACGAGTGTCAAGGTGGCCACGAACAACCACACGTACCACCCGCAGGAGCTGGCCTTCTTCTCGTGGTTCTACCACCAGACCCCCAGCCTCGGCGTGAACGGCCTCTACTCGAACAACGGCACCTTCACGTCACCGGCTGCACCCTGTCACTGAGCGCCGGTCAGGTGCCGGCGATCGGGAGGCGGTTGCCGAGCCCGCTCGAATGGATGAACCGCATGGTCGGCTCGCCCGGCACGAGCTCGAACGTCGTGCCGGCCGCCTGCGCCTGCAGCGCTGCATGAAGCAGACAGCCGATCCCGGTCGAGTCGATGAAGCTCACGTCCTGGAGGTCGACGCGGAGATGCTGCGGCCGGTCCGGGATCACGCTGTCAAACGTCTCGATCAGCGCCGCGCAGGTGGCGACGTCGATCTCGCCCGAGCACCGGACCACGGCACTGTCGTTCGCGGACTCCCGTTCGACGTCGATGAGCAGCATGTGACGGCGTCGAGGCCTGAGGGTGCTACCAGCCCAGCCGTCCGCGTCCGAGCAGAGCGAGGACGAGCAGCACGAGGATGATGACGATGACGATGGTCAGCACGGCGCCCTTTCCGTTCCGGTACGGCGCTGACCTACCCGGCTCCCTGCGACCGTAAACGGTGTAGTCCAGCTAGCCAACGCGCCGGGCGACAACCTCACGACCCGGCCGGGTCTGCTACCGGCCGGGTCGCCGGAGGGGTGCGTGCGATCCATCCAGCTTCCGCGCGCTTTGCAGGAACTACCCGGTGGTCCAGACCACCAAACGCAGCGAGATCAGCGCTCGCCCAGGTCGACCACGTCGAAACGCTGCTGCATCGCGTGATCCGTAAAATCGCCCGAGCAGCGGAACTCGCTTGCCGGCACGTCATCGCGAGCAGCGGCGTCGCCGCCGAACCGCCACGTGAACGTGTGCGAGGCATCCGCTCCCGCCTCCAGCACCGTGATCGCTGCGGATGTGTCCACCCCCTCCAGCTCGAGCTCGCCCGTGTAGGACGTCGTCAGCTTCACGTCGAGCGCCGCCCCCACCCCGACGTTGCGAAGGTGCACCGTGACGGCCGGCCCTTG
>DASTGF010000229.1:0-2046 GCA_035719255.1 Microlunatus sp. | reverse complement strand
GATGGCCACCGGGTACGCCGGGGTGCAGAACCCGCTGTTCTACCGGGAGAACACCGCCATGCTGTTCGGTGACGCCAAGGACCAGGTCGAGGAGCTCGCTCACCTGGTCGGGGTCTCGGCCCACGAGATGGCACCCATCATCAATGCGGGCCTGGATTTGCCGGCGCAACCACGTCGGCCCAAACCGATGAACCCGGCGCGTGAACTCACCGGCGACACCGCCCGGCGCCCAGCTGCGTCAGCCAGCGTTGGTCGACACCTACCATGAGGCCCATGTCACTCCGACACGCATTACTCGGCGTCTTGGCGGCGCGACCGATGACGGGCTACGAGCTCAGCCAGTTCTTCGACTCTTCGACTGGATGGGTTTGGAGTGCCAATCACAGCCAGATCTACCCCCTCCTGTCCAGGATGGAAGACGATGGCGCCATCGCAAGCGAGAAACAGGTCCGGGGAACGAAGCTCAACCGAAAGTCGTATTCCATCACACCCACCGGGCAGGCTGAACTCGCCGAGTGGATCGCGACAACCCACCCCACTCCATCAAACCGCGACCCGATCCTCATCCAGGCTCTGTACTTCGACATGATCGACCCAGACGACGCCATCCAGGTTCTCGACCGATACATCGAAGAACAGGAGAAAATCGCCCGCGAGTCCAGGGAGCACAGCAAGCGCCTCGCATCCAAGGACACACCCCTTCTGCAGGAACGGCTGAAGAATCGCCCCAAAAGCGATCATGATCGTATCGCCACACTGAAGGCGCACGTCTTTGACGGCCAAGCGAGTATCGCGGAAGCGCGAGTCGAATGGGCACGCGCAGAACGCGCGCTTCTCCGTGCCAAGTAGTGCGAAAGCTCCTCCCGGAGCGCAGTTTCGGAAGAGCAGACCCGGCGTCAATCTGAAGGACCCCGCAGCGACGGCATGGCCGTCAGCACCCGGTCGGCCAACACCTTGCCCGGTGTTCGCCGATCACTGCGAACGCGTCCGAGACCAGGGCCATCGTGGTTGTGGCCTTCTCGTCGATAGCGAACACGTAACGCCACCGCGATCACGGCAGCACCGCGCAGAACAGGTGCGCCCGCCGTCCAACGGGGTCCAGTCGAACGCCAGGTAGTCGCCCCGGCGTCCACACCGCCGACCGCCGGCCCCGGTGATGAGCCCGCCGCCACAGCCGCTTCTGCTCGGCGACCAACCAGCGTAAGTTATGCCGACCCCCTGGTAGCCGGCCGCCCGGGTCACCGCCAGCGGTCGCTTCGCCGAAACCCGTGTCGCTTGCCACCGAGAAGGGACCACTGTTTGCCCCCGGGTTCCATGACGGCGGCCATGGGAAGCTGCCCATGGGCGGCCACTTTCCATGGCCACAGACCCAAAGCCCGTCACGAGAGTGCGACAGGGCCTCCGTGTTAGGCGTACAGGGCGGCAATCCGATCGCTTTCGGCGTCGTCGCGCCAGCCAGCGGTGGCGCCTCCGTCGACGCTGATGTTCTGTCCGGTGACCCACGACGACTCATCGGATGCGAGGTAGACGGCCAGATGGGCGATGTCAATGCCGGTGCCCGGGCGCTGGATCAGATGATTGGATAGCTGCCACGCCCGTCCGGCGTCGTCGACGGCGGCGTCGGTGGACGGGGTGGAGACGAAGCCCGGGGAGATAGAGTTCGCCCGGATGCCGTAGCGGGCGCCTTCGGTCGCGAGCGAGCGGGTCATGGCGATGACGCCACCCTTGGCTGCGGCGTGCGCCACCTGGCCGAGCGGAGCGATGCCGCGCAGCGCGGAGTAGGAGCCGGTGTTGATGATCGCTCCGCCGCCGTCGCTCAGATACGCCCACGCGACGCTCGTGGTATGGAAGATGATGTCGAGCTCGACGCGCATGACATGCCGCCAGAGGTCGAGCGTCATGTTGCCGAACGGCGAGAAGCCGAAGCCGGCAGCGTTGTTGTACAACACATCGATGCCCCCGAGGTCGTTGGCAGCCGTTTCGACCCAGGCCGCGGTGGCCTCCGGATCGGTGAGGTCGAGATCGTATCCTCGGGCGTCGTAACCC
>DASTGF010000228.1:0-2725 GCA_035719255.1 Microlunatus sp. | reverse complement strand
CCGGTGACCTGTTCCAGTTCATGGAAGCCACCTCGGCCGAGCACAAGCTGCGCACGCGGAACGCCACCGACGCCACGCCGGTCGACGCGGCCGCTCCACCGGTGCAGACCCTCACCCAGGACAGCGTCTGGGACATCGTCGTGCGCTGGTACGAGGACGCCTGGGAGTTCGTCGTCAAGATCGGCGAGGCCATCTACCGCTGCGTCCTGGACGCCGCCGAAGCCATCATCGGCGCCGTCCGCTGGGTCTACGACAAGATCGTCACCGCGGTCGAAGACTTGATCCGCTTCCTGCAGTTCCTCTTCGAATGGGACGACTTCACACGCACCAAGGACGTCATCAAGAACCTCACCACCGTCTTCCTGCAGCACGAGATCGACCAAATCCCCGTGGTGAAACAACAGTTCGATACCGCCATGGATCAGCTCGTCGCAACGATCGACGCCTGGGGCGGCGTGCCGAACCTGGACGGGCTCGGCACCACCGGCACCGGCCAGCTCGCCAGCCAGAGCAGCACCAACGGGCCCGACGCACCCGGCAGCATGCTTTCCCACCACTTCCAAGGCAACGTCGGCAGCGCCACCCACACCGCGCAACCACCACAACCACCACCAGCCAGCGTCTTCGACGCCCTGGAGCAGGCTTTGGAGCACGAAAAAGGCACCCTCGGCGAGGCCTACGAGCAGTTACAGATCCTCGTCCAGCAGGCACCCACCCTCAGCCTCGTCGCCCTCCTCCGCCGCCTCACCGCGATCCTGGGCCATACCGTGCTCCGCAGCGCCCAAGTTGTGCTCGACGCCCTGCTGGACATCTTGCACATCCTCGCCTCGAAACTGCTCGAGTTCCTCGACACCCCGATCCACATCCCGGTCATCTCCGACATCCTCAACGCGATCGGGATCCCCGACTTCTCCATGCTCGACATCGTCTGCTGGGTCGCCGCGGTCCCGGTCACCATCGGATACAAGATCGGCACAGCCCTCGCCGGCCAAGGCCAGGCACCATTCCCCGACACCGCCGAAACCCGGCTGCTTATCCAAGCCAAGGACTTCGCCACCATCGCCGCGGCGTTCGCCCAGCCGACCACACCCAACCATCCGAACCCGCCCGAACCCGAGCGCGTCGCCCTGGCACGAACCGACACGCGAGCCGGGGACGGCCCCACCCCGATGTCCCCGATCGCCCAAGAGGCGGTCTTCATCAGCCTGCACAGCGCGGCAGGCGTGTGCGCCTGGGTGTCAGCCTTCCTCGACTCCTTCGAGTCCATCCTGCCCACCAAAGCCGTCCCGACACTGCTCAGTGCCGGCTCGGCCGCCGTCGCGTTCCTCGGCGGCGTCAGTCGGGGGATCGCCAACGTGCTCATGCCCCGCTACCCGCTCACCAACAACGACGCCAACCAGCTCAGCGCCATCTTCCTGTTCACCTTCGGCGTCAACAAGGTGTTCGCCGCACTCGCCGGCAAGTTCCAACAGCCCGGCGACCTGCGAGACTACCGCGCCCGCGGTGCCGCGGCCGACGCAGTACTCGTCATCCCCTCGACGGTGATCACGATCCTGCACTTCGTCGAACTAGGCGGCAAACCCGACGACAAGCAACGCACCGTCGCGATCATGGACGAGTCCAGCTCCGTGGTCACCTACATCACCCGGCTGCTCTACACCACCATCGTCGGAGGCCTCATCCAAGACCCGGCAGCAAAACTTGGGCTCGCGACCATCATGGGCATCACCTCAGTGATCCACGGCGGCATCCAATTCTCAGTTGCCGCCGTCGAAGGACTGGGCTGACGAGCCAGGACAACCAACACATCGAACTCGCTCGCCCTCGAAGACGCGCTTGCCCTGCTGCGGGGCCGCGCCGTCCGCGACGAGCCCCCCGTCCAGGTGTTGTCAGATGGAATCTTCCGGGGCCAAACCCACTTGACCTGATCGACGAGGCGCCCTGAGGGTGCAGTGATCGTCGCCTGCGGTCGCCTCGCCGCACCATCTTCCCCGCAAGTGGCTCGGGGACCACACTGGAGAAGTCCGATTCGAAGGAGGAGCCGTGCGAGCTTCGGTTGGTGATCGACTTCATTTCCAGTCCAACACCGTGGGCACGCCTGAGCACAGCGCACTCGTCATCGAAACGCGAGGTGAAGCCGGTGCCCCGCCGTACTACATCCGATACGACGACGGACGCGAGACCGTCGTATATCCAGGGCCGGACTGTCGAATCGAGCACACCGGGGTGCCTGCTGCCGCCGGTGAGGATCTCGACGACACCGTGTGAATTTTCTCCACGTGGATAGATATTGCCTCTTCGATTTCGTGGTGTCAGTCTGAAAGACGGGGTGTCAATCCCGCTGCGGGCAGGAGTTGGTGATGGCCGAGAACGATGAGGGTGCCGGCGGTATCAGCAATCGGCCGGCCGATCCCTATGTGCGTGCCCGCATCCCTGATCCGAGTAGTCCGGCCGCGAGCACGGTCGATTTGACCGGTTTGCTCGGTGACAGCGACCGCGAGGGAAGGCGGCGGCTCTACTTCAACACACGGCTGGACTATTACGCCGAGTTCGCCGAGTCCGACGTGGTTGCGGTGGAGTCGGTGGCAGCGGACCAGCCGCCGTTTGTCGGGTTGGACGCGACCCGGGTTAGCCTGCGGCGGGACGCCCGGGTCGACTTCGTGCACAGCCAGGTCAACGCGTCGGATCCGTTCGATCTCGACGCTCGCAGCCGGCAGGCTGCCGT
>DASTGF010000227.1:0-4402 GCA_035719255.1 Microlunatus sp. | reverse complement strand
GATTTGAAACGACGAGGTGGAGGAGCCGGTACGGGTTGTCGGCCAGCGAGGCGGGGCCGTTCCCCTGCATCGCATCGAGCCAGGTGGTGTTGTCCAGGTACCACCACATGCCGAAGGCGATCTCGATGACGCAGATGGCGGCAAGGATCCACACGGCTATCGTCGGCAGTAGGAGCGCGGCCAGGCCGAGCACCACGATCGGGAGCAGCCATGCGGCGGTCATGCCGACAAAGCCCGGCTCGTTGACGTTCGATTCGCCGACCAGGAAGAGCAGCAGGAACGCGCTCACCGCGGCCGTCAGCCCGAACCCGAACCAGGTGAGGATCCTGGCCCGCCGGAGTTGATCATCCGTTCGGAACAACAGGACGACCATGACCACCACAACTGCCGCCGTGACCAGGGCGAAGGGATTGAGCATGTGACTCGCCTCCGGGCCGACCTTCCTCCGGAGGCCGACCCGTTGGCCAGAGTCTTTGGCCCCTCCCGGCGATCAGGCGCCGGCGATCCGGGCCACTGCTTCGTCGGACGGTGCCGGACCCGACCGCCGTCGCGCAACCAGTTTGCCGATCTCCCAGACGAAGAACAGGGCAACCGCCGGCGCCAGCGACAACGCCCACTCGGGCATCCCGATCGTCACGGTGTCGAAGATCCGCCGCATCAGCTCGAGCTGGGTGATCAGCACGGCCAGCACGATCTCGACCAGGACGGTCCAGTTGAGCTTGGGATTGTCGAACGTCTCCATCCGCAGCGCGCTGGTGGTGACGCTGCGCGCCTGGTACGCGGCGACGACGATCATCAGCGAGAAGGCGGTGATGCCCATCGAGGAGCCGACGTCCAGCCCGCCGCGCTGGTTGGTGCCGTACTCGATCAGCGTCAGGGTCGTCACCGCCATGTACAGGCCGACCAGGCCGGAGGTGATCAGCAGGCCCGGCGTCATGATCGAGGCGGTCCGCGGTCGTGGCCACCGCTTCATCAACCCGGACGCTTCCTTGTCCATCCCCAGCGCGACACCGAGCGGGGCGTTGACGAAGAAATTGATGTACAGGATCTGCGACGGGGTGAACGGCTGCCCGGCGGCGATGTTCAGGATGCTCGCGCCCAGGAAGGTGATCACGTACGCGACCAGCTCGATGATGACGAACCGGACGAATTTGTTCAGGTTGTCGAACACCATGCGGCCGCGCTCGACCGCCTTGATGATCGTCGCGAAGTTGTCGTCGGACAGGATCATCCGGCTGGCGTTCTTGGACACCTGGGTGCCCGACCCCATCGCGATGCCGATGTCGGCCGCCTTGATGGCGGGCGCGTCGTTCACGCCGTCGCCGGTCATCGCGACGACGTCGCCCTTCTTCCGCAGGGTCTCGACGAGCAACACCTTGTGCTCCGGAGCCACCCGGCCGACCACGCCGATGGAGTCGACCCGGGCCAGCCGCTCCTGTTCCGACAGCGCGGCGAAGTCGGTGCCCAGGATCGCGTCACCCTCGATGCCCAGCTTCTTGGCGATCGCCGCGCCGGTGTTGACGTCGTCGCCGGTGATCATCCGGACCCGGATGTGCGCGGCGTGCGCGTCGGCCACGGCCTGGCGGGACTCGTCCCGCGGCGGGTCGACCATGCCGATCAGGCAGGTCATCTTCAGGTCGGTGACGTACCCCAGCAGGTCGCCGGCGGGATCGAACGCGGTCGGATCCAGGTCGCGGAACGCACCGGCCATCACCCGCAGGCCCTCGCCGGCCATCCGGTCCATCGCCGTCTGCGCCCGGGTCCGGAGGTCGCCGGTGAGCTCGACGTTCCGGCCCTGGACCCAGCCGCTGACGGTCCGGCCCATCACGGCCGGGGCGGCACCCTTCACGAAGCAGCGGATGACGTCCCGGCCGGATGCGTCCTTGGCCCGGTTGAACGTGGCCATCAGCTTGTAGGTCGGGTCGAAGGGCAGGGTGGCCAGGCGCGGGAACTGCTCCCGGGTGCCCTCGATGTCCAGCCCGGCCTTCGCGCCGAGCACCAGCATGGCGCCCTCGGTGGGATCCCCGACCACCTTCCCGTCCACCAGCTTGGAGTCGCTGGCGATCAGCAGCGGCAGGATCGCTTCCTCGATGGAGGATTCCGAGCCCATCGCATGGTGGATCTTGCCCTCCAGCCCGTACCCGATCCCGGAGACGGTGTAGCGGTTCTCCGGATCGAGCACCTCGACGACCGTCATCTGGTTCATCGTCAGGGTGCCGGTCTTGTCGGAGTTGATCGCCGACGTCGACCCGAGGGTCTCCACCGATCCCAGCTCCTTGACGATGGCGTTCTCCGCGGCCAGCGTCTTCGCGCCGGCCGACAGGATCACCTGCAGGACGGTCGGCAGCGCCGTCGGGATGGCCGCGATGGCCAGCGCGATCGCCGCGATGAACAGGCTCGTCGCGGACTGCCCGCGCTGCAGGCCCAGCACGAACATCACGATCATGGTGAACAGCGCGGCCGCGCCGATCCACAGCGTGAGGATGTTGAGCTGCTTGGTCAGCGGGGTCTGCTGCTTCTTGGTCGCCGCAAGCATTCCGGCGATCTTGCCGATCTGCGCGTCCGCCCCGACCGCGGTCACCAGCATGACGCCGCTGCCGTGGGTGACCGGCGTGTTCATGAACGCCATGTTCCGTTGGTCACCCGGGCCCAGGTCCTTGTCCCCGAGCGTGTCCGGCAGCTTGGACGCCGGGGAGCTCTCGCCGGTCAGCGCGGACTCGTCGATGTCCAGCGAGGACGCGGCGATGATCCGGCCGTCCGCGGCGACGTCGTCGCCGGCGGCCAGCAGGACCAGGTCGCCGACCACGACCTGCTCGGCCGGGACGGTGGCCTCCACCCCGTCCCGGCGGACCCGGGCCTCCCGCTTGGTCATCGACTTGAGCGCATTCATCGCGCTCTCGGCCTTGCCCTCCTGCCGCATGCCGACCGCGGCGATGAAGGCGGTCAGCAGCAGCAGCACCGCACCGGTGCTCCATTGGCCGATGGCCAGCGACAGCACGCCGGCGATCACCAGGATGATCTGCATGTACGCCGCGTACTGCGCCAGGAACCGACGCCACGTGGGGGGCGGTTGCTCGGCGGGCAGCGCGTTCGGGCCGTTCTGGGCCAGCCGCTGCGCGGCGGTCGCCGCGGACAGCCCGGCGGTGGCGTCCACCCCGAGCTGCGCGGCGGTCTGGTCGGGGGTGAGGGCGTACCAGCGGGTGGCGCTCACCGGTGCGGTGCCGATCGGGACGGTCGCGGTCATCAGAACTTCTCCGGAACGTAGCGCAGGGGCAGGTGCGGTTCGACGTAGGTCTTGTCCTCGTCGCGCTTGGGCAACTTGGTCTCCGGCATTGCCAACGGCTCGTACGGCACCAGGCTCAACAGGTGGCTGATGATGTTCAGCCGGCCGCGCTTCTTGTCGTCGGTGTTGACGACATACCAGGGTGCCCATGACGTGTCGGTCTCGCGGAACATGTCGTCGCGGGCCCGCGAGTAGTCGAACCATTTGCTGTAGGACTTCAGGTCCATGTCCGAGAGCTTCCAGATCTTGCGCGGATCGTTGATCCGTCCCTCCAGTCGCGCCGTCTGCTCGTCGGGCGAGACCTCCAGCCAGTACTTGATCAGCAGGATGCCGGACTCGACCATCGCCTTTTCGAACGCCGGCGTCTGCTCCAGGAACCTCTCCACCTGTGCCTTCGGCGTGAAGCCCATCACGCGTTCCACGCCCGCGCGGTTGTACCAGCTGCGGTCGAAGATGACGACCTCGCCCGCGGCCGGGAAATGGGGCACGTATCGCTGCAGGAACATCTGGGACTTCTCGCGGTCGCTCGGTGCCGGCAGCGCGACGATCCGGAAGACCCGCGGGCTCACCCGCTCGGTGATCCGCTTGATCGTGCCGCCCTTGCCGGCCGTGTCCCGACCCTCGAAGACGATGATGATCTTGGCGCCGGATTTCTTCACCCATTCCTGCATGGCGACCAGTTCGCCGTGCAGCCGTTTCATTTCCTTCTCGTACGGTTTGGTCTTCATCTTCGACCCGGGTGCGACGCCGGACGCGTGGGCGTCCTTCCGGTGACCGGATTTCTTGCCCATGATTCCTCCTGCCGGCGACCGTCCGGAAGGGCGGTGCCCGCGTCTGATCCTGGCCGGGTTCACAAGATCCCGCGACCCGATCCAGCATGGTCCCGTGCGGTCGCCGGCGGCTTCATCCCGGCCGGGTGAAACAACCGGTGACATGATCATGAACGACCGATACCCGTGACCGCCGGAATTGGGTCGTGAGTCGGCCAGCGTTCACCCGCTCGCCCATCGTCATCCGTCGTCGAGGTCGGCTCCGTTTCCCAGCGTGAGCGGTACCACGCGATCGCCGCGTCGCGGTGATGCCGACCACCCACCTGATCACTCGATCGGGAGCATCCGT
>DASTGF010000226.1:0-2840 GCA_035719255.1 Microlunatus sp. | reverse complement strand
TGATGACCGCGATGATGCCGGGGGTGGATGTTGATGGGAGCACGGAGCTGGACGCAGAGCGCGCTGCTGTGCTGGGCGTCGTCCGTAGGTTCGACGGTGCCGTTGACAGCGGCGACTTCACGGAAGTCGAGCGGCTGTCTCTCGACGACCTGGTGTTCTTCGGTTCGGGCGCGGGTGAAGAGTCCGTAGGGCCGGCGGGACTGGCTCGGATGCTGACCGGGCTCCGCGACGGGGCGGCCGCTGACCTCGTTGAGTGGGCTCTTACGACGAACGACGACTACTCGGTCAGCGTGCGGGGTGACGCGGCCGTCGTCACAGCCAGCGCCAGTTTCAGGCTCGAGTTGGCCGCGGGAACAAGGTCCGGGCGGTATCTCCAGACGTATGTTCTCCACCGCACCGAAGACGGCTGGAAGGTGTGGGCCTACCACGGGTCTGAGCCCCAGCCCTGGTAGTCGCCGTTCCGACGACGGCTGCGTGTTCGTCTCGTAGCCTGCTCCTCGGCCTGAGGGAGGTAACGCTCATCGTCCTGACCGCTTGGGCCCGCAGGCACAGCGGGCGATTCGATGACGGCAACTCGTCCTGGGCTCAGGCCAGCCAAGTGGCGTAGAAGATCCCGAGCCCGGCCGCGACGAAGACCCCCGCAATGATCCAGAAGCGGATCACGACCGTGACCTCGTCCCATCCCACGTGTTCGAAGTGATGGTGGATCGGGGAGATTCGGAACATACGACGCCCCGTGCCCGTGAGTCTCCTGGTGACTTTGAAGTAGCACATCTGCAGGAGCACCGACATGGTCTCGAGCACGAACAGTCCGGCGATGACGGCCATGAGAAGCTCGGTGCGAGACATGATCGCCAGCCCGGCCAGGGCGCCACCGATGGCGAGGGAGCCGACGTCGCCCATGATGATCCGTGCGGGCTTGGCGTTCCACCACAGGAAGCCGATACAGGCTGCGGCGATGGCGGCCGCGAAGACCGCGAGGTCAAGAGGGTCACGCACCGGGTAGCACTGGGACTCGACGACGGAGGGCCGCGAAGAGTCGCATTGCTGGTTGTTCTGCCAGACGTTGACGACAAGGTAGGCACCGATGATCAACGCCGACGCGCCGGCGAGCAGACCGTCGGCACCGTCGGTGAGGTTGGCGCCGTTGGAGGTCGCGGTGACGATGAACCAGATCAGGAGCAGGGCCACGACCAGGGGCAGCTTGATCCCCCAGTCTCGAGTGGTGGAAAGGTACTGCGACGCTGGCCTGACACCTTGCTCGTCGGCGAAGAACTGTGTGGCCAGGACGCCGAACACGAGCGCGACCAGGGTCTGACCGGCCATCTTGGCCCGACCGCTCAGACCCTGGTTGTTCTGGGTGTAGACCTTGATGAAGTCGTCGAGGAAACCCACCAACCCGCAGCCGAGGAAGAGCACCATCAGGAGCCAGGCGCTGGCGCTGGGCCACCCGCCGGTCACGATCGTCGCGGCCAGGTACGCCGCAGACGCGCTCAGCAGGATGACGACACCACCCATGGTCGGCGTACCCCGCTTGACGTGGTGCGTCGTCGGCCCGTCGTCCCTGATCGGCTGGCCGAAGCCGTGCCGGGTGAACCAGCTCATCGCGAACCGGGTGCCCAGCAGCGAGCAGATCACGGCCAGCGCGCCGCTCAGGAGTATCGGCTTCATCGAGTCCAGCCCTCTCGGCCATGCGGATGGTCGATCCCTTCGTGGCAAGAGGGAGTCGTCTCGTCGCCCATTGTGGAGCAGGCGGATCCGTGGATCGGCCAAGGGGGTCACCGATCAGAGGCAACCGGGTCGAGGCTGACAGAGTCCTGCCAGAGTGTTGTGCTGGCCGAGGGATGAGTTGTGGGAGAGAGCGAGGTCGTCTGTGTCCGACTCGGGTCCTCGGGTGTCCCGCGAGGAGTTCGCCGCCCGGCTGAGTCGACTGCGATCGGACGGTGGCTCGGAGGCCGACTTCGAGTCTGCGGTGAGCACGCTCGCGCAGGACCTGCCCCCGGTCCGCTGGGGCACGCTGCTCAAGATCGCCAGGGTGGGCTGGGAGGCATTCGACCTGCGTCGGCCGGCCGGGTCGGCCGAAGGTGGACCCGAGCCAGGAGGGGAGCAACGGCTCGCCGACGACTTGTGGCGGTGCCTCGCCGATGCCGGTTTCGACCGCGAGGATCCTCGAGAGCTGGGTCTCGTGGTACCTGGCTACGTGGTGGTCCCGGCTCGCTCCGACTTCACCGACGTGGTCGGGTGGGGCCGCAGCCTCGACGCCCACACGTTGTGCATGCTCGTGGTCGAACGGGCCTTCGAGTCCCTGGGCTGGGTCGAGGTCGACGAGCGTACGGAGATCGCGTTGTTCGGCTGGCTCGACGCGGCGGATCACGCGGAGCCGAGTCGCGAGCGGCTGGACCGGCTGGCGTCGCGGCGGCGCCTGCGGCTCGCGGTGAGGCAGCGCCGCGCCGGCGAGGTGGCGGCGTTGCTCTGCGAGGCTCCGCTGCCTCCGGGCTGGTTCGACGGCGTTCTCGCGCGCCTCGTCTCCGGCCCCTACTCGGCCGACCAGCTCCGGGAGATGCTGGAGCAGCTCGCCGCCGGTGACGAGGAGGGCTCGACGCGCTGGGGGGACTGCCGCCGCGGCTTCGCGGCAGGCGGTGACCTCGACCTGACCACCGCCTCGACCGCCGACTCGTCGTACGTGCACGGCCTGTTGCTGCGCTGGCTGGTCGACCAGGACGTCCCGGTCACGGCGGCCCGGACGAGGTGGTCGGAGAGCTATGTGCGGCTCCTGCTGACGTTCCTCGCGCCGCATCCCTCGCGCGAGGTGCACAACGCTCCGATCCAGGCCCACCAGC
>DASTGF010000225.1:0-8806 GCA_035719255.1 Microlunatus sp. | reverse complement strand
GATCCCTTCCAGGACGTCGATCCCGTCCTCTTTGGAGGTCCGGCCGTCGGACAGGGCCACGATCAGCAGCCGGTGGCCGTGGTGCTCCACCTGGCCGATGCTGTTGACGATCCAGCCGCCGGATCGGGGCAGCCAGCCGTTCTTCACGTATGCCTTCTCGCCGCCGGGATCGTCGGCGGCCGGCACCCCCCACCGCTGGTCCTTGGCCACCGAACTCATCAACGAGCGGACGTAGGTCCGCGACTCGGCACTGAGCGGGGAGTCGTCGGTGTAGATCACCTGCAACAGCCGGAGCTGATCGGCTGCCGTCGTCCGGGTGATGCCCCACCGGCCCTTGGTCCCGCCCTGGGTCTGGGTCAGCCCGAGCTGCTGGTTGGCGTCGGCCAGGCCGACAGCCCCACCGATCTGCTTCCACAGGGTGGTGGCAGCCCCGTTGTCGCTGTTGCGGATCATCCGGCCCGCGGCGGCCCTCTGCCCATCGGTCAGCCGCCCGTCGGTCCGGAGCAGCACGGCGAGGAGGATGTCGACCTTGACGATGCTCGCCGTGGAGAACTCGTCCTCGGCGGCGTACGTCGCGGTGATCCGGGCGTCGAGATCGAGCACGGCGACCGCCGCCCGCCCACCGATGCCTTCGGTCCGCGAGGCGACCGCGTTGGCCAGGTCCTCGGTGGCCGATTCCGAGGTCACCGGCGGCGGCACCACCGGATCGGCCAGCCCGGTCGCATCGTGGTCTGAGAAGGCCCAGCCGACCAGGCGCACCATCCCCCAGACCAGCAGGACGACGGCCAGCAGCAGGACCAGTGCACGGATCCGACGAAATCGGAGCGAGGGCTGCGGACTCCGCGGTCTCGACGGCATCGTCGGATGGGACCCGTCGGCGGGTGCCGGACCGGGCGCCCGCACGACCCGGTGAAGCTGACCGACAGACATGGTCCAACGCTAGGGGGCGAAGGCGCGGATCCGGTGGATCCGGGGCACGTGCCGCACCGGCGTCCCTTGCAGACGGCCCGCGAGCCCCTGCGCGAGGGCGCCGCCCGTCGGCCGACGATGGAACACTGGGCCAATGCCCGGCACAGCACCCGCTTCCCGCTCACCCTTCCGCGTCTCGGTGGAGAACGCGAGCCGCAGTCTGCTCACCCGGTTGCACCGGCTTCCGCGACTGCTCGTCCCGCTGCTCACCGGGCTGATCTTCGCAGTCGGCGTCTTCGCTCCGCCCCCGCTCGGCACCATCGCCTTGGTGGTGATCCTGCTCTTCGTCACCTGGTTGGCCTATCTCTCCTGGCCGGCGGTGACATCGGGCGGCAAGGCGATGCGGTTGCTCATGGTCGCTCTCGTCGCCGGGCTCATCGTGTTCCGGCTCTGGGAGGGTTGATCTGCTGCTGCCAGGCATCGGCTTCCGGCGGGCCTCGTTCGGGACCGACACAACCCCTCACGATCCGTCGGAGCGACAACACAAACCTGCTTGCGCATTATTTCGCACACCGCGATCATCTGGTCTGTTCGCCGGGTCCGAACCGGGGTGCAGACGCGGAGGTCGGCCATGTCGCGATTTCGTCGATCCGCACGAGGCGTCGCGCTGCTCGTGCCGTTGCTGTTGGTTTCTCCGGCTCTCGTGTGCCTGGTCGTCACGCCGTCGATGGCGCTGCAGCCGAGCGCGGCGCTGCGCTCCGACCTGAACAATGACGGCTTCGACGACCTCGTGGTCGGTGTGCCGTCTGCCGACATATCCGGCGCGCGGGACGCCGGCTCGGTCCTGGTCTATCTCGGCGGCAATCCGGGCATGACGCTCGCCGCCACCCTCACACAGAACACCTCCGGTCTCCAGGAGAAGGCCGAGGCGGGCGACCGCTTCGGGGCGGCCATCGCGGTCGGCCACTTCAATGCCGACGACTTCGCCGACGTGGCGATCGGGGTGCCGGATGAGGACCTGGGGACGACGCGCGACGCGGGCGCGGTCCACATCCTGTACGGGTCTGCCAGCGGGATCACCACCGCGGGCAGCCAGCTGGTGAGCCAGGCGAGCGCAGGCGTCGCTGGATCACCGAACGCAGGTGACCAGTTCGGGGCAACCCTGGCCGCCGGTGATCTGGGCCGTTCCGCCCAGGCCGACCTCGCCGTTGGAGTACCGATGGAGGACGTCGGGAGCCGTTCTGATGCCGGAGTCGTGCAGGTCCTGTTCGGATCGCCGGCTGGGATCTCGACCGGCGGTTCGCAGACGATCAGCCAGAACAGTCCGGGGATCGCCGGCAGCGCGGAGCGGGGCGACCACTTCGGTGCAGTGCTCGCGATCGGTGACGTGGGCCGCGGCGCCCCGGCCGACCTCGCGGTCGGCGTTCCGGACGAGGACCTGTCGGGCGCCCGTGACGCCGGTCTAGCGCAGATCGTCTACGGATCCGGGGCCGGACTCCGGACGAGTGGCAACACGGTGCTGAGTCAGGCCGACGACGGCATCCAGGGTGCGCCTGAAGACGGCGACCGTTTCGGCAGCAGTCTCAGCGCGGGGGACTTCGACGGTTCGGGAACGGCCGATCTGGCGATCGGTATCCCCGGCGAGGACTTGGCCGTCGCGGCGGAAGCGGCCCTACGGATCGACGCCGGCGCAGTGACGGTGGTCTACGGATCCACCGGTCGCCTGCACGCCGCCGACAGCCTCTTCCTCAGCCAGGAGGCTCCCGGCGTCAGCGGAGGATCGGAGAGCGGAGACCGATTCGGTGCGACGCTGGCCGGGGGTGATGTGATCGGCACGGCGGAGGAGGACCTCGCCATCGGCGTACCCGGCGAGGACTTCAGCCTCCACGTCCCGAACCCTCCCCTCCTCGAGGACGCCGGCATGGTCGTGGTGATCAAGGGCAGCCCGACGCGAACCGTCGACTCCGTGCAGCTGACGGCTGAAACACCCGAGGTGCTCGGTCAGAGCGAGACCGGCGACCGGTGGGGTGCCGGAATCGCCGTCGGGAATTTCACCACCTCGCCCTGGGACACGGGCGATCCCGCGAAGGAGGACGTGGCGATCGGCTCCGATGGCGAGGACATCACCTACGCCAGCACGGGACAGCGCATCGATGACGTCGGCGAGGTAGACATTCTGGGCGGCTCCGAGCGGAACCTCTTCGCCAAGCGGATCTCGGCCTGCCATCTGATCAGGTCCGCTTCGTCGGTTCATCCGGCGGACCATTTCGGAGCTGTGCTGGGGACCGGTTCCTGATCTCGGTCGCCGGCCGTCCGTAAGACATCCCGAGACCGCGATCTCAACATGTGAACTCCACTTGAGCCCAGTTCCCTGTATTTCCTACAGTTCAGGTATGCAATATCGACAACTGGTCCGGCGAATGCCCGTCGCCGACGGCGCGCTGCGGTGTTGCCGCACGAGCCGGCTGCCCTGCTGTTGTCGTTGATCGACGACTGACGCCGGATCGCTCTCCATCCGCCGGTCGAGGCCCGTTACTCGCTGATTCCTCTCCAGCGCCGTCTCCGCACCCGGTCCGGCGTGTTCCACCGGCTCCGTGCCGCCCGATGCGGCGGAGCCCTGTCATCCCCGTGCGGCCCGACGCCGCGCCGCGTCGTCCAGGCGCGCCCCTACCGTCCCCGAAAGGACTGCAGCTCTCATGACCATCACGCAGGATCGTCCGACCAGCACGACGTACGAGCCGGGCTACCAGTGGATCACCGTCGAGAAGGTGACCCAATCGATCGGCGCTCGCATCGGCGGGGTCCGGCTCGGTGGTGACCTCGAGCCCGAGGTCGTGGCGGAGATCCGTCGCGCCCTGCTCTCCCACAAGGTCATCTTCTTCTCCGGCCAGGAGCACCTCGACGACGCGTCCCAGTACGAGTTCGCGAGCCTGCTGGGCGATCCGACCCTGCCGCACCCGACCGTGCGCGGCAACGCGAACGCCGTGCTGCCGATCGACTCCGACCACGGCAAGGCCAACAGCTGGCACTCGGACGTGACCTTCGTCGACCGCATCCCCGCGATCAGCATCCTGCGCGCGGTGCAGCTCCCCGGATACGGCGGAACGACCGTGTGGGCCAACAGCGCCGAGGCGTACCGCCGGCTTCCTCAGGCCCTGCAGGCGCTCGCCGACCGGCTGTGGGCCGTGCACACCAACCTGTACGACTATGTCGCCGAGCGCGACGAGCAGCGGATCGGCGGGATCGACGTCAGGGAGGAGTCCTACCGCGCTGAGTTCTCCTCCCAGGTGTTCGAGACCGAGCACCCCGTCGTGAGGGTGCATCCGGAGACCGGCGAGCGTGTGCTGCTGCTGGGTCACTTCATCAAGCGCCTGGTGGGACTCAACACCCACGACTCGACCGACCTGTTCAACCTGCTCCAGCGCCACGTCACCCGGCTGGAGAACACGGTTCGCTGGTCGTGGTCCCCGGGCGACCTCGCCATCTGGGACAACCGTGCCACCCAGCACTACGGCGTCGCCGACTACGGCGATCAGAAGCGCGTGCTGCACCGGATCACGCTGGCCGGTGACATCCCGCAGAGCATCGACGGGGTCGACTCGACCCCACGGGTCGGCGACGCGTCCCACTTCTCCGCCATCTGACCTGGCGCCCGGCCGGCGCCAGATCGAGCGCCGCCCTCGGCCTCGGGCCGCCGACGACCGCCCACCCGAGCCGGTCTCGGCGGCTCGGTCGTCGGCGAGCCGGGAGCGCCCACCTCCCAGCGGGGTCTGCTTGACGACCCGCAGGCCGACCGCTCACACCGCTGCGCAACCACCCTCCTCGAAAGGCACTTCGTCATGTCCATCTCGACCCGTCCGGTCAGCCGCCGGCTGTTGCTCCAGGGGCTCGCCGGCGCCGGCCTGGCCGGAACGCTACTCGGGGCCGCCGGCTGCACCTCGGCCGTACAGGAGGCCCGCGGCCAGGCCGCGCAGTCGGGCGCTCCGCAACGGGGCGGCACCATCAACGCCGGCATCTCCGAGGACCTCATCCCCGGCAACTTCTTCACCAACTCCACCGCCGGCATCACCACCGTGATCGGACTCGCCTTCGATTCGTTGATCCGCTATCCCCACGACGCGGTGAAACCCACGCCCCGGCTGGCCACCGAGTGGGAGCTCGGCAAGGACGGGCGATCCCTGGAACTGCGGCTCCGCGACGACGTCACCTTCCACACGGGCCGGCCGTTCACCTCCTCCGACGCGGCGTTCTCGATCAAGACCTACGGCGACCCCTCGTGGACCGCCCAGCTGAAGAGCACCGCCAACTCGATCACGAGATACGACACCTCCGACCCCCATCGGTTGGCGCTGAGTTTCGCCCACCCCCTGGGGAACATCTTCGACCTGCTGGACACCGTGCCGATCGTCGACCAGGAGACGATCGACCAGCTGCGAACCGGTGAGAAGCTGATCGGTACCGGTCCGTTCAGGGTTGCGAGCTGGACACCGAACTCCTCGATCCGGTTCGAGCGCAACGAGACCTACTGGGTGCCCGAACGGCCGTACGCCGATGCCGTGGACGCCAAGATCATCACCGACGCCAAGGCCTTGCTGTCGGCCCTGAGGTCGGGTCAGGTCGACTTCGCCGACGGTCTGAGCTACCTCGACACCGAGAACCTGGTGAAGAGCGGCGGTTTCTCCGACATCCGCTTGGAGGGGGCGGAAACGCAGTTGTACGTCGGTGCCAACGTGACCGCCAAGCCGCTGGACGATCTGCGGGTGCGGCAGGCGATCGCGTACGCGCTGGATCGCGACCGCGTGGTGAATGAGGTCTTGCGCGGCGTCGGCTACGCCGTCAACCTGCCCTGGCCGAAATACTCCCCCGCCTACGACGAGGCCGCCAACACCCGGTACGCCCGAACCTTGGACAAGGCCAAGGCCTTGATCGCGGAGGTCGGCACCATTCCGACCATCCCGTACACCTACTCCAGCCCCAACCCGCTGGTGGAGGCCACCGCGGCGATCGTGCAGTCCGATCTGGCCGCCGTGGGCATCCCGGTCGAGCTCGATCCGGTCGACGGAGCCCAGTTCGTCAAGCAGCTGATCGGGGCGAAGTTCCGGGGCCTGTGGACCACCTTCCACTCCTGGGCGCAGTACACGCCCTCCACGCTCACCGTCAGCGCCTACCCGTTCAACGCCCACAAGAACGCGTCCCGGTTCGACTCGCCGTCCTACATCGAAGCCGCCGACCGGGCCTGGCAGATCGCCGACGGCACCTCGCCGGAGGCGATCACGGCCTACGGCGCGGTCTCGGAGCAGCTGCTGGACAATGTGTTCCTGGCCGAGATCGCGGTCGTGCTGCCGCAGTGGGCCCGGTCCGACCGGCTGCAGGGCGTCTCGTACACCAAGCGCTCCGAGCTGCAGCTGACCGACGCCTGGGTGGCGAAGGGCTGACCTGCGATGCTGCGCTATCTGCTGCGCCGGCTGCCGTCCGCCCTGGCCGTGCTGGCGCTCGCCTCGATCGTGATCTTCTCGATCCTGCGGCTCGTGCCGGGCGATCCGGCGACGACGCTGGCCGGACCGGATGCATCCCCCGAGACGGTTGGAGCCATCCGCCACGAGCTGGGCCTCGACCAGGGTCTGGTCTCGCAATACCTCAGCTGGATCTGGCACGTGGTGAGCGGGGACCTCGGGCGGTCGTACATGATCGGCGGCCGGATTTCCGACCTGGTGCTGACGGGGCTCACCAATACCGTGGTGCTGGCCGGTGCGGCGACAGTGCTGGCGGTCGTCGGCAGTGTGATCACGGCCCTGATCTGGGTCCGGGTCGGCAGCCGGCCGGTGGATGCGGTGCTCACCGGCGTGAACACCCTGGCCCTGGCCCTGCCCACCTTCGTCACCGGCGTGGGCCTGATCGTGGTGTTCGGGATCGTGATTCCCGTGCTGCCCACCGGCGGGACCCCGCCCGACGGCTTCGTCGTGCGACCCGACATCGCGGTGCAATACCTGGTGCTGCCCGCCGTCTGCCTGGCGCTACCGGCCTATGCCTCGCTGACCCGCTTCCTCACCGAAGCGCTGCGTACCGAGTTGTCGGCACCGTACGTCGCGACGGCCCGAGCGGCCGGCGTCGGTACGGGCCGGATCGTGTGGGCGCACGCGTTGCCGGCAGCGCTGCCGCCCTATCTCACCGCGCTCGGCATCCAGGCCGGCGCGTTGCTGGGCGGGGCCGTGCTGGTCGAGGCGGTGTTCACCTGGCCCGGTCTCGGGCAGCTCGCGGCCCACGCCATCGACAGCCGCGACTATCCCGTCGTGCAGGTGCTGTTGTTGTTGTCGGTCGCGGTGTTCGTGGTGATCCAGTTGCTCACCGACCTCGTGCATGCCTCGCTCGACCCGCGCGTCCGGATCGGAGGACTGACGTGAGCGTACGGACGCTGATCGAGGAGCGCACCACCGCAACCGGGGCGGAAACCCGCTCCCAGCGGGCCGGCCGTTCATGGCTGGCGGCGCTGCGGCGCGGTCCCGGCGTGGCCGGTCTGATCTTGCTCGGTGTGGTCGTCCTGCTCGGAGCGGCCGCTCCCTTGCTCTCCTCCTACGGGGTGAACGACCAACTGCCGAACGCCAATCTGCTGCCTCCGAGCTGGGCCCATCCACTGGGCACCGATCAGGTGAACCGCGACGTCTGGACGCGCACGCTGTACGGAATCCGCGCGGATCTGGCGATCATCTTCGTGGCTGTGCCGATCGGCGCAACGCTCGGGTCGTTGGCCGCGCTGGCCGGCACCGTGTGGTCCGGCGTCGACGTCGGCCTGCAACGGCTCTTCGATCTCCTGCTGGCCTTCCCGACCCTGATCTTCGCCATCGGGCTGACCGCCGTGACCGGCCCCGGCGCCGCGACGGTGATCATCGTCATCACCGTGGTCGAGACCCCGATCTTCGCCCGGATGCTGCGCAGCTCGATCCTCACCGTCCGATCACTGCCGTATGTGGACGCCGCCGAGACGGTCGGGACCGGCCGGATCCGAGTGCTGCGCCGGCACGTGCTGCCCAATGCGGTGGAACCCGTGGGCGTCCAGTTCGCCATCTCGCTGTCCCTCGCGGTGTTCGTGGAGAGCGCGATGAGCTTCCTGGGGATCGGCATCCGGCCCCCTGCGCCGTCACTGGGGAGCTTGATCAGCGACGGGATCTCCTACGTGGACAGCAATCTCGGCTTCGTCGTCGGCCCGCTGCTGGTCGTGGTGATCTTGGTCCTCGCCCTGCAGCTGCTGGCACGGGCCCTCGGACAGACCAGGAGATCGCGCCGATGAGCGGCACCAACGGCTCCGCCGACCACGGCCGGCAGGCTGCGTACGCGGGCTTCCAGGGATCGATTGGCCGGACGATCTCGCAGTCCCGGCCGTCCTGGCCTGCCGAGCGTCGCGCCCGACCCGGCAGCCCGAACATCGTGGTGATCCTGGTCGACGACCTCGGGTACGCCGACATCGGCCCGTTCGGCTCCGAGATCGCCACCCCAAACCTGGACCGCCTGGCCGGCGACGGGATCGTCCTGACCAATTACCACACGACCCCGTTGTGCTCACCGTCACGGGCGGCGTTGCTGACCGGGGTGAATCCGCACAAGGCCGGCTTCGCCTTCCCGGCCAATGCCGATCCGGGCTATCCCGCGTACACCTTCGAGCTGCCGGACAACGTGCCCACCCTGGCCGAGACGTTGCGGGCGAGCGGCTATGCGACGTACATGGTCGGCAAGTGGCACCTGACCGCGGATCGGTCGCTGCACGACGCCGCGGACCGGTCGTCATGGCCGCTGCAGCGGGGCTTCGACCGCTACTTCGGCAGCCTGGAGGGCTTCACCGGGCTGCATGCCCCGCATCGCCTGGTCTGGGACAACTCGCCCTTCCCGGTCGAGCAGTTCGGCG
>DASTGF010000224.1:0-2603 GCA_035719255.1 Microlunatus sp. | reverse complement strand
GCCCGGCATGACCATCTCGGTGCCCTCGGGGAGGTTCACCACACCGGTCACGTCGGTGGTGCGGAAGAAGAACTGCGGGCGGTAGTTGTTGAAGAACGGCGTGTGCCGGCCGCCCTCGTCCTTGCCCAGGATGTAGACCTGCGCCTCGAACTCGGTGTGCGGGGTGATGGAGCCCGGCTTGACGACGACCTGGCCGCGCTCCACCTCCTCGCGCTTGGTGCCACGCAGCAGCAGACCGACGTTGTCACCGGCCTGGCCGGAGTCGAGCAGCTTGCGGAACATCTCGACGCCGGTCACGGTCGTGGTGAACGACTTCGGCTTGATCCCGACGATCTCGACGGTCTCGTTGACGTGCACCTGGCCACGCTCGACCTTGCCGGTCACCACGGTGCCACGGCCGGTGATGGTGAAAACGTCCTCGATCGGCATCAGGAACGGCTTCTCGATGTCACGGACCGGGTCCGGGATCGACTCGTCGACCGCGTCCATGAGCTCCTCGACGGTGGCGACCCACTTCGGGTCACCCTCGAGGGCCTTCAGGCCGGAGGTGCGAATGACCGGGGCGTCGTCGCCCGGGAACTCCTGCGAGGAGAGCAGCTCGCGGACCTCGAGCTCGACGAGCTCCAGGATCTCCTCGTCGTCGACCATGTCGGACTTGTTCAGCGCGACCAGGATGTAGGGCACGCCGACCTGGCGAGCCAGCAGCACGTGCTCCTTGGTCTGCGGCATCGGGCCGTCGGTCGCCGCGACCACCAGGATCGCGCCGTCCATCTGGGCGGCACCGGTGATCATGTTCTTGATGTAGTCGGCGTGACCGGGGGCGTCCACGTGCGCGTAGTGCCGCTTCTCGGTCTGGTACTCGACGTGCGCGATGTTGATGGTGATGCCGCGCTGACGCTCTTCCGGCGCCTTGTCGATCTGATCGAAGGCCGACACCTCGTTCAGGGCCGGGAACTTGTCGTGCAGCACCTTGGTGATCGCCGCGGTCAGCGTCGTCTTGCCATGGTCGACGTGACCGATGGTGCCGATGTTGACGTGCGGCTTGCTCCGGTCGAACTTCGCCTTCGCCACTGCTGTCCTCCTCAGGACTGTTTCGTTGCGCCTTGTGACTCTGTGCCGGTTGGACAGTCGAGCTCGTCAGGCGGTGTGGATGGATCTGGACCGAACCGTGCTGGCCCGGACCCGTGATGCCGCTGCCCGGTTGGACGGCGGCACCCCGACTGTGCAGGGTACGGATGGCCACGCAATGGATGCCACCGGGACGATCCGATTTCCCTGGAGTATGTAGTTGTGCGCAGGTGCGAGGCGCGGGCGGTCGCCCGCGCGGCTCACTCCCCGGTGGCTTTCGCGATGATCTCCTTCGCCACGTTCGCGGGCACCTCGGCGTAGCGGTCGAACACCATCGAGTACGAGGCGCGGCCCTGGGTGCGCGAGCGCAGGTCGCCGACGTAGCCGAACATCTCCGACAGCGGCACCAGCGCGGCGACCACCCGGGCGCCGGAGCGCTCGTTCATCGACTGGATCTGCCCGCGCCGGGAGTTCAGGTCGCCGATCACGTCGCCCATGTTGTCCTCGGGCGTGACGACCTCGACGCTCATCAGCGGCTCGAGCAGCACCGGCTTCGCCTTGCGCGCGGCCTCCTTCATGGCCACCGACCCGGCGATCTTGAACGCCATTTCCGAGGAGTCGACCTCGTGGTAGGCGCCGTCGAGCAGCGTCAGCTTCACGCCCAGCATCGGGTAGCCGGCCAGCACGCCGTACTGCAACGCGTCCTGCGCACCGGCGTCCACCGACGGGATGTACTCCTTGGGGATACGCCCACCGGTGACCGCGTTGACGAACTCGTAGGTGGCGCCTTCGGCGGAGTCCAGGTCCAGCGGCTCGACCTTGATGATGACCCGGGCGAACTGGCCCGACCCACCGGTCTGCTTCTTGTGGGTGTACTCGAGCTTGTCCACGGTGCCGCGGATCGTCTCGCGGTAGGCCACCTGCGGCTTGCCGATGTTGGCCTCGACCTTGAACTCGCGCCGCATCCGGTCGACCAGGATGTCCAGGTGGAGCTCGCCCATGCCGGAGATGACGGTCTGGCCGGTCTCCTCGTCGTTCTTGACCTTGAACGTCGGATCCTCTTCGGCCAGCTTCTGGATCGCCGTGCCCAGCTTCTCCTGGTCGCTCTTGGTCTTGGGCTCGATGGCCACCGAGATCACCGGATCCGGGAACGTCATCGACTCCAGCACGATCTGGTGCTGCGGGTCGGACAGCGTGTCGCCGGTGGTGGTCTGCTTCAGGCCCATGACCGCACAGATGTCGCCGGCGTGCACGCTCGCCAGCTCCTCACGCTTGTTCGCGTGCATCTGGTAGATCTTGCCGATCCGCTCCTTGCGGTCCTTGGTCGCGTTGATGACCTGGCTGCCCGAGTTCAGGGTGCCCGAGTAGACGCGGACGAAGGTCAGCTTGCCCAGGTGCGGGTCGGCGTTCAAGAACAAGGGCGTGCAGCCCATGCTCGACGCCGTCGTGCGGTACCTGCCGTCGCCGCTGGACGTGGACGCGATCGAGGGCCACGCGGTGGGCGCCGAGGAGCAGGTGCTGTCCCGCAAGCCGAC
>DASTGF010000223.1:0-20367 GCA_035719255.1 Microlunatus sp. | reverse complement strand
GTCGTAGAGGGCGTCGGCGTCCCAGCGGTCGGGTGGGACGGTGGTGATGCCGCTGGTGCCGGTGGTCAGCAGGTTCCAGAACTGGGTGATCCCGGCCGCGCCGGGGAACCTGCACCCCATCCCCACCACCGCCACCGGCTCCGCCGCGGCCGTACCCGCCGGAGGGCGGTTCGGGGATGGTTGAGCGGGCGCGTTGCGGACGGGCTCGTTCTGCGTGGTGTCCGGCCGCGCCATGCCCGCGATCCCGTCCGCAGCGTCCCGCAGGTTCGCGAACTCCCAGGCGAAGGCGGGGGAGATCTCGACGCCGAGTTCGCGGCTGACCTGCTCGGCAACGGTCACCACTTTGAGCGAGTCCAGGCCGAACTCCGCCACCGATCGACCAGGGTCGATCGCCGCCAGGGGGAGCCCGCTGTGCTCTGCTACGGCGGCCCGGAGCACACCGAGGACTCGTTGGGAGAAGACTGGCCCACTCGTCGGTGCCATCGAGCCCTTCGGCTCCCGGCCGCCGCTCGGCGCGATGGCTCCGGACAGGTACGCGGCACGGGCGGCGTGTCGCTGGACCTTGCCGCTGGATGTCGTCGGGATGGCGCGCTTGTGGGTGATCACCAGGTCGGTCACGGCCACGCCCGAGTCGGCCAGGACTGCAGTCCGGACGGCGCGATCGACGCTGTCGTGGGTGGCCTGGTCCAGCGGCTTGGCGACGCCGAGGACGAGGACGAGGCCTTCCCCAGCGTCGGGTCCGCCGGCACCGTCCACGGCGAACGCGGCCGCCCGGGCATGGGTCAGCGCGTGATGCGACTCCAGTGCCGCGGACTCCACATCTTGGGGATAGACATTGCGGCCGCGGAAGATCATGAGGTCCTTGCGACGGCCGGTGACGAACAGCTCGCCGTCCACGAATCCGCCGAGATCGCCGGTACGCAAGAAGGTTCCCCCCACTCCGGGGAGGGTCGCGGCGAAGGTCTCGGCCGTCGTCTGGGGTTGACCGAAGTACCCTGCAGCGACGCTGGGTGACTGCACCCAGATCTCGCCGATCAGGCCAGCCGGTGACTCGACGCCCGTGTCGGGATCGACCACGCGCACGGTCGCGTCGTCGCACGGGACGCCGCTGCTGACGAGCCGTCGCCCAGCCGCGTCGGGGGACAGTCGCAGCAGCCGGTCCGCCAGTGCCCCCGGGTCCACCGAAATCGTCTTCTGCGGCTGATCCGGGCGCCGTCCGCTGACGACCAAGGTGCTCTCGGCCAGGCCGTAGCAGGGGACGAACACGTCGGGTCGGAGGCCGACGGCTGCGAACCGGCGGACGAACCGGTCCATGACCTCGGGCCGGACCGGCTCGGCGCCGTTGAGCGCGCGGCTCCACGAGGTCAGGTCGATTCCGCTGAGGTCGTCCGGTGCGATGCGCTCGACACAGTGGTCATAACCGAAGCTCGGGCTCGCCGAGATGGTCGCCGAACGGTCGCTCAGCAGCCGCAGCCACACCGCCGGATTGCGGATGAAGGTCACGGGTGCGGTCAGGGTCATCGGGAATCCGGCGAACAGCGGCATCAGGACACCGCCGATCAAGCCGAGGTCGTGATACGGCGGAAGCCACAAGACGCCCCGATCGTCCGCGGTGAGTCCGAAGGTGGCTGATCCGCTCGCGGCATTGGCCATCACATTGGCCTGCGTCACCATCACTCCCTTGGGGACACCGGTGGACCCCGAGGTGTACTGCAGGAACGCCAACGAGTCGGGCTGCAGTTCGGGGGCGTGCCAGTCGTTCTCGCGGCCATCGGCGACTGCGTCTGCAGGATGCAGGCAGCCCAGGCCCTGGACGGGCGAGGCTTCGTTCGCGATCTCCGGCAGGTCGCCCATGACCAGGGTGGCTCCGCTGTTGGCGACGATCGACTCGACCCGGCCGATGTGCCGGGCCCCGCCCATCGGGTAGGCCGGTACCGGCACCTGTCCGGCCATCATGATCCCGAAGAAGGACGTCAGGTAGTCGATCCCCGGCTCGAGCATGAGGAGTACGCGATCACCGGCCGACCCGCGGTGCAGGAGGCTCACCGCGACTGCTCGCGCGCGGCGGTCCAGTTCGGCATAGTCGAGGTGCTCGCTCACCAGCTCCCGGCGAGCGTCGACACTCACGAACTCGAAGGCGACCTGATCCGGCTGATCCTCACAGCGTTGGCGCACGAGGTCGACGACGGTGGTCGGTGAACGGTCGATGATCATGAGTTTTCCCCCCGGGGAATGACGGCTGACGTGTGGGTGCTCATAGCGGTGGGTTCCCGTGCCGCTGGTATCCCGCTGGGCGCTGCTTGTCGGCCAGCATGGCCAGGGAGGCGATGAGAACGCGGCGGGTGTCGCGCGGTTCGATCACCTCGTCGATCAGGCCCCGCTCCGCGGCGTAGAAGGGATGCATGAGCTCGGCGGCATACTGGCCCGCGAGTTGATCTCGCAGTTCCGCGGGATCGTCGGCGGCGGCGATCTTGCGGCGATGGATGACGTCCACGGCACCTTCGGCGCCCATCACCGCGACCTCATTGGTCGGCCAGGCAAACGCCAGGTCGGCGCCGATCGGGCGGGAGTCCATGACGATGTACGCGCCGCCGTACGCTTTCCGCAAGATCAACTGGATCCGCGGTACGGATGCCTCGCAGTACGCGTACAGCAGCTTGGCGCCGTGCCGGATCGCGCCCCCGTGTTCTTGTTCGGTGCCGGGGAGGAACCCCGGCACGTCGACCAACGTCACCAGCGGAATCCGGAACGCGTCGCACATGCGCACGAACCGTGCAGCCTTCTCCGATGCCTCGATGTTCAGTACGCCGGCAAGGCTTTGCGGCTGATTCCCGACCACACCCACCACGTGACCGTCGAGGCGGGCCAGCACGCACACCACGTTCGGCGCCCATGCCTGGTGGAGCTCCACGGTGTCGTGATCGTCCACGATCTCGGTGATGACGTCCCGGATGTCATACGGCAGTCGAGAGTCGGCGGGCACGATGTCGACAAGTCGGTCGACCGCACGCGCCGGATCATCCTCCGGTTCGTACCAGGGCGCCGGGCCGGCTGTTCGCGATGGCAGCATCGAGACCAGGTAACGCACTTCGTCCAGGCAGGTGGCTTCGTCGTCGAAGACGAAGGTCGCCAGCCCGGTGCTGGTCGCATGGACGTCCGCGCCCCCGAGCTCCTCCTGAGTCACCACCTCACCGGTGACGGCCTTGATCACGCTCGGACCGGTGAGGAACATCGCAGACGTCTTGCGCACCATGAAGACGAAGTCGGTCAGGGCCGGTGAGTAGGAGGCGCCGCCGGCACACGGACCGAGCATCACGCTGATCTGGGGAATCACCCCCGATGCGGCCACATTGCGCCGGAAGATGCCGCCGTATCCGGCGAGTGCGGTGACGCCCTCCTGAATCCTGGCTCCGGAGCTGTCGTTCAGGCCGATGACCGGCGCGCCCACCGACAACGCCAGGTCGAGGACCTTCTGGATCTTCTGAGCGTGTGCCTCTCCCAGGGACCCACCCAGGATCCGGAAGTCTTGGGCGTAGACGAACACTTGGGTGCCGTGGATCCGGCCCCAGCCGGTGACCACTCCGTCGGTGTCGATCCGCCGATCTTCCAGGCCGAACCCGTGCGCCCGATGGCGACGCAAGCTCTCGATCTCGTGGAACGAATCGTGATCAAGGAGTGCCTGGATCCGCTCACGGACCGTGAGCTTGCCGCTGCGGCGTTGGCGCTGGGTGCCGAGGCCGTCGTCATCGGCGACCGCGGCGCGGCGCTCCCGGAGCTCATCGAGTCGCGTCTGCATCGATGCGCGCTGAGGTCGGGACCCGGACCGCCCTCGTTCGGCCGCGTCGGCAGGTTGGCCCGGCGGGACGGCGATGGTCAGCTGAGCCGGCATCGTGTGGTCCGCGCGCATCTCGCTCACGCCCCACCTCCACGGCGGGTCGGGCTCCCATCACCGACGGGCGGCCGTGAGGCCGACCTGCGGCGGAGCAGAGAGAAGCACATGTCTGAAACGGTAAGAAGCCGGACAGGGTCGTGACTTCCGTGAGGACCGCAGGTTTCAGCGAACCACGCGATGCACTGGTACGAACGGCATCCTGTGGTTTTCCCCGGTATCACCGGCAGCCGGACCGGTATTGCCTCGTCGCGCGGACCGCTGATCCGGTATTTTCAGTGTGCGAGGTATTACCCCGTCCCTCTTGTGCTCAACACCGCTGTTCGGCACGAGTCGCGCAGCCACCTGAGGGAGGATCTTGTGCTGGTTGGACGATCCGAGGAGTGCACGGCCCTGCTCGGAGCCATCGACGATGCTCGCCACCAGACCAGCCGGGTCTTCCTTCTGCGGGGTGAGCCGGGCATCGGCAAGAGCCGACTGCTGTCCTTCGTTGCCGAACACGCCGGCGGCTTTCTGCACGCCACCGGACGGGGCGTGGTGACCGAGTCCGAGCTGTCCTATGCAGTGCTCCTCGACGTGCTGACTCCGCTGCTTCCCTTCGTCAGCCGGCTGTCGGAATCTCGGCAGAACGTGCTGCATTCTGCTCTGGGATCTGGACCGCCCGTCGGCGCGGAGCCCTTCGCGGTCTACCTGGCTGTCTTGGAGTTGGTGACGGTCGTTGCCGCGGATCAACCGGTGCTCCTCATGGTGGACGACTGCCAATGGGTTGACGAGTCGAGTCTGAACTGTCTGGCCTTCGTCGCCCGTCGCCTCCGTGCCGACTCGGTGCTGATCATCCTCACCGAACGCAGCGGCTTCGCCGGCGGCGGACCGACGCGCGCCCTGCAGGGGTTCCCGGTGCTGTCGCTCAACGCACTGCCTGCGAAGCACGTGCGCAAGATCGTCGGTGAACTCGCACCGTCGATGTCGGGGTTCGACGTCGACGTGGTCGTCGACCGCGCACGCGGTAACCCGCTGGCCGTCGAAGAGTTCTGTCGCAGGCTGGGCGACGCCGGCGACCTCGAAGATCCGGCGTGGTCTGAGGTCTCCCAGCTCGAGACGACGTACTCTTCAGCACTGCACAGTCTGCCGACCAAGGCCCTCCGGGCCGTCGAGGCGCTGGCGGTGCTGGGGGAAGCCAGGCCACAGATCTTCACCGCGGTGCTGGCTGCGGACCACCTGACCCTTTCCGACGTGGAACCCGCCGAGACCGCCAACGTCGTGGAGATCGGCGGCGACACCGTTCTCTTCCGGCATCCCCTGATCCAGTTGGTCGCCTACAACAGCATTGCTCCGAGCCGGCGCAGGGCTCTGCACCGCCTGGTCGCCGATGTGTACGCCCCGCTCGATCAGTTCGGTGATCGTGAACGGTGCGCCTGGCATCGAGTGGCAGGCACCATCGGGCCGGACGAGGATCTGGCCACCGAGTTGGAGCGACTCGGTCAGCTGGCCGTTTCACGCTCCAGCGCTCCGACGGCGGTCAACCTGTTCGAGACGGCTGCGCGGCTCAGCGTGGCACCCGAGGGCAAGGTGGCGCGGCTGCTGGCGGCGGCGGAACACGTACAGTCCGCGGGCGCGATGGAACGGGCAGACCCACTTCTCGACGAGGCCGACAGCTGCGCAGCAGGGACCGACGCGGCCCTCGCCGTCGAGCACCTGCGGTGTCGATTCGACATGTGGCGTGGTCAGCCGGCCCAGGCGCGCGACCGGCTCCTCGGCTTGGCCAGGATCACGGCTGCGGTGTCTCCGACCTCGGCAGCGGTGATGCTCGGACACGCCGCCGTGACCAGCTTGTGGCTCGGCGATCTCAGCCACGCCCAGGGGGCGATCGACGAATGCGGGCTGCTCAACATCGAGGAATCGGTCATGCCGTTGAACGTCCTCGCGGCGAGTTCCCTCATCGATCTGGTGTGCGGTCGGCGACCCAGCGGGCACGGAAAGCTGACCACCGCCCTGGGCCGGCTGGACGAAGTCAACCCTCTCGCCGCGGACCAGACGGGACTCGTTGTGGCCCTCGCCCAATTCGCTGCAGGCCACCAGGCCGAAGCCATCACCGCCATCGAGGCAGCCGTGCGCGTGCTCCGCGAACGGGCCGCTGTTGGATTGCTGCCCTTCCAGCTGTCCCGGCTCTCAGCCATGCAGCTGGCCGCAGATCGGTGGCCGGCTGCATACGTGTCGGCCAGTGCTGCGGTCGAGATCGTCACCCAGAGTGGGTGGGTCACCGAGTTGCCCGCAACCCTCGCTGCGCTCGCGCAGATCGAGGCGGTGCGTGGTGATGAAGAGGCATGCCGGAGGCACGCCGACGAGGCCCTCGAAGGTGGCCGGCGGGCGCACTCCCGCATGCTCGATGCCCAAGTGCGTGTAGCCCTGGGTCGTCTTTCGCTCGGCCTGGGGCAACCGGATGAGGCCGTGCAGCACCTCGAACTCGTCGACGCCTTTGCCCACGATCGAGGGCTCGTCGAGAATCCCATTCTGTCGTGGGTTCCTGATTTGGTGGAAGCCCTCGTGCTGACCGGCGAGGCAAACACCGCACGGACGGTGGCGGCTGAGCACGAGGAAGAACTCATCGGGCAAGGTCGAAGCGCGGTGTGGTATCGCTGTCAGGCCTTGACCGAGACGTCCCCGGCACGGCGGGTAGCAGCACTGCGAGCTTCGATCGATCAGGCGACGGCCGCTGGTGCGCAGTTCGAGCACGCACGGAGCTTGCTGTGGCTGGGTCGGCTCCAGCTTCTCGAAGGTCGCTCGGGCCGTGCACGCAGCGCGTTGATGCTGGCGCTTGCCATCTTCGAGCATCTCGGCGCCACGGGGTGGGCGTGCCAGACGCGGGCCGAGCTGGGTGGTAAGGGAATGGCGGTGATCGTCGAGGATCAGCGGCTGCATCGCCTATCCGCACAGGAAATGAGCGTTGCGCTTTCCGTGGCCGAAGGCCTCAGCAACCGGCAAGTCGCGGCGCGCCTGTTCCTGAGTGTCCGTACCGTGGAGTTCCATCTCTCCAACGCCTACCGGAAGTTGGGCATCAGCAGCCGAACTCAGCTGGTCAGCACGCTCAACGCGTCTCCCCGCAAGAACTTCGCGCGCTCTCTCGCCTAGGGCACCACCGCCGGTGCGCAAGACGATCGCTCCGCGAAGCGACGAACCTGTCGCCGTCAGATGACGGTGATCGGTATCGAGAGTGCCGCCCGGCGCACGATGCGCATCGTGGCTTTGCTCGGCGATACCAGTACGCACGCGCCGACGCGTTCGATCAGCGGGAGATCGCTCGCCGAGTCCGTGTAGAGCAGGCACTCCGACAGGTCCACCCCTGCGCGCTCGACACAGGACACCTTGTCAGGGCCGACGTTGTGCACCCGGAACACCGCTGTGGTGTGGGGTGCGAAGACGAGTTCGGAGGCCAACAGCTCGACCCCCGCCAAGCCCACAGCGTCGAGGTATCCCTGCGCCAGACGACGCTCGGACGCCGTCACCACGATCACCCGTACACCGCGGTCCCGGAGCCGAGCGACCTCACCGACGAGCTCGCCGTTTCTCGCCTCGCTGGCGGCCAGGGCGGTTGCCGTGTGACGCGCGAGCGACTCGAACTGACGATCGTCGAATCCTCGAAGCCCGACCCGAACCAACGCTCGATCTATGCGGGAACGGCCGGGGTTCCCCGGTGGCAGCAGATGCCACAGGCCCACGAGCAGGGCCGCCGGAAGGAATCGCCAGGGTCGCCTCGCGAACCCTTGACGGAGCAGGGTTCCCATCGTGTCGCCGTGCAGCAGCACACCGTCCATGTCGAAGAGCACGACGGCGTCATCGGCAGGGGGGATCGACATCGCTGATCTCCTTCATCGACCGGACACGGCAGGAGTGCGCACCATGTGCATCATGATCCAACGGGCACGCGATGCCAGGACCTGAGCATGGCCCCCGCACCTGAAGCGTGCCGGTCGGACCGGGTGAACGGTCCGACCGGCAGCCAGCTGCTTCGATCGAGGTGTCAGCGCCCCCTGACCGTCGGCCTCAGCGCCATCGGTGTGTCGACCGGCGCCTTCTGAGCCTTGACCGGAGCTCCCGCGCCGACCTGCTGGACGACGCCGGCGCTGACCCGGGTGTGGCCGTTGTTGTCCTTGACGACGGCGCGGAAGGTGACGCGGGTCCCCGGAGCCACGCCGGAGGGGTCGAACCAGACGGACCAGTTCGGGTTGTCATCGGTCCCGATCACCTTCCAGTCGGCGGAACCGACCTTGGCAATGAAGGTCACCTGGTCGGGGCTCGCCCCCTGGTCCGACGTCCGGGCGGTCACCGGCCACCGGTCGGTGATGGTGGCTCCGGGCGTCATGCCGGTCATGGTGATTGCGGGGGCCTTGCCGCTCTTGACAACGGGCAGGGCGGCCTTGAAGACCATGACCGACATGTGCGGCACCGTGACCGACAGCTTCTTGTCGATGTCGGTCACCTTGGTCGCGTTGCCCGCCGGGTATACCTGGGTGAATGCCATGTCGCGGCTGTAGGTGGGGATCTCCACCGTCTTCTCGCCCCAGGAGTTGTTGACCGCGACGACGTACTCGATGCCGTTGCCGGCCGCGGTGCGGCTCATCGCGAACACGCCCTGGCCGGAGTCGACGTAGCGGGTGACCTGGGCGCCGTCCTTGAGGCCGGGATTGTCCTTGATCACCTGAGCGATGCGCTGCACCTGCCGGTAGATCGGTGCGTTCGTGTTGTAGTTGTCCTGGGCACCGGTCCGATCAGAGCTGACCAGCTTCTCGTCCATGTACTCGGGAACCTTGCTTGCGAACAACGACTCACGTGCGCCGGTGTCGTTGCCGGTGCCGGCGAAGCCCTGCTCGTCCCCGTAGTACACGATCGGGTTGCCCCGCGAGAAGAAGAGCACCGCGTTGGCCACGTTCAGCCGCCGCATCAAGGCCCAGTCGGGCTGGGAGGGGGTGTCCTGACGCAGCAGGTAGGCCATCCTGCCCATGTCGTGGTTGCTGACGAAGGTGGCCAGGTTGTAGGCGTTGTACTTGTCAGTGGTGTACATGTCGTCCTCGGCGAAGAGGTCGGCGAGGGTGGACACCGGTGCGTTCTCCGACAAGGTCTTGCGGATCGCTCCCTGGAACGCGAAGTCCAGCATCGAGCCGCTGTTGCCCTTGGCCGACCACCACGACACCTCCGGGGCGGTGGGGGAGGCCACCTCACCGAACACGTAGAAGGTCGGCTTGCCGATCGAGGCCGCGTACGCCTCGACGTCGGGCATCACCTGCTGCCAGAACTCGATGTTGACGTGCTTGTAGGTGTCGATCCGGAAGCCGTCCACCCCGTAGTCGCGGACGTACCCCTTGAAGATGTCCTTGAATCCGGCCACCACCTCGGGCTTCTCGGTGAACACGTCGTCCAAGCCGATGAAGTCACCCCACTGCGAGGACTCACCGGCGAAGGTCGAGTCACCGCGGTTGTGGTAGTTGGTGAGGTCATTGAGGAAGGCCGGCGACCGCTTGGTGGCGTCCGAGGGCTGCCGGAGCACCGGGGTGTACGGCATGTCCTCGGTCTTCATCGCCGGGAACGGCTTGCTGCCGTCGGCGTAGTCGTGCGGATCGAACGTGTTGCCGTTGACGTCCTTGTACGGGTACGTCGCGGAGTCACGATAGGTGTACTCCTTCTGGGCGTAGTCGTTGACGTCGGCGGTGTGGTTCGCGACGACGTCGAAGATGACCTTCATACCCCGCTTGTGCGCCTCGGAGATGAAGGTCTTGACCTCTTGCGGCGTCCCGACGTGCGGATCCATCTGGTCGAACTTGGTGATCCAGTAGCCGTGGTAAGACGCCGAGGTGTAGTTCGGCAAGATCTGGACGGGATCGTTCTGGTAGGGCGGGGTGATCCAGATGGCATCCATCCCGAGGCCTTTGATGTAGTCCAGTTTGTCGGTCAGACCCTTGATGTCGCCGCCGTTGTAGAACTGCTTCTTGGTGGCGTCGAATCCGTTCTGCAACGGTCCGCCGGCGATTCCACCGGTGTCGTTGCTCGGGTCGCCATTGGCGAACCGGTCGGTCATCACCGAGTACATCCGCAGCTGGGTCTCCTGGTTCCGGGCACTGGAGCCGGCCAGGTCACGCACCGCCGCCTTGCTGATCGCTGCGGGCTTGAGTTGCGCTGCGGACAGCTTCGGCTCGGCCGAGGCGGTGAGTGCACCGGGGACGAGCAGCGCGGCGAGACCGACCGCGGTCGTGGCGAGAAGTGCACGCTTGGCTCTCATGATCATCACTTCCCTTCGAAGGCGATGGTCGCCTTGCCGGCCGAGAACGGCACGCTGACGGTCACGGTTCCGTCCTGGGCATTGATCTTCTTGACCCTGACGCCGCTGGTCGATCGGCCGGCGTCCAGCCTGATCGACGACGTCTTGAGCCTGTTCAGTGCGCCCAGCCCTCCGAGATCGCTACCGCGGAGGACGAGGTCGTACGACGCGAGCTTGGAGTCGTAACCGCTGTGAGTCTTGTTGATCTTGGTGCCGATGGAACCGTCGGCGTTGCGCGTGACGGTGGTCTGGTAGGAGTTCCACTCACCGCTCTTGTACTTCTCCGAGATACCGTCGTCCTCGTAGAGGGTTCCGGTCGCGCTGGATCCGTTCCCGAGGAACACGTTGAATGCAACGTTCGTGAACGGGTTCTCGCCGGTGTGCTGCTGCACTTCCCGGGTGGGGATGACGGCTCCCTGGGCGACGAAGATCGGCATCACGTCCAGCGGGGCGGTGACGGTGATGGTTTGATCACCGGTGTACCGCGTGCCGGTCCACCAGTCGATCCAGTCCTTGCCCTTGGGCAGATACACCTCACGAGAGGTCGCGCCCTTGGTGACGACCGGGGCGACCATGATGTCGTTGCCCCACATGAACTGGTCGGAGACGTTGCGAACCTTGGGGTCGTCCTGGAACTGGTAGACCAGGGCCTGCTGAACCGGGCGGCCGTCGACGGTGGAGTTGTGGAACGCTGTGGAGGTGTAGGGGAGGAGGCTGTATCGAAGGCTGACGTACTTCTTGGCGATGGCCTCGACCTCCGGACCCAGGCACCAGGGCTCCTGGCACTGCTGGTTCGGCTGGAAGTTGTTGTCGTAGTGGACGCGGGCGAACGGCGCGAACGACCCGCTCTCGATCCACCGGGCGAACAGCTCCGGTGTGGTGTCCTGCGCGAAACCGCCGATGTCGTTGCCGACGTGCGGCACGCCGGACAGGCCGACATTCATGTTCAACGGCAGCGTGAGCTTCAGATGGTCCCAGCTGCTCACGTTGTCACCGCTCCACAGAGCGGCGTAACGCTGCGATCCGGCGTACATGTCGCGGCTGAAGACGAAGGCCCGCTCCTGCGGCTTGATCTTCTTGAGTCCGTCGTAGGTCGCGACGGTGTTCCAGAAGCCGTAGATGTTGTGGACTTCGGTGTGTTCCTTGGTGCCGTGGTCGAACTGGACATCCAGCGGTGCGGTGTGGTTGGGACCGTCGAAGACCGCCGGCTCGTTCATGTCCAGCCACATGCCGTCGACGCCGCCGTCGTTGACCAGCTTGGGGAACTGGTCGGCCCACCAGGCGCGGACGTCGGCGCGGGTGAAGTCGGGGAAGTTCGAGGTGCCCGCCCAGACCGCGCCGTCGTAGTTGGTGCCGTCGGGGTTGGTCGCCCAGTATCCCCGGTCGGTGCCCTGGTCGGAGAGCCAGTAGCCCTTCTCCTTCTTGACGCCCGGATCGTTGATGGCGATCGTCTTGACCCCCATGCCCTCGAGCTGGGCGTCCATCTGCTTCGGCTCGCCCCACGCCGGATCCCAGGTGAACACCCGCCACCCGTTCATGTAGTCGACGTCCATGTTCATCGCGTCGAGCGGGATCTTCCGCTCCCGATAGCCCTTGGCGACGTCGACGATCTTGCTGGCCGGTTTGTAGCCCCAGTGGCTCTGCTCCCAGCCCAGCGACCACTCCGGTGGCTGCTGGTAACGGCCGGTCAGCTGGGTGTATCGGTTCAGCACGTCACCCATCTTCGGACCGTTGATGAAGTAGTAGTTCAGCTCTCCGCCGCCGGCGTAGAAGTAGTAGTAGTCCTCGGACTCACTCGCCATCTCGTAGTACGAGTGGTGGGTGTTGTCGAAGAAGATCCCGTAGGCGCGGTTGCCCTTGAGACCGGTGAAGAACGGGATGGAGACGTAGATGTACTTGGCGTCGGTCTCGTAGGAGTAGTGGTCGGTGTTCCACATGCCGATGCTGTCGCCACGCTTGTTCAGGCTTTTGGTCTGCTCGCCGAAGCCATAGAAGGCCTCGGACTTGTCGGTCTTCTTGAAGACATACGGCTTGCCGTCCTGGTAGCCCGAACCGAAGCGGGAGTCGTCGGCGTTGATCACCTTGCCGTTCTTGTCCAGCATCGTCACCGCGAACTTGCGAAGCGCGATCCGGACCGTGAGGTCCGGAGTCTTCATGGTGTACTGGCTAGCCGTCTTCTTCCGCGTGATGGCCACGGATCCGAGGCTCTCCTTGACCACGGCCACGCTTTTGTAGTCGGGCTGACCAGCGGCCTGGATGGTGACCTTGACGACGTCGGCGCTCACGAACCGGACCTTGCCGATGAAGGACCCCATGGTCAGTTCGACGCCGTCGGAGGTGGGCTTGACGGCGCTTACGCGGAGATTCTGGAGCTTGGTCTTGTCGAGCTTGACCTCGTCTCCGGGAAGGAGCGCGGCCCTGGTCTTCGCGTCCTCAGCTGCGAGTTTGGCGCGGCGCTGGAGCTCCAACTTCTGCGCTTGCTGCGCGGTGAGCTGCTTGCCTGGGGCAGGGCTGGTCGGGTCCGCGGTGGCCAGGGTCGGCAGGGCCAGCGAGCCGGTGATCACCAGGCTGGCAGCCAGCAGCACCGTACGGCGCCGGCGGAATGGACTGGTCGGTGTGATCGGCGCAGACGATGCCGTCTGTCGCCGGGGGGAAATGATCATGGATCTACCAATCTCGTGGATAGGGGAGTTCGGGCGTCGTCGCCTGCGTTGGGAACGGGGGCGACGCACAGGCTGGTCGCAAAGGACGCCCGCGATACGCGGGCGGCCCACGAGCGCCGGGGGACTGGGGCGCTGTCACGACAAAGGGCCGCGCGGAAGGTAGACCATCGATGTGGGGGATTGGACAGCTGATCGAATCGCCAAGCAGGCTGCGCCGCGCGCCCACATGTCGTCGCCGCTGCGGTCGATCACCAGGCGGCAGTCGCTCCAGCTCCGCGCGAATGCGTACCGCGCTGCGGCTTCGCGGACCGAGGGTTCGATGAACGACACCGCTCGGGTCAGCTCGCCGGCAACGATCACCAGTTCCGGGTTGAGCAGGTTGGACACTGTGGCGATGCCGCGCCCGAGCGCCTCGCCGGCGGATCGGAAGGCGGCCAGCGCGACGGGGTCTCCCCGCTCGGCCAAGGTGATCACTTCGTCCACCGACTCGACGCGGCCGTGGCCGGGATCGGCGCGCACCATCCTGAGGATCGCCGCCTCGCTGGCGAGGCTCTCCAGGCAGCCGCGATTGCCGCAAGCGCACACCGGCCCGTCGGGGTCGAGCGGAATATGACCGAACTCGCCGGCGGACCCACTGTGGCCCACCTGGAGCTCCCCGCCGATGACCAGACCCGATCCGATCCCGCAGCCGATCGTGACGACCACCAGATCATCGACGGATCGGCCGAAGCCGTACCAGTGATGCGCGGCCGCCAACGTGTTCACGTCGTTGTTGGCGACGACCGCGAACCCCGTTCGACGGGCGACCGGAGTGGTGACGTCGACGTCGGTCCAACCCATGATGTGAGAGGTGCGGCACATGCCGTTCGACTCCACAGGGCCACCGACCCCGAGCCCCACACCCAACACGGCCGCGTCGGGCCCCGTCGTCTCCCGCGCGATCGTCGCCAACTCCGTGGCCAGACTCGCGACCGCGTCCAGGACCTCGTCGGGATCGCGGCTGCGCAGCGTGCGGAGACCACGGGCGAGCGGCTCGGCCGCCAGATCGACCGCGGCGCCGGTGAGGAGCTCGGGGCCGATCTTGATACCGATGGCGAGGTGGTGCCGCAACCTGGGCCGGAGCTGCTTGGTCGGGCGACCGCGGGTGCGCCGGACCGAGGCCTTGGTGTCCTCCTGGAGCCAGCCGTCGGTAAGGAGGTCGGGGAGGCAGCGCGCGATCGTGGACGGGTTGACCCCCGTGATCGACGCCAGATCTGAGCGTGACATCGGTCCCGCGCGCAGCACCATGGCGATGGTCTCGGCCTGGAGTGGGTCGAGCCGAGGTGGACGCCCTGCAGTGATCATGCCGCCCCCGAATGTCGTCTGATCGGTCAGAAGGAGATGTCGATGTAGTTGAGGTTGATCGCTCCGACGTCGCGGCCGGCACGGCCGATGGTGATCAAGTTGGTACCGGCCGCCAGCGTGACCTGCCCGGGGACGCTACCCCAGCTGTCCCAGCTGCTGAGGTGGGGGAAGCCCACCTGCGTCGGCGCCTGGACAGGCTGATGATCGACACCCTCGACGACGACGGTCATCGTCGAGCGATAGCCCATCGAGTTGGCGTAGCGATACAGGATGGGGAAGCTCCCCGAACGGGGCGCTTCGACGGCGAAGGTGACGGTCGGCCCCTCAGGTCCGGCCTCGAGCTTGTCGACGAAGCCGATCGAGCGGTGGTTGGCGTGGTTGTTGTTGAAGTTCGCGCCCCCGCCCCACGCCGCGAACACCGCCTGATAGCGCCCGCGACGCGTCGGGGTGATCCGGAAGATCCGGGAGGCGTGCGGCGCGAGGCGGGCCTGGGCGCGGGTCTGCCCGGACACCTGGGTATGGCTCCACAGGTCCCGCACGGTGGCCGTCTCGTCGAACCCGAGATCCGCGGCGAAGTCGATCGACTTGGTGACGGTGTCGGTGTCGCCACGGTTGAACAGGGCCACCACCCACGATCCATCGGGCAGCTGCCCGGCCCAGCGTTCGGTGTCGCGCGATCCCGCGTCGTCTGAGTACCGCGCTGCGTTGAGATAGATCGGCTTGCCGACGAGTCCGAGGCGATTGAGCTCGATGATCTCGGGATTGGTGAAGACCCAGCTGTACGGGCCGATGGTGGCGTAGGTGTCTCCGATGGTGATCGGCGACCCCGCCACGACCATGAGGTTGATCATGGTCTTGCGCTCGTCGTCGTCGGCGAACGTGCTCGGCAGCAGGAAGTCCCCGTCGAGGATCAGCTGGCCGCGGCCGGATCGGTGGGACCAGCCGGTGAAACCCGCGAAAGGATTGAACCAGTTCGGCCAGACGTCCTGGTATTGCTGCGATCCGCCGCTGAGCCGTCCCCATCCGCCCCGGTCGGCATCGGCGTTGATCCGGACCAGGTCACCGTTGCGAAGCTCCCCGGTGGCATCGGACTTCAGGTGGGGCATCACCAGCGACAGCTCGAGGTCCTCGCCGGCTGCCTCGTTCATCCACCGCAGCGCGGTGAGGTAGTTCTCGCGCCCGTGCGCCACCCCGACGGTTCCGAGCCCGGAGTCGGTGCCCGTCTCGTACCAGGACAGGAAGTCGATGCGGAGGTAGGGCACCCCGAGATCGGCGAAGTAGCGGATGTAGCCCTGCACGTACTCCTTGGCGCCCGGCCGGGTGACGTCCACCCAGTACAGGGATGTGCCGGGGCCCTTCGTGCTGAAGCGATCCCCGGGGGAGACCACGTCGCGAACCTTGACGTCCGGGCGCCCGACGACGGTCTTCGTCGGGTCGTTCATCGCCGACTCGGTCACCCACAACGGGTTGTAGTAGACGCCCAGCGTCATGCCGCGTTGAGTCAGGTACTGCTGCCAGTAGGCCCAATCGTGCTGCCAGTCGTCGTTGTAGCTCACCACGTAGCCGTGCGGGGTGGTCTTCGTGCTCCACTCGACCCAACCGTCCGTGCACGCCATCCGGAAACCGGCGGGGGCGAGGTCTCGCGCCAACCAGTCCAGATTCGCCTTCCATTCACTCTCGGGGATCGGAGCGTCGTGGGGGAAGTTGTATCCGTAGGTGTTCCAGTACAGCGGCCCGGACCCGCGGCGCGTCCAGCGGCTGTTGCGGCTCGTCACCGGCAGTGGATCGGCGGCCCGGGCAGCCTCGGAGCCGACCCAACCCAGGCCCGCAGCAGTCGCTGCCACCATCCCACCGAGGAACATGCGCCGCGTTGCCACTGACCTCACAGATGGACCTCCGGTTCGTTCCTCAGCGGTGAGGAATCTGAGCGTTGACTGTGGTTATCATGTTGGCTGCATGAATATAGGGCAAGACTTGACTCAGAAGTCGTGCTCATGTGATGGCGATGGGACTGGATAGCCTGACGTCGTGGGCGCGAGTCATCGACGCAGGCTCGCCGTGGTGCTCGATCTGCTCCGCGCGCAGGGGGAGGGGGAGCCGGCTCGCACCCGGCGTCGCGCCGCCCGCCTCGACGCCCTCATCGAGCACGCACGCTCGCGGACGGTGTTCTATCGCGATCGCGACTCCGGACTGCCGCCGGCACATGTCAGGCTGGGTCAGCTTCCGCCGGTGACCAAGCCCGAGCTGATGGCTCAGTTCGACGAGGCGGTGAGCGATCCCGCTGTCACCCAGGTCCGTCTCGAGGCGTTCGTCGCGGAGCCGGCGCGGGTCCGTCGGCCGTTTCTCGATCGCTACTTCGTGTGCGCCACCTCCAGCTCGTCCGGCCGTGTTCGAGATCGCCGGTGAGTCCACGACGCCCGCCGTGCGCGGGCTGCTCGAGGCGACGTGGGGGCGTGCAGTTCACGATGTCTACGCCGCGTCGCAGTCAATCCCGTCGCGTTCGAGTGCGACGAGGGGTGGCTGCACGTGAACAGCGACTGGGCCGTGCTCGAGCCGGTAGAGGCCGACCACACTCCGACGCCGAAGGGGAGCCCCGTCGGCCACGGTCCTGCTGACCAACCTCGCCAACCGCGTGCAGCCGATCATCCGCTACGACCTCGGTGACTCGGTTCTGGAGCGAGCCGACCCGGCGCCTGCGTGACTACCTCGCCCGCCAGGGACTGTCGACGGTACAGATCGAGCCCGGCGCCGAGCCACCCGAGACGAGCGTGCGGAGCGGGAAGTTCCACCAGGTCATCGGTATCCGCCGAGATCGTCGTTCGGAAGGTGAATCACGGTAACGTGATGATCAGGGTTGGCCGAAGGGAGCCTCATGGTAGCCGTGTCGATCTCCGTCGAGGGCATGATGGGTCTGACCTGGCCGTTCTGGAAACGCCTGGTCTCCCACGTCGAGCAATTGGGTTTCGCGGGCCTTTACCGGTCTGATCATTTCACGCTCCCGATCCCGGTCGACCTCGATAGCCTCGAGATGATTGTGTCGCTGGCGTATGCGGCTGAACACACCAGTGACATTCCCATCGGTTCGTTGGTCGCCCCGCTTTCTTTCCGCGATCCGGTGATGCTCGCTCGCCAAGCAGCAGCCATCGATGATCTGAGCGGCGGTCGGCTCATTCTCGGAATGGGGGCCGGTTGGGAAGAGCGCGAGCACGAGATGTTCGGTTACACGCTTGGGGATACCCCGACACGATTCGAACGACTTGTTGAAGGCGTCGAGGTCGTGAGCCGTCTGCTGCGAAGCGGCGAGCCCGTCTCCTACACGGGCCGGTACTTCAACTTGCGTGATGCCCTGCTGTTGCCGCGGCCCGAGCGCGCGGGTGGACCACCGATCATGATCGGTGGCAGTGGCCCCAAGCGGACATTACCGGTGGTTGCCAGGTTCGCCGATATCTGGAACGCCCAACTGGTTTCACCGAGCCAGTTTCGCGACCGATCCAACCGCCTCGACGAACTCATCCTGGCCGAGGGGCGCCGGCCCACAGATGTTCGACGCACTGTCTTGTTCTTCGCGGTGATCTCCAGAGATTCGGCAGAGTTGGAGCGCCGGCTCGCCTGGGCGCGCCGCCGCATCCCGCCGTTCGCACCGATGCCCTTGGAGGTTTTGACCCAGACGATGCGCGAGGCGCTGAACGCTTTCGTCGGCACCCCTGACGAGGTCGTCGAACAGATCGGAGCGTTTGCGGCCGCTGGTGCGGAGGAGGTGGTGCTCCAGTGGCCGGGTGTCGACGACCTCGAGGGACTGCAGATGCTGGCCGAGGAGGTTCTGCCTGCGTGTGCTCGGCAGTAGGCGTAGCGCAGCAGCTCAAGTGTCTGCCATGCCTCCTCCAAGGCGGGTGCTCGACGGGTCGACGATGATGAGCGGGCTCGAGACGGCTGGGGCTGCACGGTCAGGTGTGCCGCCCAGTCCCTCAGAGGTGTGCCTCGCCTCGGCCCGACCGAAGAATCAGCGTGTGGGTTCGGCGATCGTCAGCACGTTGCCCTCCGTGTCGGCGGGCAATCCGAATTCCCTCGCCCGGCCGATTCCGTGGTGAGTCGGTGATGCGGCCACCGAGAGATGCGGCGGCTTCGAGCGTGGCGTGGAGATTGTCGACACTCCAAGCGGCGTTCAACCCAACCAGTGGCAAGCGGCACGAATTCGCTGTCTCCGAACCAACCGCCCCGGTATGTGCTCAGGTCTGGCCGGGCCGGACAAGCCTGGACTCGTATGCGATCACGATGAGCTGCGCGCGGTCGCGCGCGTCGAGCTTGGTCAGCACTCGGGCGACGTGCGTCTTGACGGTGGCCGGGCTGATGTAGAGCCGGCTACCGATCTCGGCGTTGGACAAGCCTTTGGCGACCAGGGTGAGGATGTCGCGTTCGCGCTCGGTGAGAGCGTCGAGGCGCGATGTATCGGGCTGGTGTGGTTCGGTTTGGCGCTGGAGGAACGCCTCGATCAGGTGCCGGGTGATGGCAGGAGACAGCAGGGCTTCGCCGGCGGCGACAACGCGTACTCCGGCTAGCAGATCGGCGGGCGGGATGTCTTTGAGCATGAACCCGCTGGCGCCGGCCTGCAGGGCTGCGTACACGTACTCGTCTACATCGAAGGTGGTCAGGATGAGGATGCGTACGTCGGCGCAGCGTTGGTCGGCAAGGATGCGCCGGCTCGCTTCGAGCCCGTCCATGACGGGCATGCGGATGTCCATTAGCACGACGTCGGGCTGAGTCCGGACGACGAGGTCGATGGCCTGCGCTCCGTTGGCGGCGGTGCCGACGACTTCCAGGTCGGGTGCTGAGTCGAGCAGCATCTCGAACCCTGCGCGGACGAGGGCCAGGTCGTCGACGACCGCGACGCGGATCATTGCGCTGCCACCGGCGGTTCGAGCGGCAGGTCTACCGCGAGGCGGAATCCTCCGCCGGTCACGGGTTCGGCCTGGACGGTGCCGTCGAACAGGGCGGCCCGTTCCCGGATTCCGGTGAGGCCGTGACCCGAGCCCGGCGTTGTCGGTGGACGATGTCGTGGTCGGCCGTTGTCGCAGATCTCGATCCGCAGCTGGGTGGGTGATCGGTGCACGTCGAGGTGCGCGACCGGTCCGCCGTAGCGCAGCACGTTGGTGAGGCCTTCCTGGATGATCCGGTACGCGGAGATGTCCAGCGCGGGTGGGAGATCGGCGGTGTCGTCGATCTCGGCCACCTCCAGTTGCAGGCCAGCCGAGCGGAACTGCGACAGGAGCCGGTCGATGTCGCGCAGACCTTGGGCCGGCGTGGTGGGCGCGTTGTCGGGTGCGTCGTCTGAGGATCGGAGCATGCCCAGCATCCGCCGCATGTCGACCATGCCCTCTCGGGCGGCGACCTCGATGCTGCCCAATGCGGAGCGGGCGACCTCGGGCCGCTGGTCGATCAGGTGGTGCGCCACTCCGGCCTGGACGACGATGATGCTCAGGGAGTGGGCCACGATGTCGTGGAGGTCGCGGGCGATCCGCAGCCGTTCGGCGCTGATCGCCCGGTGTTCCTCCTCGGCCTGCTGCTGGATGAGGCGTCGTGCCTCGTCGGCTCCCTGGTCGGCCTTTCGGTGGGCCTCGTCGAGCTCGTGGCGGCGTCTGGACCGGCGGGCCTTCAGGTTCTCCCCGGCCAGCCAGGCCACCGTCACGGTGAGCAGGATGCTGATCCACGTCCAGGCGGTGGCTATCCCAGCCGGCTGCAGGAGGAGCGCGACGATCAGTCCGGCCGCGCCGGCGAGGTACACCACCAACGCCCGGCGCCGACCGGCGTGGAGCGCCACCGCGAACACCAACGCGAATGTTGCGTACCCGGGGAAGGCGCTGTAGCGGCCCACGGCGTAGGCGATCAGGGCAAGGTCGGAGACCACGATGGCGGTCACCGGGAGCCGGCGATGGATGGCGAACGGTCCGGCGATCATGGCCGCCCACAGGTAGGCGGCCGGTGTTGACGCCGATTGTCCGGTGGCGAGCGGCCGGGTCGCGAGGTCGACCGCCATCGCGGTCCACAGCACGGCGGCCCCGGTCGTGTCGAGCACCGGCGCGCGAACGGTGGCCCAACGACCGCGCGCCCCGACGTCAACGGTGATCGACTGCGGCCGGGGCATGGCCCACAACCTAGCCACACCA
>DASTGF010000222.1:0-3363 GCA_035719255.1 Microlunatus sp. | reverse complement strand
GACGGTGGCGGGGAAGAAGTCCTTCTTGACCGCGTCGGTGAACATCGAGTCCAGCGGTTGCAGGCCGTCGGCGAACGTGGGCAGCCAAATCGCGTCCAACGCGGCCACGTCGAAGGTCGTTGAGCCCGAGGCGAACTCGGTGTTCAGCCGGTTGAACAGACCGTCATACGGCAATTCAACGAAGTTGATGGTGGTGCCGATCTCGGCCTTGCACTTGTCGGCGATCGGAGTGAGTTCACCCTTGCCGCCGGCCTCGACCAACACCGTGAGGGAACCGCCACCGGCGGCCCCCCCGCTGCCGCTGGCCGGTGCGGAACTACTCGCGCCGCCGGCCCCGCACGCGGCGGTGATCATCATCAGTCCTACTGCCGCGGAGGCCAGCTTCAGGCCTCGGGATGTACGCACGTGAAACTCCTTGCTCGTCATTGGGGGGAGGTTGGGGAAGTACTGGAGCCCGTAGGGGCGCATCGACTGCAGAGCAATAGATCTCGGGTATCGGCGCGAGTACCGTCGGTTGGTATGGATCGTTGGACGTCAGCGGCCTCCCTCCATCGCTGGAGCAAGGCGATGGACGGTGATATCGCTTGCTGTGCCGCTGATGTGCAGATCCGCGGTGATTCGCACAGGCACACGGAACGCCCCTGAACCTTGGCCGCCGAAGATCTCGACAAGGTCAGCGTCCAACAGGACACGGACCTGATCGCCGGCGATCGGCACGGTCACCGGGTCGCGGCCCGGTCTACTGACCACGACGCCGGGGATGGTCGGGTCGACCGTGACGGTGAGCAGCAACCCGGCAGGGTCGGTGAGGGTGAGGGTGACGGGCTGTGTGCGGTCGGTGGTCACCGACACGTCGATCCCGGTTGTCGCGTCCGGGATGACGATGTCCCGCCCGGGGGTCAGCGGACCGCTGGTCAGGCCGGAAAACATCCGCAGACCGTCGACATCGGGGTGCGGGCGGAGGCGCAGGATGCGGTCGTTAGCGACCTCGATGACCATCGGCAGTGAGAGGGCGCCCGCCCAGGGGGATGACGATGGGTCGTGCTGGGGGTCTTCCCGGAGCCAGGCCATCACGCACCGCCGGCCGGAGAAGTCGGTGAAAGACGTCAGGGCATAGGCGGTGTCGTCGTGAGTGAGGCGGGTCCACCGCTCCGGAGTGAACCTCTTCCCGTCGTACGTGCCGACCGCTCCGGCGACGTAGTGCAGGGTGTCGTCCTCCCAGACGGAGATCAGCAACGCCCAGTCGTCGCCGAGGCGGATCAGTTGGGGGCATTCCCACAGGGCCCCGGTCCAGGTGTCGCCGGACTCGCTGCCCGGGCGGGAACACAGCACACCGTCGTAGTGCCAGTCCCGGGCGTTAGGTGAGCTGTATTGCAGAGCGGCACCCACGCCGCCCTCGAGGCCTGCACCCACGATCATCGTCCAGCCGCCCTCGGAGGCGAAGATGCAGGGATCGCGGAAGGCATATGCGCCCAGCTCAGCGGGCGGCCCGTCGATGACGATGTCCTCGGGGGTGGATGTCCAGTGCACCCCCCGGCTATCGGCATGGGCGAGCGCGACGCGGCCCCGACCCCAATCATCCGGCGGAACACTGGTGTAGGCGATCGTCAATCGACCATTCTGGAAAAGGGTTGCCCCCGACCAGCATCCACCTTCGTCCTGCCGTGGTGACAGCGCCGTCGGCAACCGCGTCCAGTGCATCAGGTCGCGGGACACCGCGTGCCCCCAATGGCAGACGTGGGACCAGATGGTGCCTGCGGGGTTGAATTGGTAGAACAGGTGGTACTGGCCGTCGGCGTATCGGATGCCGTGCGGGTCGTTGATCCACCCCGACTCTGCAGTGAAGTGAATCCGCGGCCTGGGTCGACTGATCTGTGCGCCAGGGTCGTTCGTGGCGACACCGTCGCAGGCAGCGCCGACGAGGTCGGTCATCGTGGACCTCCACGGTGCACGGAGGGTGAGTTCAGAATCATCGTCAACCTTTCGGTGATTGCGGGGCGAGAAGGATGGGCGCAGCCCCAAGAGGGGTCGACGAAGCAAGGCCGAGAGATTCGGCCGTGCCCAAGCGGCGCTGAGTACGAAGTTAGGACTGGCAGCCGCAGGATTGCCGGTAATCAACCGACGGGTGCAACCGCACCGTCACGAAAGGCCCCGGGTCGGGCCCGTTCAAGCGGGACAACAACAACTTCAGCGCTGTGGCACCCACTTGCCGAGCCGGTTGGGTCACCGCGGTCAGTGTGGGACGAAACAGATCCGGGTAGGCGAACCCGTCGAAACTGGCGAAGGCGAAATCGGTCGGGCACTGCATGCCGAGTGCGTAAGCGGCGCGGAGCGCGCCGGCCGCGGTCTCGGTGCTCGCTGCGATCACTGCGGTCGGTCGGCCCGCCGAGGCCAGCAGGTCACGCATATCGAGGCTGGTCTGCTCAGCCATACCCGAGCCGGTCACCACCAACGCGGGGTCGTAGTCGATACCTGCCTCGCTCAGTGCCTTCTGGTACCCCAAATGCCTCTCGAACATGGTGGCCACCGAAAGGTCACCGGCAACGAGCCCGATCCGGCGGTGACCATGCTCGACCATGTGCAACACCAAATCCGTGGTCGGCTCGGTGTTGTACACACCGACCTGGTCGATATTCGTTGACCCCAAACGGTCCATGACCACCACCGGCGTACCCCGCTGGGAGATCGCCTCCAACTCGGCCAACAATGAATGGGCCACCGGCGCGACCACCAGACCGTCGACCCGACGATCGGTCAACGTGCGCACCGCGCGTGACTCATGCACCGCGTTCTCCCCGGAGTTCGCCAGCAGCACGGTCAAACCGGCCGCTGTCGCCTCCTGCTCGAATCCCCGCACCATCTCGCCGAACACCGGCTGAGAAACATCCGACACCACCAACCCCACCGAATCCGTGCGGGAACGTCGCAACGCTCGCGCGACGGTGTCCTGCCGGTAGTCGACCGCGGCGATCGCCTCTTCGACCCGTTGCCTGGTGGCGTCGTTCACCGGACGCGTCCCGTTGACCACGTGCGACACGGTCGATACCGACACACCCGCCATGCGGGCAACGTCCACCAACGTAGCCACCAGAACCTCCATCCCTGCGCGTCGAAACGTTTGCGCGAAACGTTTGCGCGAACTCTAGAACCGACTCGAATCCCATGTCAAGGGGCAGCTACGAACCCACCGGCGGACTGATGGGGTTCGCGGTGCCGGCCGGCCTCGGTGTAGGCGCTCATCTTGTCGGCGAACGACGACGTCCTCGAACACCGACGGCGGTATCGCGAGGTAGAAGACCGGGCGGGTGGCGGTGTCGAGGCGCTCCGCCAGGGCCTGGTAGGTCTTCGGGTCGCTGTAGTCGC
>DASTGF010000221.1:0-11244 GCA_035719255.1 Microlunatus sp. | reverse complement strand
AACGGTTCGACCTGGTCCGCGTCCTCGACCAGCTCCGGTGCCTGGATCTGCCGGACCGGGTCGTCCACGGAGGACAGCGCGCCCAACTCGGCGTGGCTCACCTTGAGCTCGGTGAACTGCCGGGCCTTGACCAGCACTCGGCCCTCGACGGTGGCGATCGTCTCGTTGTAGGCCGTCACCGACGTCCGCAAGGCCCGACCCAGCTTGTCGAAGCGGCTGCCGAGCGTGCCCAGCCGCTCGTGCAGGTCCCGGCCCAGCTGCAGCACCTCCGCGGCGTTCTCTGCCAGCTTCGCCTGCTTCCAGCCGTAGGCCACCGACCGCAGCAGGGCGATCAACGTCGTCGGCGTGGCCAGGACGACGTCCTTGCGCGCCGCGTGCTCGTGGAGGTCGGGCAGGATCGCGAACGCCTCGGCCGCCAGCGCTTCGCTCGGCATGAACAAGACGACGAATTCGGGGGTGCCGGTTCCCGACTGCCAGTAACGCTTGCCGCCGAGCTGGTCGATGTGCGTCCGTACGTTCTGCGCGAACCGCTGCATCGCCTCCTCGCGCACCCGCGCGTCGTCGGCCTCCTGGGCGTCCAGGAACGCCGACAGGGGGACCTTGGCGTCGACGTACACGAACTTGCCTTCGGCCAGGTGCACCCGCAGATCGGGCCGGATCGTGCGGTCGTTGGCGGTGTCGGTGCGCTGCTGGACGAAGTCGCAGTGCTCGACCATCCCGGCCAGCTCCACCACCCGCTGCAGCTGCAGTTCTCCCCAAGCGCCGCGGACCTGCGGCTTGCGCAGCGCGGTGGTCAGGGCGCTGGTCTCACGCCGCAGCTGCTCGCCGGTCAGCTGCACGGCCTGGACCTGGTTGCGCAGATCGGTCGCCATCGCGACTCGCTCCTTCTCCACCTCGGTCAGCCGGTCGGCGAAACGGTGCAGGGTGTCCTTGACCGGGCCGAGCAGCTGCTCGGTGGCCTTGAGACGCGCTTCGGCCTGCGCATCCGCGGTCCGGCCCTGCCGTTCGATCGTCTCGGCGGACATCACCTTGAACTGGGTCAGCATCTGCTGGCGATCCTCCGCCAGCGTCTTGGCCAGCGCCACGGCGGCGTCCCGCTCGGCCTCCGCCCGAGCCACGGCCGCGGAGACCTCCGCAGCCTCCGCCTGCGCCGCCGATGCCAGGGCACGCGCCTCGGCGACGTCTGAGCGTGCCTGCGCCGCCTCGGATCGGACCTGCGCGGTCTCGGCGCGGGCCTGCGCGGCCTCGGTCCGAGCTTGGGACAGGAAGGCCTCCTGCCGCGAACCGTCCGCGTCGGTACGGGCGCGGCTCGCCTCCTCCCGCGACCGCGAGACCGATCGCGCCGACAGATAGCCGGCCGCGATGCCGAGGATCACGCCCAACAGGAGCGCGACCGTGGTGCTGATGTCCATGGCGGTGATCCTGCCCGCCGCTACTGACAATGCCGCGCAACCGGCCCGTGCGCCGCGGTCTGTCGGTCGCGCCCGCTAGCGTGGCCGCCATGACGGACGCCCTGGCGCACGCCCGTGACCTCGCCGATTTCGTCGTCGCATCTCCATCGCCGTACCACGCGGCGGAGGAGGTCGCCCGGCGGTTGACGGTGGCCGGCTACGTCCAGCAGGACGAGGCCGGGCCCTGGGCTGCCGGCTCGGGTTTCGTGGTTCGCGACGGTGCGGTGATCGCCTGGCGGCTGCCCGCACGGGTGTCCTCGACGACGCCGTTCCGGATCGTCGGAGCGCATACGGACTCGCCGACGTTCAAGCTCAAGCCCAACCCCGACCTGAACAGTGCCGGGTGGCAGCAGCTCGGCATGGAGGTCTACGGCGGACCCCTGCTGAACTCCTGGCTCGACCGGGAGCTCGGCCTCGCCGGCCGGCTGGTCACCGCGGCCGGTGAGCAGCGGCTGGTGCGCACCGGTCCTATCCTGCGCATCCCGCAGCTCGCCATCCATCTCGACCGGGCCGTCAACGACGAGGGCCTCCGGCTGGACAAGCAGCAACACCTCACGCCGCTGTGGGGCGTGGAGCGTCGCGACCGCCGCATCCTCGATCTGCTGGCCGGGCTGGCCGGCTGCAAGGCCACGGAGATCGCGGGCTGGGACGTGGTCGCGTTCGACACGGCGGCGCCGGCGGTGTTCGGTGCAGACCAGGAGTTTCTGGCGTCGGCCCGACTGGACAACCTCAGCGGCGTGCACGCCGGGCTGACGGCCCTGCTCACCGCTGAGCCGTCGCCGGCGATCTCGGTGCTGGCGGCGTTCGATCACGAGGAGGTGGGCAGCCAGACCCGGTCGGGGGCCGCCGGACCCTTCCTGGCCGACGTCATCAGCCGGATCGCGGCGGCCAACGGTGCGGGCCGCGACGAGCGATACCGGGCGTACGCGGGGTCGCACTGTCTGTCCATCGATGCCGGCCATGCCGTCCACCCCAACTACGCCGGGCGGCACGATCCGGCCAACCACCCGCTGCTCAACGGTGGTCCGCTGCTCAAACTGAATGCCAACCAGCGCTATGCCACCGACGCTGTCGGTACGGCGATGTGGCGTCGAGCGTGCCGGCTGGCCGGGGCCGGGGTCCAGGAGTTCGTCTCGAACAACACCATCCCCTGCGGTTCCACCATCGGCCCGATCACCGCCACAGCGCTGGGCATCCGCACCATCGACGTGGGGCTGCCGCTGCTATCCATGCACTCGGCCCGCGAACTCGCCGGGACTCAAGACCCGCTCGCGCTGGCGCAGGCCTCTGCGGCCTTCCTGGCCGACGCGACCGGCTGATCCCGGCAGCCGCGCCGGGCCGGGTCCACCGCAGCCACCGTTCCCGGCCCCGGTCGCTGTGCGCAAACGACGGCGACACGCCGGAAACGCGCACACGTGCGGCGGTCTGGCCGCGAGAGGAACGTTTCGGGGCGGCAGAGGCGACAGGGCTGACAGATGCGGGAGGGGCGCCTCGGTCGACTCGTGCCGCGCTGACCCATCCGGCCGCTGATGGCACGCTTGATGGTCGGTTCGTGCCGGGAACACCGGCAGAAGTCCTCCACGAAGCGAGGGTGACGGATGGCACCCCGTCCGGCACAGTGGTGTGGGTACGACGGTGTCCACCGGGGTCGCTGTCGTACCCACACCGTTGCCGGATGGGGTGGCCAGCCATCGCCAGGGCCCCAACCCCGGCACTGTGCGCGAACGACAGCTCCCATCGGCGTGTCGCCGTCGTCTCCGCACACTTTGCGGGGACAGGAGAGGTGCTGCCGGCCGGGATAGGCTTCCCCCTCGTGGCTCTCACCATCGGCATCGTCGGGCTGCCCAACGCGGGCAAGTCGACACTCTTCAACGCCCTCACCCGGAACAACGTCCTCGCGGCGAACTATCCGTTTGCGACGATCGAACCCAACGTGGGTGTGGTGGGCGTCCCGGACCCACGGCTGGCCGTCCTGGCCCGGATGTTCGAGTCCGAGAAGGTCGTCCCGGCCACGGTGAGCTTCGTCGACATCGCCGGCATCGTCCGTGGCGCGAGTCAGGGCGAGGGGATGGGCAACGCCTTCTTGTCCCACATCCGTGAGGCGGACGCGATCTGCCAGGTGACCCGGGTGTTCACCGACGCAGACGTCACCCACGTCGACGGCAAGGTCGACCCGTCCCATGACATCGAGACGATCAACACCGAGCTGATCCTGGCCGATCTGCAGACCGTGGAGCGGGCCATTCCGCGGTTGGAGAAGGAAGCCCGAATGAACAAGGACAAGCAGGCGACGCTGGGTGCAGTGAAAGAGGCGCAGGCCGTCCTCGACGCGGGGCGGACCGTCTTTGCCGCCGGTCTGGACCGCGGACCGCTGCGTGAGCTGTTCTTGTTGACGGCCAAGCCCTTCTTGTACGTGTTCAACTGCGACTCCGACGAGCTCGCCGACGAGGCGCTCAAGGACCGCCTCCGGGCGATCGTCGCGCCCGCCGAAGCGATCTTCCTGGACGCCAAGATCGAGTCCGAGCTGGTCGAGATGGAACCCGACGAGGCCCGCGAGTTCCTGGCCGAGATGGACATCGAGGAACCGGGCCTGGACGTGCTGGCCCGAGTCGGGTTCGACACCCTCGGGCTGCAGACCTATCTGACCGCCGGGCCCAAGGAGTCGCGGGCCTGGACGATCCCGAAGGGTGCCACGGCTCCCGAAGCGGCCGGCGTGATCCACACGGACTTCCAGAAGGGCTTCATCAAGGCCGAGGTGGTCTCCTTCGACGACCTGGTGGCGGCCGGCTCCCTGCTGGCCGCCCGCTCCAAGGGCAAGGTACGTCTGGAGGGCAAGGACTACGTGATGGCCGACGGCGACGTCGTCGAATTCCGTTTCAACGTGTAACTCTGCGTGACTTCCGCTCGGTCGCGCCACCGCGTGCTCCGTCACCGGCACCAACCGCGCCGGACTTCGCGCGTGGAGGAACGCGCGTAGAGCGACTCGAGGGCGAGCGAAATGGGGACCATGGCCGCGCCTGATGGGCAGTAGGCGCGGCCGACCCGGCGTGCCGCTTGGGCGGCAAGCCGACCGGGCCCACCTGGCTCTGCACGCTGATGAGCGCTCCCGGTCGCGGGTCTGGACGCTGACGAGCGCTCCCGATCAGCCCGGCGAGCGCCCCGTAGGTCCCATCGGATCCATCCCGGGAGCGCTGGTCAGCGCTTACCCGGCCGTCACCGTGCCCGAGCCTTGGAGCGACTCGCAGGTCACGGGCCGACCAAGTCCGGCGCACCTCCCGCCAGGTGAGTCGCAAGGCGCCCGACCCGAGATCGCCGCTCACGAGACGTGCCTTCGGCGCGCGTCGCGCACCGGTGAACCGCGCGCGAGGTGACCGAGGGCGAGCGACGTGGGAATGGGGGTGAGCGCAGGGGCAAGGGCGGGGTGGGGCCCGCCGGCAGGCTCAGGGCACAAGGGGGTGGGGCTTGAGGGCGCAGACGGGTGGCCCTCGGGCAAGCTCGGGGGCACACGGGGGTGGGCCCGGGGACGCAGGGGTGGCCCTTCGACGGTTCAGGGCGCGGGGCACGTCGACAGGCTCGGGGGTACAGAGGGGTGGGCCTCGGGGCAGGCATCCACGCGGGCACCCCACGCACCCCAAAGGGGATTGCCCCTCGTGACGGGTCAGGCCACGAGACCCTTCGACAGGCTCTGGGCACCCACGGGTGGGCTCAGCCGTCTGGGGTCAGAAGTAGTCGCGGATGTGCATGGGGCGGCCGGCGAAGAGGCAGTCCCAGAGCGGGTCGTGGCGGGGGTCGCCGCCGGTGAGGAGCCCGGCGAAACGCAGATTGGCACACGACTGCACCCCGGCATAGAGCAGCGCCAACCCGCGGGGCGCGAGGGTCCGGTCGTCGCCGGTTCGGGAGCGCTCGCAGACCGAGGCGCCGTCGGCGACCTGCAAGACGTATGTCCCGTCCTGCTGGGGCAGAGCCATGCCGCGGAGCCGGAACGGCAGCTGCGCGTACACGCCCGGCGGGAAGTCGCGCGCGGTCAGCGCGCCGACAACGTCGAGCACGGCCAGCCCGTACGGCGAGGACTCGCTCACCGCCCAGTCCGTGCTGGCCAGGAGCAACCGCGCCAGGTCGTTGCCGGAGGTGTCGATGGTCGTCGTCGGCGTCACCGGCGCGAAGCTGCCGAGCGCGGCCAGCAACGCGCGATAGCCGTCGGCCGACAGCGCGATCAGATCGCTGACCTCGAGCTTCGATCCCGGTCCGTAGCCCTGGCCCCGGTTCCAGGACGTATAGCCGCAAACCGAGTCGTCGCCGGCCACCGCGACGGTGAACCCGCTGAACTCCTCGAGCAGCTCGGCGTCTGAGGCGGGAAACGACACCCCGCGGCGCGACAGCGGTCCGTTCTGGGCCGCGGCCCAGGTGTCGTAGACCTCGCGGAGGGCCGGCAGATCGGCCGCGCCGGCCCGGCGGGTACGCACCCCGGCGGGTGGTGCGGGTCGTGGCACCGCGGCCACGACCGCGCTGGGCAGCGACACGGTCACATAGTCGGAGACCAACTCATAGCCGAACCGCCGATAGATGCCGGCCGCGGACGGGAACAGGGTGGAGATCACGGCGCCGGCCGCATGAGCGTCGCGCAGCGCCTCGGCGAACAGCGGCGTCAGCAATCCGGTGCCGCGATCCTCGGCGGCCACGGTCACGCTGGCGATCCCGGCGGTCCGCACGAGCCGCCCACCGAACCAGGAGTCGTAGTCGCGCCATGCCATCCGGGCCGCCAACCGATCGTCGTGGAAGGCGCCGAAGAAGTGCCGCCCGGGGGTGTCCAGGGTCGCCGACGCCGGATCCGTCGGCGGCTTCGCCGGGAAACCGAAGGCCTCCCAGCCCAGGCGCCGGGAGGCCTCCGCGTCGTCCACGGTCAGCGGCCGTACGGTCGTGGTCATGGCGTCCATCCTCGCCGAGCCGCCGAAGGGGCTGCGGTGGGCGCCCGGCAGCCCTAGAGTCGGTCCGTGGCCGATCGACTGCCCCACCTGCCCGAGGACTGGGATCGGGCGCTCTGCGTGGCGGCGCACCCCGACGACATCGAGTACGGCTCCGCGTCGGCGGTGGCGCGCTGGACCGCCCAGGGCAAGACTGTGACCTATCTGCTCGCCACGCGCGGCGAGGCCGGCATCGACAGCATTCCGCCGGCCGAAGCGGCACCGCTGCGCGAGCAGGAAGAAAGGACCGGAGCCGCGCGGGTCGGTGTCGACGTCGTGGAGTTCCTCGACCACACCGACGGCGTAGTGGAGAGCACGTTGGGGCTGCGTCGCGACATCGCGCGGGCCATCCGGCGGCACCGGCCGGAGATCATGATCACCGGCGCGTTCGACGTGGTCGGGCCCCGAGGGATGTTCACCAACCAGGCCGATCACCGGGTGGTCGGGCTCGCGGCGCTGGACGCCGCGCGAGACGCCGGGAACCGCTGGATCTTCCCCGAGCTCCTCGAGGAGGGGCTGGAGCCGTGGGGCGGGGTGCGGTTCGTGGCGGTCGCGGGCGGTAGCCGTCCGACCCACGGCGTCGACGTCACCGGCGAGCCGCTGCAGCGCGGCATCCATTCGCTGGAGGCTCACGCCCAGTACACCTCCGGGCTGGGCCAAGCTGCCTTCGACGTGGCACCGTTCCTGACCTGGTTCGCCACCCAGAGCGGGCCGGCGATCGGCGTCGAGGCTGCAGTCCTGTTCGAGGTCATGCGCCTCACTCCGGAGGGTCCGCCCCCCTGGCTCAGCGCACCGGCAGCGGGTGCGCCGGACCCGGCAGGTGGGGATTCTCCGATCGCCGCGGATTAGGCTCGGTCAGTGTCCACCCCCGTATCGGCCGATCGCTCGCACACCAGCTTGCTGCGCAGCGAGGCGGTCGAACGGGCGGCATTGTTGACCGTTCGCGACACGGTGGTCGAGCTCGACCTCACCGAGCCCGCCTCGTTCACCTCCACGACCACCATCCGCTTCGCCTGCAGCACGCCCGGCGCCTCCACCTTCGTCGACTTCAAGGGCAGCGAGTTGTGGTCGGCCACCTTGAACGGCGAACCGGTCGAGGTGGAGCGGTGGCGGCGCGGTCGCCTTCCGCTGGACGGACTGGCCGCCGAGAACACCCTGGTGGTCAGCGGTCTGATGGCCTACTCCCACGACGGCGAGGGCCTGCACCGGCACGTCGATCCCGCCGACAAGCAGGCCTACCTGTACGCGATGTCGTTCCTCGACGCCGGGCCACGCTGGTTCGCCTCCTTCGACCAGCCCGACCTGAAGTCGACGTACACCTTCGAGGTCCGGGCGCCGGAGGACTGGACGGTGATCGGTAACGGCCCGAGCCGCGCCGTCGCGCCGGGACGCAGGCGGATCCGCGCCGACCGGCCCCACACGACGTACTTCGTCACCCTGGTCGCCGCACCCAACGACTCGGTACACGACACCTACGTCGATCCCGACGGCGATCCGATCCGGCTGGGCGTGCACGTCCGGGCCTCGCTGGCCCACCAGCTGGAGGCCGAGGCGGCCGACATCCTGGAGGTCACCAAGGCCTGTTTCGACTACTACCACCGGGTCTTCGGGGTGCGGTACCCGTTCGGCGACTACCACCAGGCGTTCGTCCCGGACTTCAACGCCGGTGCCATGGAGAACCCGGGTTGCGTGACCTTCCGGGACACGTACATCTTCCGGGCGCGGGCGACGGTTGCCGAGCGTGCGAGCCGGGCCGGCGTGATCGCGCACGAGATGGCGCATCAGTGGTTCGGCGACCTGGTCACCATGCGCTGGTGGGACGACCTGTGGCTCAACGAGTCCTTCGCGGAGTACATGGCGCACCGCTGCTGTACGGAAGTGACCGCGTACCCCCTGTGGACTGAGTTCGGCATCGTCCGCAAGGCGTGGGGGAGCGTCGCCGACCAGGCGCCGTCGACTCACCCGGTGGCCGGTAATGGCGCGATCGACGCCGAGTCCGCGCTGCAGGACTTCGACGGGATCTCGTACGCCAAGGGTGCGGCTCTGCTCAAGCAGCTGGTGGCCTTCATCTCCGACAAGGTCTTCTTCGATGGTCTGCGCCGCTATTTCGGCACCCACGGTTTCGCGAACGCCGAGCTGAGCGATCTTCTGGCCGCCTGGACCGCGACCGGAGCCGTCGGACTGGACGACTGGGCGGCCCAGTGGCTGCGGACCTCCGGCATGGACACCATCACGGTCGAGACAGCCGGGCAGCCGGGTCCCGCGTCCGCCGCGGGTGAGATGGTCACGATCCGTCGCACGGCTCCTGCCGGATCGAGCGCCGAACGCACCCACGCCATCGAGGTGGCCGGATTCGGCGCGGCCGGGACCGAACTGGGTCGCGCAGCGATCCGGCTCGGTTCGGCTCCGGAAACGGTGTACCTGCGCCGTTGTGCGGTGGTGGTGCCCGACGCGGGTGACGACAGCTGGGCCAAGATCCGGTTCGGCGACGGTGCCTGGGGCCGGATCCCGGGCGTGCTGGCGGGCGGCCCGCCGGAGCCGACCCGGGTGGTCGTCTACAACGCCATTCGTGACGCCGTCCGAGATTCCGAGCTGGATCCGGGGGTCGCGCTCGACCTCGTCTGCTCCACCGTTGCGGCCGAGACGGCTGACGTCGTGGTGGCCTCGATGCTGCGGTTCTCCCGGGACCTGCTCGCCGGCCGGTACGTCCCACCCGAGCTGCGCGGCGAGCGGATGGCGACGGTGCACGCGACCTCCCGCGCGTTGCTGCTCGCGGCCCGTCCGGGCAGCGATCGCCAACTCGTCGCGTTCCGGGCGACCATCGCCAGTTCGACCGACCAGGTCGAGCTGCGCTCCTGGCTCGACGGGGAGTCGCTGCCCGACGGCCTTCGGCTCGATCCGGAGCTCACCTGGGCGGTCGTCGAGCGGCTCGCGGTCCTCGGGGCGACCGCGGAGCTGATCGAGGACACCGTTGCCATCGACCGTTCCGCGTCAGCCCAGGTGCACGCCGCCCGCGCTCGTGCCAGCCGACCGGACCCGGCGGCCAAGGCGGCGGCCTGGGCGCTGTTGACCAAGCCTTCCGAGCTCAGTGCGTACGAGATCTATGCGACGGCGGAGGGCTTCTTCCTGCCCTGGCAGGCCGATCTGACATCGGTGTACGTCCCGCGCTACTTCGCCGAGTTCCCGGCCACCGCGGCCTTCCGCAGCGGCTGGGCGCTCGGGCGGGCGGCGTCGACCGCGTTTCCGGTGGCCGCATCCGCCGCCGCGATCGACTGGGCCCATGAGGCCGCCGGCCGTCCCGATCTCGCATCACCGATCCGCCGGGCCATGGCCGACGGCACCGACGAGTTGCGCCGTGCGGTCACGGCGCGGGCCCGATGGTTCTCGTGAGGACCAGACTGGCTACTCTCAGGTCACAATCATGTTGCGCGTTTGCGGGCAGCGTCGCGAGGACTTGAGGTTTTTACTTTGATGTCCTAGAACTGTTGAGGTTCCGCGTGCACCGAACGCGGAATCAGTGACGCCCGGATCCGGGCGCTTCTGTCCCTGGAGGAGGAGAATCCATGCGAGGAAGAACTCGCGTCATGATCGTCTCCGCCATCGCACCGATCGCTCTGCTGGCGTCGGCGTGTGGCGGCGGTGGTGGCACATCGCCCGGTACCCAGCAGAGCGGTGGGGCCGCCGGCGGCGAGATCGCCATCCGGAGCTGCACCCCGCAGAATCCGCTGATCGCGGCCAACACCAACGAGGTCTGCGGTGGCAACATCCTCGACGCCGTCGACGCCAAGCTGGTGCACTACAACGCGGACACCGCCGCCCCCGAGCTGGACATCGCCCAGTCGATCGACACCAGCGACAACCAGAACTTCACCGTCAAGCTGAACCCGGGCTACAAGTTCCAAGACGGCACCGAGGTGAAGGCCAAGAACTTCGTCGACGCCTGGAACTGGGCCGCCTATGGCCCGAACGGCACCCTGGGTTCGTACTTCTTCGAGCCGATCGAGGGCTACGCCGACGTGCAGTGCGGCACCAATTCCGCCGGTGAGGCCGACTGCAAGGGCAAGGCCCCCAAGGCCAAGGAGATGAGCGGTCTGAAGGTCGTGGACGACCACACCTTCACGATCAAGACCCGCGAGAAGGTCTCGAACCTGCCCGTGCGGCTGGGTTACACGGCGTTCTCGCCGATGCCCGACTCCTTCTTCAAGGATCCGGAGGCGTTCGCCAAGAAGCCGATCGGCGCCGGTCCCTTCCAGGTCGACAGCATCTCCGACACCGAGACGGTCCTGACCAAGTTCGCCGACTACTCGGGCAAGTACAAGCCGAGCGTCGACAAGGTGACCTTCCGGGTCTACAACGACGACGGCGCGGCCTACAACGACGTGGTGGCCAACAACCTCGACTTCACCGACGTCATCCCGACCGACCGGCTGACCGGCGACCTGTACAAGACCGAGCTCCAGGACCGCAACGGCATCCGCGACACCGGCGTGATCGCGGCGACGGACTTCTCCTCGATCGACGACAACTTCAAGGACATCCGGATGCGGCAGGCCCTCTCGATGGCCATCGACCGCGACCTCATCAACAAGCAGATCTTCAACGGCACCCGCCCGCCGCTGGACGGCTGGGTCTCCCCGGTGGTCGACGGCTTCAAGGCTGGTGCCTGCGGCCAGTACTGCAAGTACAACCCGGACGAGGCCAAGAAGCTCTACGCCGAGACCGGTGGCTACAAGGGTGGCCCGCTGACCATCACGGTGAACGGCGACGGCGGCCACAAGCCGTGGGCCGACGCCGCCTGCAACTCGATCAAGAACACCCTGGGTCTGGACTGC
>DASTGF010000220.1:0-3589 GCA_035719255.1 Microlunatus sp. | reverse complement strand
TCGGTGCTGGAGCAGGCAGATGTCACGGGTTCGACCGTCGTCGACGTGGTCGACCAGGTCGAAGGTGGCGCCAAGGGTGTGTTCATCCCGAGCGCGACGGCGACGATTCCCGTCGGTGCTGCTGATCGTGTCGGCCAGCCGGGTTGTAGCGGGCGGCGCCGGTAGGCCCTCCTACATCAAAGGGGGCGTGGTCGGCTGCACGACGGCGTCGTTGGGTACCCAGACCACCTGAGTGCAAGAACACCTCGGACTCGGGTCCGGGGCTCGCGTCCGACGGATCGAACTCGATGTGGTTCGCGGATCAGACCCTAGGCGGTGGGCCCGTCGTTCCTCTGACGATCAGATGAGGCGTGACGATCACTTCGCGGCGACCGCGTCGGTCCTGATCGAGTCGGTCAACCAGCACGTGCATTGCGTTGTCCGCCAAGGCCCGAGCGTCTTGTGCCACGGTGGTCAGGTTGATTTGGGGCAGGCGGGCCACGGGGCTGTCGTCGAATCCGACGATGGAGATCTGATCTGGGACATCAAGGCCGCGGTGAGCGAGCGCGTAGGTCAGGCCAATGGCACAGCGGTCGTTGAACGTGATCAGCGCGGTTGGTCGGTCTCCGGAGCGGGCCAGCGTCTGCGCGGCGACTCGGGATCCATCGGCTTCATTTTGCCCACCTTTGAGCGCGCAGATCTCGGCGCCGAGGCCTGCTCCACGCATGGCGTCCTCGTATCCCTTTTGGCGCAGCGACGAGACTGTCCCCCGGGGTCCGTTGGCGTACGCGATCCGGGTATGTCCGAGATCAACGAGGTATTCGACGGCACGCAGGACACCCTCGTCGTCGGCCGTCCGCACGACGTCGACGACACCCGAGGCCACGGTCCGTCCAATGACCACCACCGGAAGCTGGTGCCCGAGGCGATCCAGAAATTTTCCGGAACTCTCGGGTCCGAGCAGAATCAACGCCTCGCAGCGGGAGTCGACCAGCGCCTCGATGGCACTGTGCTCATCGTTGCGGCGATTGATAGTGCTGAGCACCAGCTTGTAGCCGCAGTTCTCGGCCGCGTCATAAAGGTCCAGGATGAGCTCGGCGTGGAAGGGATTGCTCACATCCATCAGGACGCCGAGGGTGCGGTTACGGCGACTTGCCAGGGCGCTCGCTGCTCGGTCCGGTCGGTAGCCGAGTCGATCGGCCGCCTCCAGGACGCGTTCTCGGGTTGCGGCGCTCGGCCCGGACATGCCTCGTAGAACCAAGGAGACGGTGGCCGGTGAAACACCCACGTCGGACGCCACGTCGTCGAGCCGTACCCGACGAGCATGATTGGCGCTGGTCCCCACCGCGGACCTTCCCGGCTTCAACGTTCCTCGGCGAAGACGTCGCCGATCTGTCTGCGGATCTCGTCCATCACTCTCAACGTCGCGATTGTATCCGCGATCGTCCGCAGGGGTGACTCGCTCCGACCGTCCGCGCTGCACCGGGCCGCCTCCGCCGCCTCGAAGAACAGGCCCCCATGACCCAGCGGTGGGTCATCGAAGAGCAAACGCTCGCCGCGGACAGAGGTCAGCGTCATCGCACCGGGCTGGTAGAACGGCCCGTCGATCGACAGCGTCGCGCCGGTGCCGGCGATCACACCCGAGGTCGGTGTATTGCTAAAGACAGTCGTGTTGAGAACCGCCTGCGCTCCTCCTGCCGTGGAGAGAAAGCCGACACCTGCCCGTTCACCACCGCGGGATGCGGCTGCCCGATGGCCAGCACGACCTCCGGTTGGCCGAGGACGAATCCGGCGAACGCCACCGGGTAGGTGCCGAGATCGAGCATCGGTCCGCCGGCCAGGTTATGACGCAGGATCCGACGGCCAGGCGCGAAGAACTCGCCGTGATCGGCGAGCACCGTGTGCACGTCACCCAACACGCCGTCGGCGAGAAGCCGGCGGATCACGTCGAATTTCGGCAGGAACATGCTCCACAGCACTTCCATCAACGACACGCCCCGTGCGGTGACGAGATCTCCCAGTTCTCCGGCTTGGGCTGCGTTGAGTGCCAGCGGCTTTTCGACCACGGTGTGCTTGCCGGCAATGATCGACTGGCGGGCACACGGATAGTGCGCGTTGTGGGGTGTTGCGATGTAAACGATGTCGATGTCCGGGTCGGACAGCAACTCTTCGTAGGACCCGTATGCACGCTCGATTCCGTGAGCCGCAAAGCGGTCGACCCGATCCAAGGTTCCGGGAGCCGACGGCGAGCAGCCTCTGCCGGGTGTTTCGTTGGACGGCACCGACGAACCGTTCGGCGATCCATCCGGGGCCGACCACCCCCCACCGGAGAGGTGCCGGCGCCATCGGATCGGGGGTTCGAGGTTGCGGAAGACCGGTCGGAGATGCTTGCATGGTGGGCGCCTTTCATGGTGGCCGAGAAGCAGCGGTGACGGATCGAGCTTCGGACGTTGTCACCGTCCGGTGAATTCGGGCTAAGCTAAGAAGTGCCGAGCCGCAGACTTGTTAACTGAGTCGGGCTACCGGGTCGTGGGTGTTCGATTGTCGGACCGATAGTTGTCTCCCTCCGCAGGGACGCCGTCGGCGTTCTGTGCCAACACGTCGGCATCGGCGAATGCTATCGGCACCGACTCGGTGTACCAGTCCGCCCGCACGGACTTCTCCACCTGGAAGTGCAGATGCGGAACACAGCCAGTCATTCCGGTTCTCCCGGACCACCCCAACCGCTCCCCCGCCGTCACCGCCCCGCCGGTCTTCACTGCGTCCTCGATGATCGGATCGATCGCACTCAGGTGCAGGTACAGCGCCGACGTTCCGTCGCCGTGGTCGATCAGCACGAGATTGGCCTGGTTTCCAATGTTCTCGTTGACGACATAGCCCGCTGGCGCATCCTGCACCGAATCGACGCCGCCACAGTGGTCGGCGCTCCAGCTGCCGGCGACCAGCCGGACGGTTCCGGCGCGGGCGGCCACCACCGGAGTGCCTTCTGGCAGGGCGAAATCCCAGGCGTAGTGCCCGTCGTCGTCCTCGTGCGATGCACAGCCGGACGTGCAGCCGCCGATGGCGTCGGCGAGGAACGGACCCTGCAGCACCCGGAACGATTGGCCGGCCGGCCAGGGCAGCAGGTAGGTGGGCCTGGCCGCCTGTGCGGTGGTGCAGGAGACGACCGCGCCGGCCAAGAGTGCGCCGGCGAGGGCGGCTCCCAGCCGGCGCCGAAATCGCGGCACGTCAGGTGTAGAGGGTGGGTTTGTCGCCGAGTTCGACGGCGACCCGCTCGCCGGTGTGCAGGGCCTCGACGGCGGCGTCGGAGACTACCGCGGCGGCGTAGCCGTCCCAGCTGCTCGGGCCGAGGGTGCCGCCGTCGCGCACCGCGTCGATCCACTCCTGGAATTCGACGTCATAGGCGCCGATGAACCGCTCCCGCCAGTCGGCGGCTACCCGGTCGGACACCAGGTTGTTGCGGCGCACAGTGATCGGCCCGCCCGCTCCCAGGGAGGCGGTCCCGGTCTCGCCGACGACCTCACCGCGGATGTCGTAGCCGTAGCGGATGTTCACGTTGGTCTCGATGTCGACCAGGGCGCCGCCGGCCATCTCCAACAGGATGAACAGT
>DASTGF010000219.1:0-3376 GCA_035719255.1 Microlunatus sp. | reverse complement strand
GGCACGCTGCGTGCCGGGCCGGTGCCCGAGGGCGGGTGGGCGGTCGACGCCGAGCTGCCGACGGAGGTAGGCAGATGACGGTGCGAGTCCTGGTGGCCGACGACCAAGACCTGGTGCGGACCGGTCTCTCCATGATCCTTGACGCCCAGCCCGACATCGAGGTCGTCGGTCAGGCCGCCGACGGCCACGCCGCGGTCGAGCTGGCGCGTAGGCTCCACCCCGACGTGTGCCTGGTCGACATCCGGATGCCCGGGCTCGACGGGATCCAGGTCACCGAGCTGCTCGCCGGGCGGGGCGTCCCGAACCCGATCGCGGTGGTGGTGATCACGACGTTCGACCTCGACGAGTACGTCCACGGCGCGCTTCGGGCCGGCGCCCGAGGCTTTCTACTCAAGGACGCCGGGCCGGAGCTGCTCGTCCAGGCCGTGCATGCCGCCGCCGCCGGCGATGCCCTGATCGCACCCAACATCACCCGGCGGCTGCTGTCCACCCTGGCCGCCAGGGAACCTTCGAAACGACGTACCCAACCGATCGAGCCGCTCACCGACCGCGAGGAGGAGGTGCTGGCGCTCGTCGCCCGCGGCCGCACGAACTCCGAGATCGCCGCCGACCTCTTCATCGGCCTGACGACCGCCAAGACCCACGTCGCGAGCCTGCTGACCAAGATCGGCGCCCGCAACAGGGTCGAGATCGCCATGTGGGCCTACGACACCGGCCGGGTGGGGGACTGAAACCGCCGTCCAAGGACTCGCAGAAGCCGTTCCGCCAAGCAAGCAGGATTCGATGAACGCGGCCGCGTCAAGGAGATGAGCCGCGAGCCGGCGCATCGCGTTTGCGGTGAGCCGGGTGCCGTTGTCCATCCCGATTGGCAAGTCAACGCCCGGTTTCCGTGATCAGCTCCTCCAACACCACGCGGGCGTCGTCGGGAAGCTTTGTTGGTCGCCAGAGGCTAGCCGTTATGAGTCTTTTCGCCGGCTGTCGGCACCCACCAGAACCGCCGTCACATGGCGATGAGCGTGCCCGAGTCGTCAGAGGGGATCAGTGAAGGTGACTGGCTTGCCGGCCGCTTGGGCGTAGGCGATCTCCCGACGCGTCGACTCTCCGACGTACCCGCCTGGGTTGACGATCAAGACCCGGTCCGCCAGGTCGATCTTGCGCAGGTGAAGGGCGTCCAGGACAGCCTTCTGCTCCAGAGTGGGCGACTCGTCCGCCTCGCTGGGGGCGACGACGATGGCTCCAGAGAAGGTCAGGTCACGGTTCGCAGCGCGCATCTCGGCTATGAACTTCGCCGACCCACAGATGCAGACGATCTCAGGACGAGTGGTCACGACTCGACCCTAGCGACGCACTCTCATGCCGCTGTCCGGGCGTCCGCTCAGCCGATGTGCGGGCGAGTCACTTGCACGTGAGGTCGTAGACCAGGTGCACGAGTTCCACCGTCCGCTGCGCGCTGGATGGGTCGACGGTGGCGCTGTCACGTTGACGCCACTCGACCGCCTGCTCTGCGTCGCGGCTCCACTCGGGGAACTGCGTCGCGAACCAGTGCGCGGCAGCGACCTTCGAGGTCTGACGTGCGTACCGGAAGCCGTAGAGGCTGCGGAACATCGTGAGCCGGACGTACGCCTGGTGCCGCTGTTCTTGTACGCCGAGGACCCACTCGCGCCATTCGCCAACGACTCCCTGGATCGTGGCTCGAAAGCGGCTCGGCGAGATAGTTGGCAGGACGTCGGCGACCGGCGGGCCGTACAACACGTAGCCGTGCTCTTGCACGGAGTACAGGTCGGTCAGCCAATGCGGCAGCGCGGGGGTTCGATGGAAGGGCTCCCCAGGGCTGATTCGGTGCACATCTCCCAACGGCTCCTCAAAGTCACGGATCACAGCCAACGGGAAGTAGCCGACCTCCATTCGGTCCCGCCACTCCGGATACCGATGGACCTGGGAGTCGTGCATATGCGCGATGGCAGTTTCGGTCTCAGATCGAAGCAGGTCGCGGGTAACGGCGAGCAGGTCGATGTCACTTCGCTGGGCGTCGAAGTCGCCCACCACGAGTGACCCGTAGAGGTAGAGGCTGACCAGTGATCCACCGAGGTGGTCGATGATCTCAGTCGCGAGGGTGTCGAGCACTGGCGGGAAGTCTGGACGATCGGTCAGGATTCCACCTCCTCACTCTCCTGGTCGGCCCAGCCTTCCAGATGTATCGGACAGGTCCTCACAAAGGGAACGCCGTGCCCGCTCATGCCGCTGTCAGGGTTGCTCACACCGACATGAGGACGTATCGCTCCGCCTGTGCGACACACTGAACTGTCCGCCTGTCGTCAACGCTGAGGGGCCGCCGTGCTAGCAACGAGCGACGTCATCGCATTTGCGCCCACAACCGACTTGCCCAGGGCACGGTCCTTCTATGAAGCCACTCTTGGACTGTCCGTCGTCGACGAGAACGCCTATGCATGCGTGTTCGACGCTCACGGAACGATGCTGCGCATCACCGCCGTAGCCGAGGTAGCCCACCCCGGCTACACAGTGCTCGGTTGGCGGGTCACAGATATGAGCGAGGTCGTCAGCGGGCTCGAATCTCGCGGCGTTGCCTTCGCGTTATACGACGGGATGGAGCAGGACGCTCATGGTGTGTGGACAACCCCGAATGGCGATCGCATCGCGTGGTTCACCGATCCCGACGGAAACGTTCTGTCCCTCACCGAGTTCAGATAATCGCCCTCACATGCTGCTGTCCGGCGCGCTCTCACGCCGATGACCGTGAGGCGAGGACCTTTCACTCAGGACCAATGTCTCTACAGACGGCGGCCAAGCTGCGCTCATGCTGAGGCAGTCGGGACGAGTTCGCTCGCTCGTGACAGGAGGGTCACATGACAGCGCCGAACGTACCTTCACAGGGGGACTACACCCAGGGTTCCTACGGAGAGGACCTGGCAGGATCCGGCTGGCTCTTCTTTGCCGGGACCGTACTGGGACTCGCTGGCCTGATGCGACTCGTGGACGCATTCTGGGCATTCGCCTACAACGGCGCTCTCCCAGAGCAGCTCCAAGACGCGGTGCTCGGCTCGAACCTGACAACCTACGCATGGGTGTACCTCATTGTGGGCCTGGTCCTGCTCGCCGCAAGCTTCATGATCCTCGTGCGATCCCAGTTCGCCCGGTGGGTGGGCTACATCGCGGCCACCGTCGGCGCACTCAGCGCGGTGACCTGGATGCCCTACTACCCGATCTGGTCGATGACCTACATCGGCATTGCCGTGCTCACCTTCTACGCGCTGGCACAACACGGCGGTCGCGAGCCCAAGCGCTGACGCCACCGACTCGAACCTCCAGCCGACGATCAGGCGGGGCCGCGGGCTGCAGACTGCCATTCACGTGAGGC
>DASTGF010000218.1:0-2895 GCA_035719255.1 Microlunatus sp. | reverse complement strand
GGCATGGTCTTGATGTTCGTCTTCACCCTCGGCCTGGGCCTGCCGTTCATCGTGGCCGGGCTCGCATACACGACGATGGCCCGGACGGTCGGCTTCGTGCGGCGACACCAGGTGTGGGTGCTGCGGTTCGGAGGATTCTTCATGGTGATCGTCGGCCTGCTGCTCGTCACCGGCCTGTGGGACCGGCTGATGGCCATGCTGCGCCAGTTCGCGGCCGGATTCGTCCCGGTGATCTGAGATGACCAGCACCGAGACCCCGACCAAGCCCGCTCCCGGCGCCGACGTACCGCCGTCACGGACCAGCGATGACGCGGGAGCCATCGGTTGGCGCGGCGGGTTGCGCTTCGTCTGGACCCAGCTCACCTCCATGCGGACGGCGCTGGTACTGCTGTTCCTGCTCGCCCTGGCCGCCATCCCCGGCTCGCTGGTACCGCAGCGCAAGATCTCCCCGATCCGGGTCGAGGACTTCATCACCGCCCACCCAGTGCTCGGCCCGGCCTACGACACGATCGGGATGTTCAACGTCTATTCCTCGCCGTGGTTCTCGGCGATCTATCTGCTGCTGTTCGTCTCCCTCGTCGGCTGCATCATCCCCCGGATCGCGGTATACGCGAAGGCACTCCGAGCCGAGCCGCCGCGGACGCCGCGCAACCTGTCCCGGCTACCGGCGTACGAGATCCGTGACCTGAGCGACCAACCGGCCGACGGTGCCGACCGAGCGGTGCTGGATCGTGCGGTGCTGGATCGTGCGGTGCTGGATCGGGCGGGCGAGGAACTGAAGGCGGCGCGCTACCGGGTCGTACGTCGCGATGACTCGGTGTCCGCGGAGCGGGGCTATCTGCGCGAGGCCGGCAACCTTGTGTTCCACCTCAGCCTGTTGGTGTTGCTGCTGGGCGTCGCGATCAACGGCCTGCTCGGCTTCCGCGGTACCAGTGTCGTGGTGGTCGGCCAAGGCTTCTCCAACACGCTGACCCAGTACGACGACCTCACCGCCGGGGCCGCCTTCACCGAGCGCTCACTCACCCCCTTCACCGTGCTGGTGAAGAACTTCGACGTCAAGTTCGAGACCGGACCGGTTCAGCGCGGTGCCGCCCGGCTGTTCCGTGCCGATGTCGAGGTCCGTCAGGGCGACGGAGCACCGAAAGAGGAGACTCTCGAGGTGAACCATCCGCTGCAGATCGGTGGCACGTCGGTGCACCTGATCGCCCACGGCTACGCCCCCCGGGTGACCGTCCGCGATGGCAACGGCAACGTCGCGTTCTCCGGTCCGGTGGTGTTCCTCCCGCAGGACGGCAACTTCATGTCCGCCGGTGTGATCAAGGCGCCGGACGCCCAGCCGAAGCGGTTGGCGTTCCAGGGCCTGTTCCTGCCGACCGCAGTGGTCACGGGCAACGACGCCGCGCCGGTGTCGGCGTTCCCCGATGCGCTGAACCCCGCGTTGCTGCTGGACATCTGGTCCGGCGGCCCCAAGACCGAGACCGGACGGCCGGAGAGCGTCTACAGCCTCGACACCACCGGGCTCACCCAGTCCAAGAAGTCCACCGGCCAGCCGCTGCGGTTCGCCTTGCAGCCGGGCGACACCTACCAGCTGCCGGATGGACTGGGTTCGGTGACGATGGACGGCTGGGATCGCTGGATCAAGCTCCAGATCGGGGACACCCCGGGCATGCCGATCGCGCTGGCGGCCATCGCCATCGCGGTGGCCGGTCTGTGCCTGTCGCTGTTCGTCCGGCCCCGGCGGGTCTGGGTGCGAGTGCGCAGCGGGCCGGGCGGATCTAGGGTGGTGGAGATCGGCGGGCTGGATCGGGCGGACGCCCGGGCCGGCTTGACCGAAGACATGACGGATCTCGCCGACCGGTTGTCCGGCGGCGGGAGTGCCCCAGGAGAGCGCCCATGAACTACGCGTACTACTCCAGCCTGGCGCTGGTCAGCTCGGTCGTGATCTACGCCGCGGCGATGCTGGCCCACACCGCCGAGTGGGCGGCGGCGCGCAAGGTGCCGGTGGGAGCGGCGGCTGAGCGGCCCGTGCTGGTCGCCGTCGGGGCGGATCGGGCCGAAGACTCCTCGTCCGCGAGCCGTCCGGCCACGGCGGACACATCGGGAGAGGTTCCGGCTCAGGCGGCGGTCCGCGTGGACCTCTTCGGCCGGATCGGCGTGATGCTCACGGTGCTGGGCTTCCTCCTCAGTGTCGCCGGAGTCGTGCTGCGGGGACTTGCCGCGGGCCGGGCCCCCTGGGGCAACATGTTCGAGTTCACGATCAGCGCGATGGTTTTCATCGTCGGGGCCTATCTGGTCGTGCTGGCCAAGTGGGGGATGCGCTGGCTCGGTCTGCCGGTGACCCTGCTGGCCACCATCGGCAACGGCCTGGCCGTGACGGTGTTCTACGTCGCCGTCGCGCCCCTCGTGCCGGCCCTGCACTCGGTCTGGTTCCTGATCCACATCGTCGCGGCGGCGATCTCCGGCGCGGCCTTCAACATCGGCGGGCTGGCGTCGATCCTCTACCTGGTGAAGAAACGGGCCGAGCAGCGAGGCAGCGTCCGCGGCTATCTGGCCAAACTGCCCGAGTCCCGGCGGATCGACGCGATCGCGTACCGGTTCAACGCCTTCGCGTTCCCGCTGTGGACCTTCACCGTCGCCGCGGGTTCGATCTGGGCGGAGTACGCCTGGGGTCGCTACTGGGGCTGGGACCCCAAGGAGACCTGGGCCCTGGTCACCTGGGTGATTTACGCCTGCTATCTGCACGCCCGCTCGACCGCCGGTTGGCGGGGCACCCGGGCCGCGGTGATCTCGATCATCGGTCTGGCGTCGTTCTGGTTCAACTTCGTCGGCATCAACCTGCTGGTGTCCGGCCTCCACTCCTACGCCGGCATCTAGCGCTCATTCCGCGGGTTGTCA
>DASTGF010000217.1:0-9079 GCA_035719255.1 Microlunatus sp. | reverse complement strand
GTCGTTGCGTGATCTCCGCACCGGCCGCGACCTGGTGTTCGCCAACGATCGCCTCCAGTACGCCAACTTCGCGCTCACCGACGCATGGTGCGCGGGCGGGATCGAGTGGAATCTCGGCTCCACCGGGCACAGCGCGACCACCAGCCGGCCGGTCTTCGCGGCCCGGTTGGAGACCGATCGGGGACCGCTGCTGCGGCTCTGGGAGTGGGAACGGACCCGAGACCTGGTGTTTTCCGTCGATCTGTTGCTGGCCGCGGGGCGACCGGCGCTGCTCGCGTTCGTCCGGGTCCGCAACCTCGACCCCGAGACCAAGCCCCTGTATTGGTGGACCAACATCGCCGTACCGGAGGAGCCGGGCACCCGGGTGCTGGCGCCGGCGGACCGCGCCTGGCGGACCGTGTACGACGGCTCGCTGACCTCGGTCGGCATCCCGCACCCGGATCGTGCCGGCGTCGATGCCAGCTATCCCGCTGCCGCCACCGCGGCGGCGGACTACTTCTTCCAGATCCCGGCACGGCGGCGGGCCTGGGTTGCGGCGATCGGTGCGGACGGGACTGGGCTGCTGCAGACCTCGACCGACCCGTTGCGCGGGCGCAAGTTCTTCCTCTGGGGACGCGGATCCGGCGGCCAGCGGTGGCAGGAGTGGCTGAACGGACCGGACCGGCACTATCTGGAGATCCAGGCCGGGCTGGCCACGACCCAGCTCGAGCACCGCCGGTTGGCCGGCGCCTCGGAGATCTGCTGGGCCGAGGCGTATCTGCCCATCAAGAGCGATCCGGCCGTCGCGCATGCCGGCTGGGCCGGCGCGACCGAGCACCTCGGGAGGGGCCTGGAGGAAGCCCTGCCGGTCGGCGAGCTGATCGCCTGGCGGGACTGGTGGCGTGCCGAGGTCGCCGACCGGGCGCCGGATCGGGTCCTGGCTCGTGGATCGAGCGCCGGATGGGTCGAGCTGGCGCTGCGGGGGCTGGGTCCCGACCATGTCTCCGGAACGCCGTTCGAACCGATCGAGGACGGTCTGCATCATCTGCACGGTCTGCTCAGCGCGGGCCGGATCGACCAGGACGCCGCCGGTGTCGAGCTCCCGATCCCGCCGACCTCAGCGCGCTGGAAACCGGTGCTGCTGGCCGCGCCCGACGGGTGGTGGACCCGGCTGGCCGCGGGCATCCACGCCCACGCGGCGGGCGATCCGGTGACCGCCGAGGAGCATTACCGCGCCTCACTGCGGGCCCGGCCGTCGGCATCGGCTCGGCGGGGGCTCGCCGTGCTGGCGGCGACCCGCGGCGATTCCGGCACGGCGGCGGCGCACTACCGCGAGGCCGTACGTCTGGAGCCCGGCAACCTGCCCCTGCTTACGGAGGCGGCGGAGCACCTGCTGGCGGGCGGCCTGGCCGAGGAGTGTCTGGCCTGCCTTGACGCGTGCCCGCCGCAGCTCGCCCGGCACGGCCGGATCCGGCTGCAGCGCTGCCGGGCTCTGGTGGCCTGCGGACGGGTGGACCAGGCCCGGTCGATCCTGGAGGCGGGCCTGGAGGTCCCCGACCTGCGCGAGGGGGAGACGCTGGAGGCGGTCTGGGCCGCGGTGTTCGGCGACCGGCCGCTGCCGAGGGCGTACGACTTCAGGATGACCGCGGGATGAAGCACCGGCCGGATCGCCGCGCGTAGCCTGAGCGGGTGGCAGTGATCGACACGGTGAACGTCGGGCGGCCGGTCGCCAACCCGTACAAGCACGCCAAGCGGACCGGTATCGGCAAGGTGCCGGCCCAGGGGCCGGTCGAGGTGCGCGCGCCCGGACCGAAGACCACCGGCCTCGGCAGCGGTCTGGTCGGAGATTTCATCGGCGACGGCAAGCACCATGGCGGCGACGACCAGGCGGTGTACGCCTTCCAGCGCGAGGATCTGGACGCCTGGGAGCGTCGGCTGGGGCGAACGCTCCCCAACGGTTACTTCGGCGAGAACCTGACCACGCTCGGCCTGGAGGTCAACCGGGCGCGGGTCGGGGAGCGCTGGCGGGTCGGGGCCGACCTGGTGCTGCAGGTGACCACGCCGCGGATCCCGTGTGCCACCTTCCGCGGCTGGATGGGGGAGCCGGGTTGGGCCAAGTCGTTCACCGCCGAGGGACGCCCAGGCGCCTATCTGCGGGTGGTGGAGCCGGGTGTGATCCGCTCGGGCGACCCCGTGGAGGTGGTCCACCGGCCCGATCACGACGTCACCGTGTCGCTGGTCTTCCTGGCGACGACCACCCGGCGCGACCTGTTGCCGTCGTTGCTCGAGGCCGGGGACGACCTTGATCCCGAGATCCGCGAGTCGGTGCACGCCGGCCGTTTGGTCGAACTCGACTGACCGTACGGTGCGCGGTCTCGGCCCCTCGACGGTGCACTTTTGACCGGACTTCGGTGACCGGATAACCTAGATCCTTGTGTTCGGGCTTGCCCGACTCCTTGCGCGTGCCTGCGGCTAGGCGGCTGTGATCAGTCTGCCGGCGCGGCCCGTGCTCGCACGGTGATCCTCCGGATCGGGGTTGACCCCCCGCGACGGTGGTTCGCGCCACCACACAGCTGTCACGAAGGAAAGAGAACAACGCGGTGCCCACGATTCAGCAGTTGGTCCGAAAGGGCCGCGCGGACAAGGTGAGCAAGACCAAGACGCCGGCGCTCAAGGACTCCCCGCAGCGGCGAGGCGTCTGCACGCGGGTCTATACGACCACGCCGAAGAAGCCGAACTCCGCCCTGCGCAAGGTGGCACGTGTCCGCCTGTCGTCCTCCGTCGAGGTCACCGCGTACATCCCCGGTGTCGGCCACAACCTCCAGGAGCACTCGATGGTGCTCGTCCGTGGTGGTCGTGTGAAGGACCTCCCCGGCGTCCGTTACAAGATCATCCGCGGGACGCTCGACACCCAGGGTGTGAAGAACCGCAAGCAGGCGCGCAGCAAGTACGGCGCGAAGAAGGAGAAGTAATGCCGCGCAAGGGACCGGCGCCGAAGCGTCCGGTAATGGTCGACCCGGTCTACGGGTCGCCGGTGGTGAGCCAGCTCGTCAGCAAGATCTTGCTGGACGGTAAGAAGACGGTCGCCCAGCACATCGTCTACACCGCGATGGAAGGCACCCGGACCAAGACCGGTGTCGACCCGGTGCAGACGCTGAAGCGTGCGCTCGACAACGTCAAGCCGTCGCTGGAGGTCAAGAGCCGCCGTGTCGGTGGTGCGACGTACCAGGTCCCGGTCGAGGTGAAGCCGCCCCGCGCCAACACCCTGGCGCTGCGCTGGCTCGTGCACTTCGCCCGCGCCCGCCGCGAGAAGACCATGACCGAGCGGCTGATGAACGAGATTCTCGACGCGTCGAACGGTCTGGGCGCCGCTGTGAAGCGTCGTGAGGACACCCACAAGATGGCCGAGGCCAACCGGGCCTTCGCCCACTACCGCTGGTGACGCGCCCCGTCGCCGCACTTCGAGAGGTTTGAGGCCGCCAGATGGCTGTCGACATCATCACCGACCTGTCCAAGGTCCGGAATATCGGGATCATGGCCCACATCGACGCGGGCAAGACCACGACGACCGAGCGCATCCTCTTCTACACCGGCATCAACTACAAGATCGGTGAGGTCCACGAGGGCGCGGCAACCATGGACTGGATGGAACAGGAGCAGGAGCGGGGGATCACCATCACCTCCGCCGCGACCACCTGCCACTGGAAGAACCACCAGATCAACATCATCGACACCCCGGGGCACGTCGACTTCACCGTCGAGGTGGAGCGCTCGCTCCGCGTCCTCGATGGCGCCGTCGCCGTGTTCGACGGGGTGGCCGGCGTGGAGCCGCAGTCACAGACCGTGTGGCGCCAGGCGGACCGTTACCGTGTGCCGCGCATCTGCTTCGTCAACAAGCTGGACCGCACCGGTGCCAGCTTCGACTTCTGCGTCGCCACCATCAAGAACCGGCTGAACGCGGTTCCGGCGGTGTTGCAGCTCCCGATCGGTGCCGAGGCCGACTTCATCGGCGTCGTCGACCTGATCCGGATGCGGGCGCTGACCTGGCGCGGCGAGACGACGATCGGGGAGGACTACACGGTCGAGGAGATCCCGGCCGCCATGGCCGACCAGGCGCGCGTGGCGCACCACGCGCTGATCGAGCTCGTCGCCGACTTCGACGAAGAGCTGATGGAGACCTACGTCCTCGACGAGGAGTCGGTCACTCCCCAGATGCTGGAGCGGGCTGTCCGTCAGGGCGTCCTGTCGTCCAAGATCACCGCCGTGTTGTGCGGCAGCGCCTTCAAGAACAAGGGCGTGCAACCGCTGCTCGACGCGGTCATCGCCTACCTGCCGTCCCCGGTGGACGTGCCGGCGATCAACGGCTTCAAGCCGGGCGACGAGTCGGTCATCATCGAGCGTCACCCGAACGAGAAGGATCCGTTCGCGGCCCTGGCGTTCAAGATCGCGGCCGATCCGCACCTGGGCCGCCTCACCTACATCCGGCTCTACTCGGGTCGGTTGGAGGCAGGATCGACCGTGCTCAATGTGACCAAGGGTCGCCGTGAGCGGATCGGCAAGATCTACCAGATGCACGCCAACAAGCGGCAGGAGATCGCCTCGGTCGGCGCGGGCCAGATCGTGGCCGTGATGGGTCTGAAGGACACGACCACCGGCGAGACGCTGTCCGACATGTCGCAGCCGGTCCAGCTGGAGTCGATGGACTTCCCCGCTCCGGTCATCGAGCAGGCCATCGAGCCGAAGACGAAGTCCGACCAGGAGAAGCTGTCCACCGCCATCCAGCGGCTCGCCGAGGAGGACCCGACCTTCCGGGTGCACACCGACGAGGAGACCGGGCAGACCATCATCGCCGGCATGGGCGAGCTGCACCTGGAGGTGCTGATCGACCGCATGAAGCGCGAGTTCCGGGTCGAGGCCAACATCGGCAAGCCGCAGGTGGCCTATCGCGAGACGCTGCGCCGGAAGGTGGAGAAGGTCGAATACACCCACAAGAAGCAGTCGGGTGGTTCGGGTCAGTACGGCCGGGTCATCATCGACCTGGAGCCGTTGGAGCCGGGCTCGGGCTACGAGTTCGTCAACGCCATCACCGGTGGCCGTATCCCCAAGGAATACATCCCGGCGGTCGACGAGGGCATCCAGGAAGCCATGCAGTTCGGCATCCTGGCCGGCTATCCGATGGAGGACTTCAAGGTCACCCTGACCGACGGCGCCTACCACGACGTCGACTCCTCCGAACTCGCCTTCAAGATCGCCGGCTCGATGGCCTTCAAGGAGGCGGCCCGCCGCGCCGATCCGGCGCTGCTGGAGCCGGTGATGGCCGTGGAGGTGACCACCCCCGAGGATTACCTCGGCACGGTCATCGGTGACCTGAACTCCCGCCGTGGTCAGGTCCAGGCGATGAATGACCTGCACGGCAACAAGGTGATCGAGGCCCTGGTGCCCCTCTCGGAGATGTTTGGTTACGTCGGCGACCTGCGGTCGAAGACCTCGGGCCAGGCGTCGTACTCGATGGAGTTCCACTCCTACGCCGAGACGCCCAAGAGCGTGAGCGACGAGATCATCCAGAAGTCCCGGGGCGAGTAGTCGCCCCGGGGCCCCGCCCCGATCCTGAGCCCGGGGCTTCGCCCCCCGACCACCAGAATTGACGGGCGAACCCGCGTCCGTAAACTACTTCCGGACCAAACCGGCACAATCAAGCAACGCCCCGCGATCGCGTGGCAATCATCCTCAAAGGAGCCTCAGTGGCCAAGGCCAAGTTCGAGCGGACCAAGCCGCACGTCAACATCGGCACCATCGGGCACATCGACCACGGCAAGACCACGTTGACCGCGGCGATCACCAAGGTGCTGCACGACAAGTACCCGACGTTGAACGCCGTCTCTGCGTTCGACCAGATCGACAAGGCGCCCGAGGAGCGGCAGCGCGGTATCACCATCTCGATCGCGCACGTCGAGTACCAGACCGAGAAGCGTCACTACGCTCACGTCGACTGCCCCGGGCACGCCGACTACATCAAGAACATGATCACCGGTGCGGCCCAGATGGACGGCGCGATCCTGGTGGTGGCCGCCACCGACGGCCCGATGCCGCAGACCCGTGAGCACGTCCTGCTCGCCCGTCAGGTCGGCGTGCCGGCCATCGTCGTGGCGCTCAACAAGTGCGACATGGTCGACGACGAGGAGATCCTGGAGCTCGTCGAGCTCGAGGTCCGCGAGCTGCTCAGCGAGTACGAGTTCCCGGGCGACGACACCCCGGTCGTGCGCGTGGCCGCCTTCCCGGCGCTGAACGGTGACGCCAAGTGGGGCGAGGCCATCATGGAGCTGATGGACGCCGTCGACGAGCACATCCCGCAGCCGGAGCGCGAGATCGACAAGCCGTTCCTGATGCCCGTCGAGGACGTCTTCACCATTACCGGTCGTGGCACGGTCGTCACCGGTCGTATCGAGCGCGGTGTCATCAAGGTCAACGAGACCGTCGACATCATCGGCATCCGCGACGCCAAGCAGACCACCACCGTCACCGGTGTCGAGATGTTCCGCAAGCTGCTCGATGAGGGTCAGGCAGGTGAGAACGTCGGTCTGCTGCTCCGTGGCACCAAGCGCGAGGATGTCGAGCGCGGCATGGTCATCATCAAGCCGGGCACCACGACCCCGCACACCGAGTTCCAGGCTCGTGTCTACATCCTGAGCAAGGAGGAGGGCGGCCGTCACACGCCGTTCTTCAATAACTACCGCCCGCAGTTCTACTTCCGCACCACCGACGTGACCGGTGTGGTGAACCTGCCGGAGGGCACCGACATGGTGATGCCCGGTGACAACACCGACATGACCGTGCAGCTCATCCAGCCGATCGCCATGGAGGAGGAGCTGAAGTTCGCCATCCGCGAGGGTGGCCGGACCGTCGGCGCCGGCCGCGTCACGAAGATCATCAAGTGACCTTCGCCTCGGCCTGAACCACACGCAGGGCCCCGGACTCCTCGGAGTGCGGGGCCCTGTCTGCATATCTCCCGCGACCTCCACCGCTGGGCGGGATGAGTGGGCTTGAGTCGCGGGCATCGAGCCTCGGGCCCACAGCCTGATCAGCGGCGGTGGCACCCCGCGGTTCTGCATTCGGGTGAGGTAGCCGGGCCGATATGGGCGGGTGTGACCACGAGCGGCGAACCGTGGTACCAGGCCATCTCGCACCTATAGTGCTTCGGTGATCTCGTCCAGCGCGGCATCCCGACGACTTCTACCGTCGGCGGCCGTACTTGGCGCACTCATCGCGGCGTTGACGGTTTACGCGGACGCTGGACCTGGGCCGCTGCTCTCCTCCCTGCATGGTTCGGGCATCTCCGCGGTTGTCGTCGTTGCGGCCTTCACAGCCTGCGGGTTATGGACTCTTCGCCAGTGCTCGATCTCGGTGTGGCGTTGGGCAATCGTCATCGGCGTCGTCTTCGCCTCGGCCCAATCGGTCGGCATGTCTCTGCGCCAATTCGACGCGTTGATCCGTCCACTGTTGGCTCGACCGAACCGCGCGTGGACCGTCGTGCACTGGCTAGGCACGGCATGGATGGTCACCTGTAGCTCCGCGGCGTTGATTGCCGCCATCGACGCTCTTGCCAATGGACGATCACGTGCGGACTCCGACGATCGGGGACCCGGACTTCTGCAACGCTTCCTTGCTGCCATGTGCTCCGTGCGCCCAGGCTCACGGTGGAAGTGCTGGCTCGCCATCTTCGGCGCCCTCGTCTTGTCCCGACTCCCATATCTGGTCATCTACTGGCCTGGGATCGTCGCATTCGACACCTTCCGCAGCTACTCCTACGCGCGCGGCATTGGGCCCTGGGAAAGCTATGAGCCCGTCGGCGCCTCGATGCTGATTGCCGTCGCCGACTGGTTCGGAACGCACTTGCGGTGGGGTGACGCCGGCGGTGTCGCCATTGGGTCAGTCTCCTTGATTGTGGCAAGCTCAGGCGCCTTTACTTTCATGCTGGCTCGCATGGCCGCTTGGGGCGTTCCTCGGCGTGTGTGGATCGCCGGACTGGCCTGGATCGTCTTGTTGCCTCTCTTCGGCTATTACAGCGTGACCTTGGCCAAGGACGCTCCGTTCTCGATCGCAATGGTGGTCTTCATGGTGTGTCTCGGTGAACTGTCTTTTGGGAAAGGCTCCGAGGCGCGCAGACTCTGGCCGTGGATTACGCTGACGATTGCGGGCCTCTTCGTATTCGCAACGCGGAACAACGGCGTACACGTCCTGGCACTGACGTTGCCGGTTATCCTGCTCCCACTGCGCCACCTGTGGAGGCGCATCGTGGTCATCACGGCGGTTCTGGCTGTCGCGTTCGGACTGTACGTGGGGCCGGTCTATGCGGCCTTGAAGGTTCGACCGGGCCCGGCTGAGGAGACGTTCTCGGTTCCAATCCAGCAACTTGGGCGCATCGCCAAGTACCACTCTGGGCAATTATCAGCCGCCGATACCGACTTCATGAGGAAGATGTTTGCGGGGATGCCTCCGCACCAACTTGGGAAGCACTACGTCCCAGGACTGAGTGATCCAATAAAACTGCAGGCCCGGAAGTCCTGGAAAGACCATAGCACCGCGCAGTTTCTCACTGGCTGGGCCCGAATCGCGACAACATACCCGAAGACCGCGATCGCCGCGACGCTAGCCAACACGGTCGGCTACTGGGATCCGGAAGGGCCTTCGTATGACGGATTCATGAGGTGGTCGGTGAATGACGTTCGAACGGTTCACCTCAACATCCCGTCTGGAAAACCGACCACTGGTATCGCATCCTGGATTGAGTCGAAGTCGCTCATTCCCACACAAAGCTACGCAAGAGGCCTGTCCGATGACGGTTACAGGAAGATACCTATCCTCGGACTGGCCATGTCGCCCGGGCCAATCTGCTGGCTCTGGTTGGTCAGCGCCGTCTTGGTGGCTCGGCAGCGTAAGACCTCTGCGCTCGCCATCTTCGTTCCAGCCGGCGCCTTGTTGCTCACCCTCCTGGCAGGCCCGGTCTCGGGTGGGCAACGCTATACACTCACGTTCTTCATGGCGGCTCCATTGGCGGTTGCGGCAGTCGCGCTCGCTGCCAAACCATGCCAGTGTGAGGGTG
>DASTGF010000216.1:0-2554 GCA_035719255.1 Microlunatus sp. | reverse complement strand
TGAGTGGTCTGAGTGGTCTGAGCCACCTCATGTGAGCCACGAGACGGCGTCGGCTCGCGCTTCGGCCGGCGCCGTCCCGGCGCGCCCTCGGAGGTGTTCTCCCCGTGCAGCATCCCGGCGAGGAGAAATGCGCACACCGCTAGGCCCTTGCCGCGCAGTATTCAATTGTTCATCTGCCCGTGATTCGGAGCCGATGCGTCAGGGTGAATGTCGTCGACCGGAGTCGATTCTCAGGTGTAGAACCTTTCTGCCCGAAACGTCTGGTTCTTTCGGTCTCCGGGCATTTCTTGCGTTCTGGTGGATATGCCAGAACCCTCCCGAGATGGCAGCTGTCTACTTCAGCCGGAAAAGGGTGTCGTCACGAATGGACGACTTTCCTGCGTCACCCGCGTGACCGAGCAGCTGTGTCTGCCCGACCATCTGCTCCATTCCCTTGAGGACCGAGTAGTGGTCGTAGGCGACCGAGGAGACCCCACCGGCAGTGGTGTAGGGCGTGATCACGATCAGGGGCACCGTGAAGGTGGTGTTGTTGCCCTCGTCCCACGTGATGAGGATGGCGGAGCGGCCGGCCTGGTACGTGGGCGAGCTCAACAGGCTCGGCAGGTAGCCCTTGAGCCAGTTGTCACCGTTCTGGATGCGTTGCGAGATCGTGGTGTTCGGGACGAGGTGCATGATGTGCTGCTTGTTGGGGATCACCAGGTTGAACCTGGCGGACAGCACGTCGGCGTTGTTGGCAGGGAAGGGCTTTGCGTACTGCGGGCACAGGGTCTTCTGCGTCCGGGTGAAGTACGGGAAGGGCGTGTGCGTCACCGTGAACAGGCCGGCACCGCCGGTGTAGCAGTTCCCCTGGCTGTCCTCCGCCCACTCCACGGCACTGCCCGGCTGTGGCGTGTCCATCAGCTCGAAGATGCTCTTGGAGGCCTGCGGCCACGAGCTCGGAGGCTTGTTCGCCGTGATCGGCAGCTGATGGGTGCAGACCCCGTTGGTGTCGGCCTTGTCGCAGCCGGTGTAGCCCGACGTGAGCGCGACGTAGTTCGCCAGGCTGGTGGTCGACAGGGACTGGTCGTTGGTGGCGTAGCTGCACGCCTTGGCGATCGAGTTGATGTATGGCGCGTCGGCCGTGTTGCCGATGATCTTCTTCAGCGGCTTGTTCTCGAACATGATCAAGGTGACGTGGTCCCACGTCGTCGGGGCCGTTCCCTGTGCTGTTCCGCCGCAGGGCGCGGTCGACGTCGTGGTGGCCGTCGCCGTTGTCGCAGGCGCGGTGAGAATGGACGCGGCGACCAACGCCGCCGCGGAGACTGGGATCCAGGATCGCATTGGCATCACTTCCGGGTGTCGGCATCAAGCGTGATTTCCGGCGAGGGCCCGCGCATTGTGCGCGGGACACCGTTGTTTGCCAAAGATATGCCGCGCCGTTTCTTTGGGCAGGCGCTTTCGAGAAGTGATCTCCGGAATTCCGCGGAGTGCTGCCTCCAGGGATCAGCCTCTCGGGATCTATCGCTCGGGATTTACCTATCGGGGTCGACGTCGACCAGCCCCCGGCCGAAGGCGTCGATACGGCCCCACCGGCCCGGGATGTCGAGCAGCTCGATGCGTCCGAACGACTCGGGCACGGCGGGGTCGACGATGAGGTGCTCGCCGACCGCGTCGAGACCGAGCATGGTCCGCAGGAACAGCAGGGGCGCCCCGGTGGACCAGGCCTGCGGGCTGCACGCCGTCGGGTACTGGACCGGGTAGCCGGTGAGCGAGCGCTCGTACCCGCCGAACGCCTCGGGCAGTCGGCCGTCGAAGAACTCGGCAGAGTCGAGGACCCCGGCGGCGACCCGCGCGGCCTCGGCCTTGAAGCCGTAGCGGCGCAGCCCCCACGCGATGAAGGAGTTGTCGAACGGCCAGACGGTGCCCACGTGGTAGCCGATCGGGTTGTAGCGCGCCTGGTCGTCGGCCAGCGTGCGGATGCCCCAGCCGGAGAACAGCCGGGGACCGAGCAGGTGTGCCGCGATGGTCGGGGCCTTGTCCTCGTCGACGATCCCGCTCCACAGCAGGTGGCCGATGTTCGAGGACAGCGCGTCGACGCGCGCACCGTCGGCATCCAGTGCCAGGGCGTAGTACTCCCCGTCCTCGACCCAGAAGTCGCGGTCGAAGCGGGCCTTGAGGTCGGCGGCCTGGCGCTCGAGCTCGTCGGCGTATGCCGGGTCGTCCCAGAAGCGCCGCGCGAGCCGTGCCGCCCGGACCTTCGCGTCGTACGCGTACCCCTGCAGCTCGCACGTGGCTCGCGGGTACCCGGGGAGCCGGCCGTCCCGGTAGGAGATGGAGTCCCACGAGTCCTTCCAGCACTGGTTCTCCAGGCCGGTCTTCTCATTGCGTCGCTGGTAGGCGATGTAGCCGTTGCCCTGCAGGTCGGCGTAGGTGTCGATCCAGCGCAGGGCGGCCCGCGCCTCGGGCTCGAACTGGCGCACGAGCTCGCTGTCGCCGGTCCACCGCTCGTACTCGTCCAGCAGCACGAGCCACAGCGGTGTCGAGTCCGCCGAGCCGTAGTACGGCGAGTGCGGGC
>DASTGF010000215.1:0-8812 GCA_035719255.1 Microlunatus sp. | reverse complement strand
CTCGGTACGCTCCGGGGTGCGCGGAGCGACGGGCCCGACGATCCCCAGCGCCGGCCCGGGCCGGTCGACCCCGCTGCTGTCCTACTCGACGGGTCGGCTGAGCAACGAGACGACGCGCCCGACATTGACCGCCCAGCCGAGCCCGAAGGTTCTCGGGGTGAGGATGCGCGGGTCATCGGGATTCCACCAGCGCTGCAGGAAGCGCTCGACGGTGGGGAAGCGGAAGTCGTACGGGACGAACAGGATGCTGCCGTGCCAGGTGCGATCCTCGGCAGGCTTCATCATCTCCTGGACGATCGCCGCCGCGGTCAGGCCGGCCGTCGCGAGGCCGATCACCTTGCCCAGCGGACTCTTCTTCTTCTTGCTCACCAGGGCCTCCTCGGGGTCGGGGCCAGCGTAGTCGGCGCCTGGCCGATCGGTCGGGCGTTCGATCGATCGCCCTCACGACATACCTAGCTCCGTACGGCAGCCGACCGACCGCGCACCCTGATCCGGTGCGAACCCCCAGATGCATAGTCATGCAGCTTGTGGCATACTCATGCGAATGCTGACAGTGGCAGTGGCCGGGGCGACGGGCTATGCGGGCGGAGAGATCCTGCGCCTGCTGCTGGCTCACCCCCAGGTCGAGATCGGAACGGTCAGTGCCGGGGCGAGCGCCGGCTCACACTTGGGCGAGCACCAGCCGCACCTCGTTCCGCTGGCCGACCGGGTCGTCGCGGACAGCAGTGTCGACCGGCTCCGGGGACACGACGTCGTCTTCCTCGCGCTGCCGCACGGAGCGTCCGCGCAGGTTGCCGCCGACCTTGACCCCGAGACGGTGATCATCGACTGCGGAGCGGACTTCCGCTTGCTCGATCCCGATGCCTGGGTGCGGTTCTACGGCACGCCCCACGCGGGGACCTGGCCGTACGGGCTGCCGGAGTTGCCCGGACAGCGCGACAAGCTCGCCGGCGCGCGGCGGATCGCCGTACCGGGCTGCTACCCGACGACCGGCACCCTCGCTCTGCTGCCGGCGGTGACGGCCGGTTTGATCGACGCGTCCGACGTGGTCATCGTCGCCGCCAGCGGTCCCTCGGGCGCCGGACGAAGCCTGAAGCGGCACCTGCTCGGCGCGGAGCTGATGGGTTCGGCGAGCGCGTACGGCGTGGGCGGCGTCCACCGGCATACCCCGGAGCTCGTCCAGAACCTCGCCGCTTGCGGGGCCGACACGCCGTCGGTCTCGTTCACACCGCTGCTCGTCCCGATGTCGCGCGGCATCCTCGCCACCTGCTCGGTCCCGCTGGCCGACCCCGGGATCACCGAGGACCGGGCGCGGCAGGCCTATCGCGAGGCGTATGTCGACGAGCCGTTCGTGCACGTGCTCCCCGACGCCCAGTGGCCGCAGACGCAGTCCGTGCTCGGCTGCAACGCCGTTCACGTCCAGGTAGCAGTCGATGCGTCCGCGCGCCGGCTGGTGGCGGTCGCCGCGCTGGACAATCTGACCAAGGGCACGGCCGGCGGAGCGGTCCAGTGCATGAACCTGGCCCTGGGTCTGCCCGAGACCACGGGTCTGAGCAGTGTCGGGGTGGCGCCGTGACGGCCTGGGAACTGACCCGGCACGCCGGCGAGCTCGCCCTGGTCCAGTTTCCCGCGCACTCCACCCTGCCGCGGTGGGCCTACGACGACGAGCGCGAAGCCCCGTTCTGGAGCGTCGCCAGGACCGCTGACGAGCTCTCGGTGATCTGCAGCTACGACGCGGTCCCCGGCAGCGTCAGCGCGTCCGGCCCGTATCTCGCGTTCAGCATCGACGGGCCGCTGGACCATTCACTCGTCGGCGTTCTGGCCGGACTGCTGCAGCCGCTGGCCGCCGACGGCATCTCGGTGATGACCCAGTCCACCTTCGACACCGACTGGATCCTGGTGCCCACCGCTCAGGCCGAGGCCGCCGGGACGACCTGGACCCGGGCCGGGCACACCATCACCGTCGTCGAGGAGGACGAATGAGCGTCACCACCCCCCGCGGGTTTCGGGCCGCCGGCGTATGCGCCGGCCTGAAGCCGAGCGGCAAGGACGATCTCGCCCTGGTGGTCAACGACGGGCCGCAGCAGTACGCAGCGGGCCGCTTCACCGGCAACCGCGTCAAGGCGGCGCCGGTGCTGTGGTCGGAGCAGGTACTGAGGACCGGCTCGCTCCGCGCGGTGATCCTCAACTCCGGCGGCGCCAACGCCTGCACCGGCCCAGACGGCTTCGCCGACACCCACCGCACCGCCGAGGCAGTGGCAACGGCGCTCGACGTCGGCGCGATCGGCGTCGCGGTCTGCTCGACCGGGTTGATCGGCGAGCGGTTGGCGATGGACAAGATCACCGGCGCGATCCCCGGGCTGGTGGGCGCACTCAGCCCGGCTGGCGGTCAGGGCGCGGCGCGGGCGATCATGACGACCGACACCGTGCCCAAACAGGCCGCGTACGAAGGCGATGGGTGGTCCATCGGTGGGATGGCCAAGGGTGCGGGCATGCTCGCGCCCGGCCTGGCCACCATGCTCGTGGTGATCACCACCGACGCGGTGGTCGCGCCGGAGGCGTTGGATGTCGAGCTCGAGCGAGCTTGCTCGGTCAGCTTCGACCGGATCGACTCAGACGGTTGCATGTCCACCAACGACACCGTGCTGCTGCTGAGCAGCGGCGCGTCCGGGGTCACCGTGGACTCTGACGAGTTCGCCGCCGCGCTGGCCGGGGTGTGCCTCGATCTGGCCCTGCAGCTGATGGACGACGCGGAAGGCGCCTCGCACACGATCGCGATCACCGTGCACCACGCCGCCGAGGTCGACGACGCGGTGGAAGTCGGGCGTGCGGTGGCCCGGAGCAATCTGCTGAAGTGCGCCATCTTCGGCCGAGACCCCAACTGGGGAAGGGTTCTGGCCGCCATCGGTACCACCGGAGCGGTGTTCGAGCCGGACGCGCTGGACGTTTCCTTCAACGGGGTCCAAGTCTGCCGGTCGGGTGGAATCGGCGAGCCGCGCTCGCTGGTGGACCTCACGCCGCGGGCCGTCAGGATCGACATCGACCTTCACGCCGGAGCGGCCGAGGCCACCATCTGGACCAACGACCTGACGTACGACTACGTCAAGGAAAACGCGGAGTACTCCACATGACCGCCGCCGCTGACGACCACCAACTCACCTTGATCGAGAAGGCCCGGATCCTTACCGAGGCCCTGCCCTGGTTGGAGACCTACGCCGGCAAGATCGTCGTGATCAAGTACGGCGGCAACGCCATGATCGACGGTGACCTCAAGCGCGCCTTTGCCTCCGACATCGTGTTCATGAAGCGCTGTGGTGTTCATCCCGTGGTCGTGCACGGCGGCGGCCCGCAGATCTCGGCCATGCTGAAGCGGCTGGGCATCGCTTCGGAGTTCCGCGGCGGGCTTCGCGTGACGACGCCTGAGGCGATGGACGTCGTCCGGATGGTTCTGGTCGGCCAGGTCGGGCGCGACCTGGTGAATCTGATCAACGCCAACAGCACTCTCGCGGTCGGGATGTCCGGTGAGGACGGAGGGCTGTTCACGGCCGAACGGCGGGGCGCCCTGGTCGACGGTGAGCTGGTCGACGTCGGCCTGGTCGGGGACGTGGTCGCGGTCCATACCGAGGCAATCTCCGGGTTGATCGCGGCCGGCCGGATCCCCGTCGTGGCCAGCATCGCCCCGGACGACACCGGACAGGTCCACAACGTCAACGCCGACACGGCGGCCGCCGCGTTGGCCGTCGCCCTCGGGGCCGAGCGCCTGGTGGTGCTCACCGATGTGGAGGGTCTGTACCGCGACTGGCCCAACAGCACCGATATCATCCAGGAACTGTCGGCCTCGGAGCTGCGTGCGCTGATGCCGTCGTTGTCATCGGGCATGGTGCCCAAGATGGAGGCCTGCCTACGGGCGGTCGAGGGCGGCCTGACTCGCGCCACCGTTACCGACGGCCGAGTGCCGCATGCTCTCCTGCTGGAGATCTTCACCAACGCGGGAATCGGCACCATGGTCACCCAGGACGGCCTGATCCGCTTGGGGAGCCGAGTGTTCTCCGCCGAGACCGGCATCCCCGCCCACGAGCGCTACAACGGGGAATTCGTGCTGCCCCGGGAGGAGGCCCAGCCGTGACAGCTCCCATCGTTGCCGGCCCCGCCGGGGTTGGACCGGTCGCCGTCAGCGACCAGCTCAGCGGACTCGCCGGTCCGCGGCTCGGGTCCGCGGCGGTCCTTCAGCGCTACGACCACGTGCTGATGAAGACCTTCGGCGCACCCAAGCGGGTCTTCGTCCGCGGCGAGGGCTGCCATGTCTTCGACGCCGAGGGACGCCGCTATCTGGACCTGCTCGCCGGTCTGGCCGTGAACGCGCTGGGACACGCTCATCCGACTGTGCTGTCGGCCATCACCGGCCAGATCGCGACGCTCGGTCACGTGTCGAACTTCTTCGCCACACCGGCGCAGGTGGCACTGGCCGATCGACTGGTGGCGATGGTCGCCCCGGACGGCAACGCTCGAGTGTTCTTCACCAACTCCGGCACGGAGGCGAACGAGGCCGCATTCAAGATCACCCGATTGACCGGTCGGACCAAGATCATCTCCTTCGAGGGTGCGTTCCACGGTCGGTCGATGGGAGCGTTGGCGATCACCCACGCGCCCAAGTACCGCGAGCCGTTCCTGCCGCTGCCCGGCGAGGTGACCTTCCTGCCGTACGGCGACGCGGACGCTCTTGCCGCGGCCGTCGACGACCAAACGGCCGCGGTCGTGGTCGAGCCCATCCAGGGCGAGAACGGCGTGGTCGTCCCGCCGGAGGACTTCCTCCGCCGCGTTCGGGAGGTCACCAGTATCCACGGCGCCCTGCTGTGGGTGGACGAGGTGCAGACCGGAGTCGGGCGGACCGGTGACTGGCTGGTGCACCGGGCCCAGGGCATCCAGGCCGACGTGGTCACCCTCGCCAAGGGGCTGGGCAACGGCTTTCCGATCGGCGCCTGCGTCGCCACCGGGACCGCGGCCGATCTCCTCGGCCCTGGCTCGCACGGCAGCACCTTCGGTGGCAACCCGGTGGCCGCGATCGCCGGTCTCGCCGTCCTGGCGGTGATCGAACGTGACGGCTTACTGGCCCACGCCACCGCCATGGGCCGGCATCTGGAGAAGGCGGTCGGCTCGCTCGAGCACCCGGTGGTCCAGGGTGTCCGGGGTCGCGGCCTGCTCCGCGGGATCGTGCTCAACCAGCCGATCGCAGCGGAGGTCAGTGACGCCGCTCTGGACGCCGGCTTCGTGATCAACGCGCCGCGGCCCGATGTGCTGCGACTGGCGCCGCCGCTGATCATCACCGAAGCCCAGCTGGACAGCTTCGTCGCCGTGCTGCCCGGCCTCCTCACGACCGCTGCTCAGGAGCGGGCATGATCGCCCCCGCTGTGCGGCACTTCCTCGCCGACGACGACGTCTCGGCCCACGAGCAGGCTGCCCTGCTTGATCTCGCGGCTCAGCTCAAGCAGGATCCGTTCAGCCTGCGTCCCTACGCCGGTCCGCGCAGCGTGGCCGTGCTGTTCGACAAGCCGACGCTGCGGACCCAGAGCTCGTTCGCCGCCGGCATCGCCGAGCTCGGCGGCTATCCGATGGTGGTCGACTCCCGGCTGGCTGGCGTCGGGTCTCGTGAGTCGGTCGCCGACGTGGCCCGGGTGCTCGGCCGCCAGGCCTCCGCGATCGTCTGGCGCACCTTCGCCCAGGCCGATCTGGCCGAGATGGCGGCGTACGCCGGGGTGCCCGTGGTCAACGCGCTGACCGACGACTTCCACCCGTGCCAGATCCTCGCCGATCTGCTCACCATTCGTGAGCACACCGGCGCGCTGGCCGGGGTGAGGCTGACCTACGTCGGGGACGGCGCCAACAACATGGCGAACTCGTACCTGATCGGCGGCGCCCTGGCCGGGCTGCACGTCCGGATCGGCGCACCGAACGGCTACCAGCCGGAGCCGGGCATGGTCCATCGGGCGGCCATGATCGCCGCCGACACCGGAGGCAGCGTCCAGGTGACCGAATCGGCCGAGGACGCTGCCGACGGCGCGGACGTCCTGGCCACCGACACCTGGGTGTCGATGGGGATGGAGGGCTCCAGGGCCGATCCGGAAGCGGTCTTCCGGCCGTACACGCTGGACGCGGCCCTGCTGAGGCGGGCGGCGGCGGATGCGATCGTGCTGCACTGCCTACCCGCGTACCGCGGCAAGGAGATCAGCGCGGAGGTGATCGACGGCCCGCAGTCCCGGGTCTGGGACGAAGCGGAAAACCGTCGCCATGCGCAGAAGGCCGTTCTGGCCTTCCTCGCCGAGCAGGCCGGCCGGTGACGGCGGTGACGTCCGGCCCGCTGACCAAGACCGCCCGCCAGGCGAAGATCGTCACACTGCTGGCCCAACACCAGGTCCGCTCGCAGACAGAGCTTGCCGAGCTGCTGGCCGCCTCGGGGGTCCAGGTCACCCAGGCCACCCTGTCGCGCGACCTCGTCGAGCTCGGTGCCCTGCGCGTGCGGGGGAGCGAGGGCCATCTCGTGTACGCGGTCCCTGGCGACGGGGGAGATCGCAGCCCGCAGCCCGGCGAGTTCGCGACCTTCGAGATCCGGCTGGTCCGGCTCTGTGGTGAGGTCCTCGTCTCGGCGCAGTCGTCGGCGAACCTCGTCGTGCTGCGCACCCCACCCGGAGCTGCTCAGTACTTCGCGTCGGCGATCGACCGGGTGGCGTGGCCCGAGATCTTGGGCACCATCGCCGGGGACGACACGATCTTGCTGATCACCCGAGAGCCGCAGGGCGGTGCGGCGATGGCGGAGCGATTCGTGATCATGAGTGGCCGGGCCGGTGCCGAGGCCGCGATTCCCAAGGAGGCGTCGTGAGAGCGCAGGACAGCGACGAGCACGAGGGCCGGCTGTGGGGCGGCCGCTTCACCGGGGGTCCGGCAGAGGCGATGTTCGCGCTCAGCCAGTCCACGCAGTTCGACTGGCGGCTCGCCCGCTACGACCTGGCGGGCTCGAGAGCGCACGCACGCGCCCTCCACCGCGCCGGTCTGCTCACCGACGCCGAGCTCGACGCGATGATCGCCGGTCTGGACCGGCTCGACGCCGACGTACGGTCGGGAGCCTTCACACCGAGGGCGAGTGACGAGGACGTGCACGGAGCCCTGGAACGCGGACTGATCGAACGGGTCGGTCCGGACCTCGGCGGCCGGCTGCGCGCGGGCCGTTCCCGCAACGACCAGATCGCCACCCTGGTCCGGCTCTATCTGCGCGACGCGCTGGCCGGGATCGGGGACGGCGTGCTCGAGGTCGTGCGGGCGCTTCACGACCAGTCGGAGCGACATCTCGGGGTGCCGATGCCAGGGCGGACCCATTTGCAGCACGCGCAACCGGTGCTGCTGTCCCATCACTTGCTCGCTCACGCCTGGCCGCTGATCCGCGATCGCGAGCGGATCGCGGACCTCGACCGGCGGCTGGCGATCAGCCCGTACGGCTCGGCCGCGCTGGCGGGCACCTCACTGGGTCTGGACCCCGAGGCGGTCGCCACCGATCTCGGGTTCGCGGGGAGCGTGCCCAACTCGATCGACGGCACGGCCGCCCGCGACGTGGTCGCCGAGGCCGCCTACGTCCTCGCCCAGATCGGCGTCGATCTCTCCCGGTTGAGTGAGGACGTGATCTTGTGGGTGACCCACGAGTTCGGGTTCGCCACCCTCGCCGACGCCTGGTCTACCGGGTCCAGCATCATGCCGCAGAAGAAGAACCCCGACGTGGCCGAGCTCGCTCGGGGCAAGGCCGGTCGGCTGATCGGCAACCTCGCCGGGTTGCTGGCCACCCTGAAGGGCCTGCCGCTGGCCTACAACCGTGATCTGCAGGAGGACAAGGAACCGGTCTTCGACTCGATCGACCAGTTGCTCGTGCTGCTGCCCGCGATCGCCGGGATGGTTGCCACACTGACCTTCCACCCCGAACGGATGGCCGCGCTGGCGCCGCGCGGGTTCTCGCTGGCCACTGATGTGGCCGACTGGCTGGTGCGCCGGCGGGTGCCGTTCACCCAGGCGCACGAGATCGCGGGTGCCTGCGTGCGTTTCTGCGAGTCCCGGGGCTTGGAGCTGTCCGACCTGACTCCCGACCAGCTGCCCGAGATCTCGGCCGAACTGACGCCGGAGGTGCTCGATGTGCTCACGGTGGCCGGGTCGATCGACAGCCGCAGCGGTCGTGGCGGTACGGCGACCGGTCAGGTGCGGCACCAGCTGGCCGAAATCGCCGACGCGGTCGCAGCGTACGGCCGCTAGGGTGGCTGCGGCCGCAGGGAGTCGGCCGACCCGACCGCGAGCCCGGCGTCAGCGTCGTCGCCGGGCTGGGGGTGAGCACGAGGCGATGGTGAAGCGATGAGCGCAGTCCTGGATGAACTGAAGTGGCGTGGCCTGGTGGCGAACTCCACCGACGAGGCGGCGCTGTCGGAGCACCTGGACGCCGCCCCGGTGACCTTCTACGTGGGGTTCGACCCCACGGCACCCAGCATCCACTTCGGCAACCTGGTGCAGTTGATGGTCGCACGGGCGCTGCAGCGGGCCGGTCACCGACCGTTGATCCTGGTGGGCGGCTCGACGGGCATGATCGGCGATCCCAAGGCGGCGGGCGAGCGAGCGTTGAACAGCAAGGAGACCGTCGCGGACTGGGTGGCCAGGATCCGCAGCCAGGTCGAGAGGTTCGTCTCCTTCGAGGGTGCCAATGCCGCCCGTGTGGTGAACAACCTCGACTGGACCGGCCCGATGACCGTGCTCGACTTCCTCCGCGACATCGGCAAGCACTTCCCGG
>DASTGF010000214.1:0-6240 GCA_035719255.1 Microlunatus sp. | reverse complement strand
CTACTGCTCGTGCTCGGGCCGGACGGGCTGGCCGCGGCCTCGGCGCCGGTGAGCGCCGCGGTCGAGGCGGCGGGCAGCGCGTGGGCGAGGGTGCCGGTGCAGATCGGCGCGGCGATGGCCGCTCTCGGCGCCCTGCTGGCACTGATCGCGGGGGTCGGCCGGACCACCCTGGCGATGGCCCGGGAGAACGATCTGCCGCGCTGGCTGTCGGCGGTTCACCCGCGGTTCCAGGTGCCGTACCGGGCAGAGCTCTGCGTCGGCGCGACGGTCTGCCTGCTCGTGCTGGTCACGGATCTGCGCCAGGTGATCGGCTTCTCCTCGTTCGGCGTGCTCGTGTACTACCTGATCGCGAATCTGGCCGCGTATACCCAGGGTGGCGATGCGCGCCGCTATCCCCGCTGGCTGCAGGTGGTCGGCGTCGCCGGCTGCGCACTGCTCGCCCTGACGCTGCCCTGGTCCTCGGTGCTGGTCGGCGCGGCGGTGCTGCTGATCGGGATGGCACTGCGGTTCGGCCGACGCCTGGCACAGTCCCGCCCGGGCGCCTCGGGGCGGTGACCCGCGTCAGCGGAGGCGCCGGCCGGTGTCCGCGGATCCGCCGGCCGGGGCGAAGGCGACCATCGGCAGCCGGCGGACGAGTTCGCGCCGAGCGTCGTCGCTGACGTCGTACGGGCGTCCGAACGTGCGCTCGAAGAGGCGGCGCAGCGCCACGCGAGCGTAGCGGTGCTGTTGTTCGTAGGCCGCGAGCGCCACGACCGCCTCGTCCTCGCCGAGGAATCGCTGGCGCGGGACGAACCGCTCGTGTCCCACGCAGATCTCGAGCGCCGGGTGCGCCTGGAGATTGCGGAACCAGTCCGAACCCGGTCCGAAGCCGGAGATGACCATCACCTCGCCGGTGGAGCGGTCCCAACCGACCACCTCGAGCATGGTCTCGTAGCGGCGCCCCGACCGCCGCCCGCGGTGCGACAGCCGCAGGAAGCGGTGCCCGTACACCCAGCCCAGGCCCCAGTCGTACAGCTTCAGCGGTGCGCGGTTCACCACTCGCAACACCGTGCCCCGCCCACGCCTGCCCATACCCCACGGTAGGCCGACGACAGCCGCCGATACCCTGCGGTAGGTTCGGATGTCGCCCGGCGCGACCACGGACGTCCAGAGTCGCCAGCTCCGGGGCCTCTAGCTCAATTGGCAGAGCAGCGGACTTTTAATCCGCGGGTTGTGGGTTCGAGTCCCACGGGGCCCACAAAGCACCTCGTGAGAGCCGCTTCTGCGGCTCCCGGCTCCCGCCGTCAGGGGACCTATCCGGGGACGAACCCCACCCTCCTCGACCCACCAGACCCGCGACGCCTCAGCCTTCGTGCACCGCTCCAACACCGCAACCCCGCAACTCGCCCTGCAATACCGTGGCGTCGATGATCATGAGTCTGGTGCGGCCACCACCTTGAGTGCCATAGGAGCGGCGACAGCCCGCTGACTCCGCAGTATCGCTGGCCTTAATCAAAGTGTTGGCATCACCAACCGACCTGGGTCGTGTGCGCCGATGATCACCTGACCGCGCACTCCCTCATCTGAGACCGCCAGGGCCCCCAAGCTCCTGATCGATGGATGTCTCGTGGCTCTCAGCTCTCACTGCGCCGATCCCTCTGCACCGTCCGCCCAGCTGGCGGACGTCTCTCAATCCGACCGCTATCCAACGCTTCCGGGCGGCGTGATCAACCTTCTGACCGACGCATTGGCGCAAGCCGGCGACCGAACCGGCAGGGCTGATCTCATCAAAAGCATGATTCAGGACTGTGCGATGCGGTTGCCTGGCTGCAATCAGATGAACCTGTGATCGGGGAGCTCATCAGCCTCGAAGGGCTGTTAGCTGCTCGCTACCACCGCCATCGCACGCAGAACTTCGAAGCTCACCTGGTCCCATCGCCCCAACACACCTCGGCACCTGGTCCATGATCCGGAACGTTTTCCATGTGAACTCCGCCAGGAACGCCACAACCGTGCCCTGCCCCATGTCGCAGAACGTCAACGCCGCACAGACACCACCCGCTCCCGAGTCCGCCACGGCGCCGACCGTGGCGGGGTCGCCGCTCGAACTGTTCCTGGCCCAAGTCCAGGGCCGCCACTGACTGCAGCTCAAGGGCCAGGACCGGCCCCGCGGGCCCAGCCACATCGGCGACACCGCTCGGAATCAGGCTTTCCAGCAGAAACCGTCGCCACCTGGTGGACCCGTCACCCGGTACGAGAGAGGCACCAGGTCAGCTTGTGACCAGACCCTTGGGGAGTGCGGCCTTCGCTGGGGCAGCGTCTTTCTTGATGTGGCCGCCGTCCTTCTTGGTGGCGTCGAACACCTGGGTGTCGTAGGCCATGTGTCCGACCATGTTGGCGAAGGTCTTGGACATCCAGGTCAGCACCTCGGGGTCGTTGTTGCTGAGGTTGTCGCACCAGCGGAAGGGGTTGTCCACGCAACCCCCGTCGTCGCCTGGCACGTTCCCCTCGAAGTTGCCCTCGTATCCGCCGAAGAGGGCGACATCCGACGCGAGTTTGCAGCAATCCTGGCCGGTGAGGACACCGCTCGCCGGGATACCGGCTTGCTGGAACTTGATGGCATCGGTGCCGTCGGCGGAGAACAGGATGTGGTTCTTCCCGATCGAGTTGAGGTAATCGATCCCGTAATCGCGCCCGATCGCGGAGGGGGCCCAGATGCTCGGCGGCATGGGGGTGCCCGGGGTGCGGCCGAACAGTTTGACCCCGTCTTTCGGATCGAGGACGCCCGCGACGTAGTTCGGCGTGGCTGTGACGTCGGCGTCAAGGTCGAACTTGATCTTGGCAAGCTCATCGGCCGGGAGCGTGTTGACGTAGTGGTCCGAGCCGAGCAGGCCGAGTTCCTCGCCGCCGAACCAGATGAATCTCAGCTTGTTGCGGGTGTTGGTGTTCTTCAGCTGCTGGGCGATGTCAAGGATCGTGGCCGACCCCGACGCGTTGTCGAGCATCCCGGCTCCATAGATGGCGTCCAGGTGCGCGTCGATGACGAGGATGTTGTTCGGGTCGCCGCCCTTGGAGTCGGCGATGACATTCCAGTCGGAACGGTTGGCGTCGCTGATGGCCTTGACATCGATGGTGATCACCGGGCTGCTCTGCCGGTAGAGCAGGCTACCCACTTCGTAGGTGGTGAAGATGACGGGGATGTGCTCGGTCCCGGCGAGGCTGCCGTTGAAGAGACCGGTCCGTCCCGGGTTGCCCTCGTTGAAGATGACCGCGGCCGAGGCGCCGGCGGCTTCGGCGTTGGCTACCTTCTGGGCGAAGGTGCACGTGCCCCGTTGGATCAGGGCGATGTCGCCGACGGGGAAGCCGGCGAAGTCGGCTGCGCTGCAGCCGCTGGCCGAGCTGGGGGTAGGTGTCGCTGGCACGACGATGCCGCCTGCCGGATGGAGCGCCGCTGTGGTCGTCCCGACGACCTGTCCGGGGTTGAATTCGGTGCCGATCCCGAAACTCCGCGCGATGGGCGAGTTCTCGCGGAACACGGGCGTGCCGACGAAGCTGAAGTAGGGGAATGTGTACTCCTGCAGCGTCACGTCGTATCCCGCTGCCCTCATGGTGTCGGCCACATAATCGGCCGAGGCCTTGTAGCCCGGCTCCCCCGAGTTGCGGGACGGATGTCCGTCGGCGCCCGGATTGGCGTCCGCGATCTGCTGGAACTTGACCATGTGGGCCCACAGATCGTTCTTGTTGACACAGTCGACGAGCTTCTGGGGGGTGTTGTTGACTCTGTTTGCACACGCCGTGGGGTTGGCATCGCCATTGGGCGGTGTGGCATGCGCGGCGAGGCTGACCGGTGACAGTGCCGCGGTCGCTGCCAACGCAGCCGAGATCGCCAGCACGCGCCTCCACCCTCCAGGCCGTCGGTCGTGTACGCCCATCGTCGTGCCCCTCCCTGACGAACCCGCAGGCGTCGCCGACGAACCATCCGGTGCTACAGCCGTGATACTCCCTCAAGCGCCGACGCCGCAACCCATGACGGCCCATGGCCCTCGCCCGGCAACCGATCCACGTTGGGTTGGACCTGTTCGATCTGATGGCCGAATGATCGATTCGTTGACCCTGACGTCGGCGATGAACCGCTGACACGCGCTCCCGCGATCGGCACCCAGCGCCCCAAGACAGCCCGAATCGGCATCGCCGGAGCGCTGGTCAGCGCTCAAGCGCGGTCACCACCCCAAGCCCGCTGCCGAGTCAGCGGGCGATCGGCTGCGGCGGCACGGCGGCCCGGTGGCGGTCGAGGGCAGCGGCGGTGAGCATCAGGGCGGCCAGCACCCCCAGCGGCACGACGACGACGCCGGTGGAGCCACCGAGCAGATTGCCCAGACTGGGTCCCTCCGGGCCGGCCTCGCGGGCGAGCCGGATGAGCAGGCAGACGAAGGGCACAACCGCGAGCGACAGCATCAAGAGACCGGCGCGGAGCGGCTCACGCAGCCCGAGCACCGCGGTCGGCACCGCGAGGATCAGGGCGAAGATCGGGATCACCGGGGCCTCGACGAGCGGGACGAACTGGCTGAGGAGGGCCCAGATCGCGTACACCGCGATCCCGATCTGCAGCGCCCACGACCCGGCCCGCGGCGCACCCGCGACCAGCCACGTCAGCCCGCCCAGCGGCAGCACGACAGCTGCGGTGATCAGCACCGCCGGCCACCCGCCCGGATCCTCCCACGCATAGCCGAGGGCGAAGAGCAGCCCGAGCGCCGAGAACAACGCGGTGAGCACCAGGGCGACTATGCTCACGATCCTCGCCCCGCGCTTCGTGATCATCACAAACCCCCTTCGCGACGTCCCACCTGCACCGGGAAGAACCGGACGGCGATCTCGGCGGTCCTCTGATCCAACGTTCGTGGCCAAACGTCTCGCACCCCAGAGGCTTAAGGCCCCGGTCACCACGCCGACCGTCCGGAGAACCCGCACACCGGGCCGGGATGGTGGATCAGTCCGCGAGCCAGGACATCAGGCGTCCCTGCGACCAGCAGCGCCCGATCGCCGCCGCGTGCAGGACAGAGTGCTCGAAGACCGCCTGCCCGATGATGCTGTGGCCCGAGGCGCGCCGGTCCCCGAGGGTCGGCACGGCCGGCGCGACGCCGACCCCCTCGACCGACACCCACGCCACCCTGCGCTCGGTCGCAGCCTCGTCGAGGCGCTGCAGAAACCGCAACCGCTTCTCCGGCGCCAGGCGCGACAGGACCCAGGTGGTGATCACGACCGGCAGCGCATCATTCGGAACCGCGCCCAACGCCTCCGGCAGCACATCGATCACGTCGCCGGCCACCAGCACGGGTGGGTCGGCGGCCAGCTGTTCGGTCTCCGCCGAGAGCTGTGCGGCACGCTGCGTGGCGTCGGGAGCGAGGCAGGCCCGCAGCCAACGGGCGTCGTCGGCGTCGGTCACGTCCAGCGGCTCGGCGTCGACCCCGATCCGCGCGACCACCTCGGGCAGACCCCGGCCGGGCACCCGACGATGCCCCACCAGCGAGGCGGTCAGCTGAACGGGGGATGACGGATCACCCAGGACCTGTCCGCTGTCGTACGTGATGCCGACCCGCTCAAGTGCAAGATCGAGCCCTGCGCCGCACCCGACGTCGATCAGCCCGATCGTCGAGGCCCCGGCCCGGTACGCAGCTTCGGCCACAGCGGGATACAAGATCGCGCCGAAATTGTCGGCGACCGCCGGGGCACGTCGACGCTCGACGACGGCCAGCACCGCCTCCATATCTCCCAGCAGGAGGGCACATGCGGCCGCAGCCGCCGCCTCGGCATCTCCGGTCGAGTACGCGGCCGCCAGCGCCGGCGCGCGACCGCTCAAGGAGACATCGTGCACGGCCGCCAGCACGAGGGCCGGGCGGCATCGGCGTGCCGGAATGGCGATCTCGAGGGCGCGTAGCACATCTGGCGCATCGCTGATCGCGCGGGCGACCCGTGCCGTCAACACCGATCCGGCGGCAGCCGCGGCGTCAGCGAACTCGCGATAACGCTCGACGAGTGGGCGAGTCCCGCCCATGATCGACGTCGCCTCCTCGCGCCTCGCGGGTGATGCCTGGAATCTAGTCCCGCATCGCCGAGCATTTCTGCTCGGGGCGTCAGCCTCGAAGGAGCGGGCTCGATCACCGACCCGACGCCTCGGCCGCCCGCGGCCGGCCTGTCATCGGTCGAGGCCTACGGCGGCACACAGCAGTGCCGTGCCACCCGACGGTGATCGGGTGGCACGGC
>DASTGF010000213.1:0-2864 GCA_035719255.1 Microlunatus sp. | reverse complement strand
GATAGGCGTCGAGGTCTTCCGAGGATGAAGGTACCCACACGCCAATCACCAAAGACCTCGACGTGGCTGACGCTACCCGTGGCGCGGGCTTCGCCTGCGCTGATCTGACCTTGTTCTGCCGACTGGACGTGGTTGAGCGATTGCGGACCGAAACCGGTCCCGCTATGAGGTCGGTCGGCGCACAGCGGCGACGGAGGTGACGTGTCGCCATAACCCCAGCGCGCCGTGTCAGGGGCCGGATTTGGCAGGCTTGTTCGGCGCTGGAAGAGATCAGTGTGGAGGATGTGAATGGCTCAGGCGTACGGCGCAGGCTTCGCCCACGTGTACAACCAGGAGTGGGGCGGGTTCGCGTCCGAGGTGGCCCCTCTCATCCGTGACTTCTACCTCTCCAATAAGGCCGACGGCCGCCGGATGCTGGACATCGGCTGCGGGGCCGGGCACCTCGCACGGCTCTTCCTGGAGTCGGGCTTCGACCTGACCGGTATCGACCTCTCCGAACCCATGCTGGACGAGGCCCGCGCCACCAACCAGACCTGGATCGAGCACGGCACCGCCAGGTTCTATCAGGCCGACGCCGCCGGTTTCCGCGTGGACGGGACTTTCGATCTGGTCCTCGCCACCAACGACGTGATCAACCATCTCCCCGATCAGGCGGCGCTCGATCGGTGTTTCCGATCCGTCACCGATGTGACCGCGACCGGCGGCTACTTCATCTTCGACCTCAACACCCGCACCGGCCTGCACCGATGGAACACCCTGTCCGCGGGGGAACGCGGCGCCAGCTACATCGTCCAGCGCGGCATCTACGACGGCGGCGACCGGGCACACATGTTGATCACCGGTTTCGTCCCCGACGGACCGGCCGGCCGGTACCGCCGGTTCGACCAAGCCGTCTACAACACCGCCTTCGACCTCCACACGGTGCAAACGCTTCTGACCGAGAACGGTTGGGCACACATCCACTTCGCCCGCGCCGACAGCTTGGCCACCCCACTCGCTGCGCCCGAGCTTGAGGGCCGTGTCTTCGTGGTCGCGGTCCGATGACCGGCAGGAGCCGACCACGATGATCGCAGCGGATGTGTTGATCGGCGAGACCGCCGTTTTGGCGACTCTGCCGGACCTGCCGGACGGCGACATCCGCTTCGGGACGCTCCACCCCGACCAGGCCGCCGAGCTGGCCCGCCTCTATCTGGAGGCCGCGCACCCACCCGGTGCGCCGGCCAACCTGGCCCAGGCACAGACCGAAGTCGCCGGCACCTTCGCTGGCGAGTTCGGACAGCTCTGGGCCGACGCCTCCGCCACCGCCTACGACGACGAAACGTTGATCGGGTCGATTCAGGTCGTCAAACGCTCACCCTGGGATCCGGAACTGACCGCGCCGTTCATCATCGACTTCTTCGTCGCCCCCACCCACCGCAGCCGGGGCGTCGGCCGGGCGCTGCTGGCCCGCGCAGCCCGGGTATGCCTGGACGCCGGACACCAACACCTCGCACTCCGCACCGGTGACGGCACCTCACCGACCGCCCATCGGCTGTACCAGGCAGCCGGCATGCAACCACCACCACCCCGGTCGAGAAACATCGAGGCTAGTTGAGTCGCTCCAACACCGGAATGATGGCGCCAATGCTCGGCAGGCGTCGCAACTCGGTCTGCATCTGTCGGGCAGCATCTCGATACGACACGTCGGTCATCACTTCACTGACCGCATCGGTGATGTCTGCGCTGGTCGCTTGGTCGGCGCGCAAGACCACGGCACAACCCAGGTCGCGGCACCGAGCCGCGTTGAGTGGTTGGTCGGCACCGAGGGGAAGCAGGATCATCGGAAGGCCGTACCGCAGGGCGTCGAGCACAGTTCCCGATCCGCCGTGGCAGACGACGACCGAGCATGCCGCCAGTGCTTCCCGCTGTCGGACAAATCGGTGCACCGTGACCGTACCGGGCTGGGGTCCCAGTTCGGACGGATTGACATGCTCGCCGGTCGCGACCAGCACGCTGCTCACCCCCCACGGACAGGAGGCGACAGAAGACGTCATCCTGGCGAGCAAATCACCGGACTCGGTGTTGAAAATGGTGCCCAGGGTGACATAGGCGCGGCCGCTGTCAGACGCCGATGGTTGAGGCGGCACCGGACCGGACCGGTAGTTCATGACCCGGCCGATGAGCGGAACGGCCGGGCCGCGGAGCGCGGGCGGGAACTGGTTCAGCTTCAGCGACCGCTGCAGCATGAGAAGGCCATTTTCGGCGGCAAGGCCCGCCGTCGCCCGCAGCTCCTCGAGCGGGCCGGCGATGAGCTCCGGCGCGGCGAGACCTCCGGCCGCGGAAACGACCTCACTAATGTGCGGCACCCCGACAGCCTCCGCCGACACGACAGCGCCGTAGTCGACGTCATCACTGACCATCAGGTCGGCTGACCACTCCCGCGCGATCGTGGTCAAGTCCCTGGCTCGGGCCGGGCCGAGCCGGGCAATGAAGTGCCGCGGAATTGCCTGCCGCTCCTCATCGAGGGTGTGCGTGATCAATTCAGATCGAATGGGAACCAGGTCCGGTCCGCTCGGCCTGAACGCCAAGTCGAGATTGCTGACATGGTCACCCAACGACGCCGCGGCCGTCACCAAGACCTCATGACCGGACTGAAACATCGCCCGAGCCAGCGGAAGCAAGGGCTGCAAATGGCCAAGGCCACCAGCTGCGCTGAAGAGCAGGCGCCGTGTTCGCACGACTCCCTACCGTAGCTGCCGGGACCCTTTATCCACGGGTCAATTGTTCCGATTTCAGATGGATCGCCGACGCAAGCCATGGCCGCCCGACGGCTGCCAATGGCCCTCGACGCGGAGTGCCTCGCCGTCGCCAGCGGCTGGTTCTCG
>DASTGF010000212.1:0-3454 GCA_035719255.1 Microlunatus sp. | reverse complement strand
GGTCAGGATCAGCGCGTGCACCTTTCGCCGCCGCCCGGTCTCCGGGTCGAGAAGGAAACCCATCTGTGCGAAATCGATCTGACACTCCACACCAGGGTCACCGTCCAGGACCCGGACCGTGCTGCGGCGCGGCCGGAAGCCGCACTGCGCCGTCGCGAACCGGTGCAGGGTGCGGTACGGCACCCTGGTACCCGACCGGGCCAGCAGGTCCTCGATCTTGACCAGGGTCTTGCCGCCCTTGACCCACCCGGCGATGTCCGCCCGGCGGGCCGTCAACGCCTCCCACGAGGCTCCGTGGCCCGTTCGGGCGGGCCGGCCGTACCTGCTCGACCACCGCGCCGATCAGCTCGTCGCACAACGCCGCCTGGCCGGCGTCCCTGACCAGTCCCGCGGCCTGCGCCGCCTCGACATAGCGACGTCTTGCGGTCCACCCCGGCGCGTTCAGCGATCGTGCGTAACCCACCCCCGTCCAGCCACCCTCGTAGCACCTCACGGATCTCCACCACGTCGACCTCCCGGAACGCCACTGGACCTCCATCTCCGACAACAGAACGTGGAGATCGAACAAGGCGCCCCGGCCGCCCGGCGTCACGACACGCCGGGCGGTCCCATAACTGGCCCCGCTTCCCGGGATCGTCGCAACAGGGCCGACCCGAACGGACCAGGCATGGAACCCAGGAAAGCTCTCTCCGACTTCGGCGAGGCCCAGTTCTCCGCGGGCGCCAGCCTCGGCGAGGCCCAGTTCTGCGGGGTCACCAATTTCGGTCGGGCCAAGTTCTCCAGGGGCACCACCTTCGGCAAGGCACAGTTCTCCGGTCATGCCTTCGCCGGGCCGAACCGGAAGCGGCGAGGGCCCTATGCCCACGGTGCGGCAAGACCGGGTTCATCCGGGTCGCCAGAGGTTGGTGCCGAACGTGTTCCCGACCCCCGCCGCCGAAGGGTCCACCCCGGATCTGCCGGGTCTGCGGTGAACTGCGTCGGCATTCGGGCTTGGGGATGTGTTCACGCTGCTTCCAGCGGGGTCGTCCCCTGATCTCAGTTCATCTTGAGGTCGTTTGCTTCACACCGGTCGCATTGTTCCGTCCCGCAGGTACTGCGCATGCCAGGACAGCGCCTCGGTGAGCAGATGTGGGGTGTGTTGACCGCCTCCACTTGCCGTCGCGCGGTCGAGATAGTCCTGCAGCGCGTCTCGGTAGTCCGGGTGCGCACAGTGGTCGATGATCTGTTGTGCACGGCGGCGCGGGGGTAGCCCGCGAAGGTCTGCCAGGCCCTGTTCGGTGACGATGACGTGTACATCATGTTCGGTGTGATCGACGTGACTGGCCATCGGCACGATGCACGAGATCGCCCCGCCCTTCGCCGTCGAAGGGGTGAGGAAGAACGAGACAAAGGCGTTTCGGGCGAAGTCACCAGAGCCACCGATGCCGTTCATGATGCTGGAACCCATGACATGGGTGGAGTTGACGTTGCCGTAAATGTCGGCCTCGATCATGCCGTTCATCGCCAAACAGCCCAACCTGCGGATAACCTCGGGATGATTGCTGATTTCCTGCGGCAGAAGGATGTTCCGCTCTCGATAGTCCGCGATATTGTCGGCGAACTCCCGCGCCCCATCCTCGCTCAGGGAGAACGCGGTCGCTGAGGCGAGGCTCAATGTGCCGGACCGCAACATCTGCAGCATGCCGTCCTGGATTACCTCGGTGTAGGCGGTGAGCGGTCGGAATGGGCCTTCGTCCAGTCCGGCCAAAACGGCATTGGCGATATTGCCTACGCCGGATTGCAGCGGCAGCAGGGTCGCCGGCAGTCGTCCGTGTTTGACCTCGGCAGCGAGAAACTCCAGCACATGACCGGCGATCAACCGCGAATTCTCATCTGGCGCGGTGAACGAGGTTTTCCTGTCTGGGCTGTGAGTCTCCACGATCGCGACGATCTTCTCAGGCGGGCATCGCAGGTACGGCGTCCCGATCCGGTCGCCCGGCTTGACGATCTGAATCGGCTTCCGATTTGGAGGCAGCGCCGTGCCGTAATAAATATCGTGCATGCCATCCAGCTCCGACGGCTGCCAGGAGTTCACCTCGAGGATTACGTGGTCTGCCTGATCGATCCATGTCTTGTTGTTGCCAACCGACGATGACGGGACCAGTTGCCCGTCGTTGGTGATGCCGGCGACCTCGATCAGCGCGATATCAAGGTGTCCGAAGAAGCCCTCCCAGACCATCTGCGCGACATGGGAAAGGTGCACGTCCAGGTAGTCCATCTGGCCGGCATTGATCTTTGCCCGGCTGACTGGGTCCGACTGATACGGCATCCGCAGCTCGACCGCGTCGACGGCCGCCAACGCTCCGTCCAGTTCTGGCGCGGTGGACGCGCCCGTCCAGATGCCCACCTTGAAACGGTCACCGCGGGTGGTCGCCGCGGCAATCCGGCGGACCAGCGCACCCGGAACTTCCTTGGGGTAGCCGGCACCGGTGAACCCGCTCATACCGACGTTGGCTCCCGGCTCGATCAGTGCCGCTGCCTCATCGGCCGACATCATTCTGTCGTCCAACGCCTTGAACCCCATCCGCGACTGGCTTTTCATCTCAGCTAACCTTCCCGCAGTGTCTGTTGCCGTGCTGTCCGACGTATCGATCCACTCGCCGATCCGTGATCTGCCGCCAATGCGCCTGACCACTGGTCAGATCTATAGATCAGGAAGCGGGGGGTGGCGCTCGGATTCATCGTTGGGCGGTTGCTGTGGGTAGATCAGAAATCTGATGCCGGCCAGCCCGGCCGCCGAGGTTACTTCCCGTTCCAATTCATCGCCTCCTGACGACTTTCGTAGATATGCGGGGCCAGTCCCCGGTGCGACAGCTCCTGGCTAAGTTTGAGCCGCATGAAGGAGCTGGTGGTGTACCTGGTCACGTCGGCGTAGTAAGGCTCGGCCAACCGGCGAATCAGGGTGACATAGTCGTCGGTGAGCCCCGGTGTCAGGTAGAAGTTGTCGTAGTTGACGACCATCTGCACCTTCTTACCGATAGCAGACAAACGCTTCTCAATCTCCGTGCCGATTGCCTCGACCTCATCACGGGTGCGCAGCGACAGGCCTTCCATGTTGAGGAAAAACAGGTTCCGTTCGGTGTCGTAAGCGAACCGGGCCTCGAGCGGCACGGTTAGCAGGTCGCCCTTGAGGCCCATCAGTCCGTCGGCGAAGATCCGTGAGTCCATCAACCGTGGTTCAGTCTTGATGATCGGTTCGAACCCGATGTGGGCAAGGACGTCCTTCTCCAAGTCCACCCACGGCGCGATTTCGATAAGTTCTAGCCCGTCAGGCGTGAGTTGGAACACGCACCGCTCGGTCACATACAGCACCGGTTGTCCGGCGGCTGCGGCATATTCGCCGCTGAAGGTGCGCTGTTCAACATCGGTGAGGAACTTAGGGGTAACGGCTCCGTCGGCGATGATCAGCCGGCCG
>DASTGF010000211.1:0-14804 GCA_035719255.1 Microlunatus sp. | reverse complement strand
CGCGTGCGGTGTGATGCCGCGGCGGCCCCGCGGACCGCTGCTGCCGGGGTCCCGTCCGGCTGAAGGGTCGGAGCCGCCTCGGCATGAAACGAGAAAGGAGGGAGAGCATGAGACAGTTCGCCGGAAGGCTGAACCGGGTTTGGCTCACCGTGATCGGAATCGTCCTCACCCTGACCGGGGTGCTGACGGCCTCGATCGGCCTCGGTCTCCTCGGCCGGGTGGTGAGCCCGAGCGCCGGTATCACTGTTCCCGAGACCTCCGACCGGATCTTCGGTCCGGGCACAGCCGGCTTGTTCGAACAACCCGGCGCCATCGCCGCCGTCGCCGTCGTCGGGCTGGTCCTGGGCCTGCTGGGACTGGCCTGGCTGCTGTCGCAACTCCCGCGCAGCAACGCCGCCAAGGCGTTCCGGCTCCAAGACGACGCCGTCCGCGGTCTCACCGTCTGCCACCCCGACGTCCTGACCGCTGCTGTCGAGGACGACGCCGAGACGTTGCCGGGCGTGACGAAAGCTCAGGCAGTGATCCGTGGCACAGCCGGCGCCCCCGAGCTCACCCTCAAGATCACCGCCAACGATCGCAGCGACATCGCGCAGCTGCTGCTCGCGCTCCAAAGCGAGACGGCCGGCCATCTGGCTATTGCCCTCGAGACACCCCTGAGGCACCTGGCCGCCCAGATCGACATCACCACGACGCGCCGGACCGCCGACCACATCACGCTCTAGCCCTGCAGTGAGGAGGATCTCACCTCTCGCACGTCATGCGCGTCCCGCCGGGCTCCGCGCGACGTGGAACCTGGCACGGAAGACGCCGGCGTCGCCTCAGGGCCGCGCCGGCGTTGTGCGCGCTGCTGAGTTCAAAGGTCCTGCTGCACACGTCTGCTTGCAGCAGGAGCGTGAGGGAGTCGAGCGTCGGCGGCGCTTAGGGGTGTTGGCGGGTGAAGTGGCGATGGCCTTCCGGGTGATCGACGACGTCGATCACCGCCGCCGCAGACATCCTCCGAGGAGACCCCCAGCCACTGGCTCGACGGGAGGCGCAGCCGCCTCGGTGGAGGGCTCTCAGTCAGCTGGTTCCAAGGGGCCGTGTCTCTTCGGTTCACTCGAACGTGTGATGCCGGCTGGTCGGACGCCTGGCAGCATCGATGCGGTCAGGGCCCGGCGGCCAGCGCCGAGGCGAGGAAGCAACGGAGGTGGGCTCCATGCCCCGAGTCATCATCACCCACGACATCCGCGAGGTCGACCGCTGGTTGGCCGGCAAGGGGGAGCGGGCCGCGGCCATGCCAGGGGCCACCGGGGTCACCGACCTCGTCGCGCTCGACGGTGGCAACCAGGCCGCCGTGACCTTCGAGACCGACGACCTGGATGCCCTCAAGGGAATGCTCCAGTCGATGCCGCCGGAGGTCGCGGCCCAAGCCGAGTCGCACGGTGTCATCCCGCCGTTCACCGTCTACGTCGAACGGTAGCCGTACTTCGCCGCGAGGCGCTCGCCGCCGTCCGGAGCCGCCGAGGTGAACGACCGGGCGAGGCCGAAGGCCACGCCTGAGCACGCCACGTCGTCTGACCGGACTGCGGTGCTGGACTAGGAAAGACGCGAGGACCGGCCTCTGGACGCGGACCCCGGTGACACGGGACCCTGTGGGCGTGTCCACTGCTCGGGGGGTGGTCGGGCGCGGGGTCGAACTCGCGACGGCGTACGAGGCGTTAAGAGCCGCCGCCGAGGGCCGCTCGTCGTCGCTTCTGATCGAGGGCGACGCCGGGATCGGCAAGACTCGCATGGTGGGAGCGATCGTCGAGGCGGCGCGTGCCCGCGGCATGAGCGTCCTGAGCGGGCAGGCGCACCCGTTCGAGCGCACCCGACCGTTTGGGGTGGTCGCCTCCGCGCTGGGCCTTGAGCGCCGCTCCGCCGACCCGCGGCGGGCCGCGGTCGGGGCGCTGATCGCCGGTGACAGCGCCCCGACAGGTCCGGGCCTCCAGTACCGCGTCGTGGAGGAGATCGTCGACGTCGTGGAGGCGCACTGCACGGAGCGTCCCGTGTTACTGGTGGCCGAGGACCTCCACTGGTCCGATGCCGCGAGCCTGGGCACCATCTCGACCGTGGTCCGGCGGCTTCCGCTCTCTGCCCTCCTCGTGGTCGTGACGGTCCGGCCCGTTCCTCTGTCCGCCGACGTCGTCCGCCTCGTCGAGGACCTGCACGATGCGCGCGCGACCAGCGTGCGGCTAGGGCCCCTCGCGCCCGCGGACCTCCGCACGCTGGCCGCGGACCACCTGGGCGCCCCGCCCGGTCCCGCGCTCAGCGCGATGCTGGCCGGCGCGGGCGGGAACCCGCTGCTGGCGTTGGCGCTCCTTCGTTCGCTCGCCGACGAAGGGATGCTGCGTGACACCGAGAACGGGGTGGAGACGACGAGCACCGAGCTGCCGTCCGCGCTCGGCGAGCTGGTGGTGCGACGGCTGCGCGACCTGCCCGACGAGACGCTCGAACTGCTGCGTGTCGCGGCTGTCCTGGGGGACGCCGTGTCGCTGCGCGACCTCGCGGCAGTCGCGCGGCTGTCGCAGACCGAGGTCGCCGTGCGCCTGGGCCCGGCATACGACGCAAACCTGCTCCAGGCGGGCGACGAACAGGTGAGTTTCAGGCACCAACTGGTGCATGACGCCATCCACGGGCACATCCCGAACCCGGTCCGGCGAGCCCTGCACCGGGAGGCGGCGGTCGCCCTCATGGCCGCGGGGGCCGATCCCCTCGACATAGCCGACCACCTGGTCCTCGGAGCGGGGCGGGGCGACGAGGAGGCGGTCGCGTGGCTGCTCGCCGCAGCACGGAAGGCCGGCGACCGGTCGCCGTCCGTTTCCGTCGAGCTCCTCCGCCGGGCCGAGGCTCTCCTGCCGGGTGGCCACCCCGACGCGGATGCCGTGGCGGTCGAGATCGTGCAGGCGCTGCTCCGCGCCGGGCAGATTGCCGAGGCTGGGGCCCGTGCCGAGGCGGTGCTCGCCCGGCGGCACGCTGCGGAGGTCGACACGCCTCTGCGCCTCTCCCTGGTCGGTGCGCTCGCCCTCCAGAACCGTGCTGACGAGCTCGTCGCCGTGGTGCAGGACAGCCTCGACGGCCTCAACCCCGGCGAGCAGGTGCCGGTCCTGGCCCAGCAGAGCTGGGCCCTGACCTACCAGGGCGACCCGCGCGCCGGGGAAGAGTCGGCCAGGCGCGCATTGGCCGTCGCTGAGGAAACCGGACACGCGGGCCTGGCAGTGTAGGCACTCAGCGCCCTGCTCATCGCGGCCGGACGTCAGGGCCGCTTCGGCGACGCGCTTGCCTACGCCCGGCGCGCCGACCAGCTGGCCGCGCGCTCCCATGACACCCGGTCGCTACCGCTCCAGCCCCGGCTGTTCCTCGGCCTCACATCATTCGACGCCGACCAGGTCTCGGAGGCTCGGGCGGCCTACCGCTCGGCCCTCGACGACGAGTTCACCTCCGGCTGGTGGCTCGCCGAGACCCTAGTGGCCGACGCGGAGGCATGCTTCGCGGTCGGCGACTGGGATGACGCCGAGCCGCGGCTCCTCGCGGCAGCAGACGCAGCCCGAGAGAAGCACAACCCACTGCTGCTGTCGCAGTCGCTAGCCCATCGGACCGTCATCGCCACCGCCAGCGGCGACCTCGACGCGGCCGGCCAGCTCGCCGCCGGCCTCTCCGAACCCATGGCGGGACAAGACCTTCCCTACAACGCGGGTGCGGTGGCCTTTGCACTCGCTGGCTTCCGGGCGGCGACCGGCGATAGGCGGGGCGCCTACAACCTCCTGCTCCGGGTGTGGCAGTCCGATACCGCCGGAGCCAGCCGCTTCTACCACCGCCGCCTCGCCCCCGAGCTCGTGCGCCTGGCGCTGGCCCTGGGGCACCCAGACGTCGCCGCCGAGGTCGCCGGCACCCTCGCCGAGGACGTGACCCTGGCTCCCGACGTGGGGTCGGTCCGCGGCGTCTGGCTCCGCTGCCGGGCCCTCGTCGACAACAGCGTCGACCCGGCACTGGAGGCCGTGGCGCAGGCCCGGTGCAGCCCCCTCCTATTCGAGCACACCGGTGCCTGCGAGGATGCCGCCACCCTCCTGACCCACCGTGAGCGCCCCGACGAGGCGCGCGACCTGCTCCTTGAGGCGCTCGACCTCCACGAGCACGCGGGTGCCGAGGCCTGGGCAGCGCGGGTCCGAGCGCGGCTGCGACGTCTCGGGGCCCACCCGGGCTCCCGCGGCCGGCGGGGCCGGCCGGAGTCCGGCTGGAAGAGCCTCACCGACACCGAGCGTGCCATCTCGCTGCTGGTGACCAAGGGCCTGACCAACGGGGCGGTCGCCAAGCAGCTGTACATCTCGCCGCACACCGTGAACACCCACCTGCGCCACGTCTTCACGAAGCTCGGGGTCTCGAACCGCGTCGCGCTCGCCGGGGTAGTGCATCACTCGATCGGGTGATGTAGCCGGACCTGTCCAGGCGCAGGATGGGCATGCGGCCGCAGCCCCGGCCTTTCGAAGTCCCGCCGGAAGGTGGGCCGTCTTCCCCTCACAAGGGCAGAGCGCCGGTCGGTTCCATCAGGCCGTGCGGCGTCACCAGCGACGAAGGACCCCACATGCCGATCACGGTAGTCATCGAGTTCCAGGCCCGGCCAGGCCAGCGGGAGGAGCTGAAGAACGTGCTCGCAGGCATCTCCGCCACCCACGGGCCGACCGCGCCCGGCTTCCTCGGCAGCACCCTCTACGCCACCCTCGACGACGACGACGGGCTGGTGGAGATCGCCGAGTGGGAGTCCGCGGAGGCGCAGGGCGAGGCGGTCCAGGCCGCGATGGCCGCCGGCCTCTACGCGCCCGTGATGGAGCTGGTCGCGGCACCCTTCCGCGCCACCCGGATCGGTAACGAGGAGGGCCGCCGGTGACCGCCGCGCACACGATCGCCTTCGCCCTTCCGCTGCTCCCGGGCCGGGCCGACGACGAGCGGGCGGCACTCGTGCTGGACCGGGTCCCGCCGGGAGGCCCACCGCGACGCCCGCCGGGCCGCCGCAGTACATCGACGTGGCGCTCACCGTGCCCGAGGCCTGACCTCCACCACTCCCGCCTCACGTGAAAGGACCATCCATGAATCACGCCGCGACGATGCGACGCGCCTACGACCTCATCAACGCCGGAGACATCGCAGAGTTCGGCGAACTGGTCGCCCACGACTTCATCGAGCACGAGGAACTCCCGGGTCTGGAACCGACCAAGGAGGGGGTTGTTGGCCTCTTCACGGGCTACCGGGCGGCCTTCCCCGACCTCCACATGACGGCGGAGGACGTGATCACCGAGGGCGACCGGGCGGTCGCGCGCGTCACCACCAACGGCACCCAGACCGGCGACTGGATGGGGATGCCGGCGTCGGGCAAGCGGATCGAGGTCCGGCTCATCGACATCATGCGGTTCGACGAGCTCGGCCGGATCTGCGAGCACTGGGGGGCGTGATGGACATGCTCTCGATGCTCCAGCAGCTCGGCGCGGCCCCCTGGACGGTGCCGGCACCGTAGGCGCTGCCACCGCCCGCGCCGCATCCACCGGCTCTAGAGCCGCCGCCGAATCCCGGTCGGCTCCGCATCGCACGAATGGACACGAGATGGCCCTTCAGGCACTGGACGCGACGACGGTCGGCCAACACATCGCCACGGCATGGATGCAGCACTTCGCCTACTGGGAGGACCCCGCGAACGGTAGGTGGTACACCACCGGTCCGAATGGGGATGGCATCGGGCTCTACGGAGGACTCACCGACACCCCGGCCGCTGGCCTCGTATTCGACCAGTCGAACCTGACCTTCCTACCGAGGCAGTTCCTAGCCGACTCGGCCATCGTCGACAACAGGAACGGCCTGGCCCCTCATTCGGTCATGAACCTCTCCTACACCCACAGCAGTTCGACCACAACCACCCACACGACCACCCACTCGGTGAATACGAGCGCTTCGGTCGACATCTCGGCCGGGTTCGATTTCATCGTCAAGGCCGAGACGGACGTGAAGTTCAGCGTCAACTACACCTTCAACTACACGTCGACGACGTCGACCACCACGAGCGACAGCCAGACGTTCTCCCAGAGCCTGCCCATCGACGTCCCCGACGGACGCGTCTGCAAGGGGGTGCTGCGCGCCACGGCCCAGTCGATCGACGTGCCGTTCACCGCCACCATCGCGGTCAGCGGCACCTCGGAGACCTGGTATGCCAACCCCGTCCTGGGGCACTACAACTGGACCGTCGACGCGGGGACGCTGTTCGGCTGGATCGCCCAGTTCGGCACCGCCGGAAGCGACTCCGCCCAGTACCGCAACCTCGGCAACGGACGCGGCGGGCTGGTGGTCTCAGGCGTGCTGCACTCGGAGGAGACCGTCAACTTCCAGGCCCGGGTGTACGACGTCACCGACGCGCCATCCACGACGGGCCAGGTGCTCGCTCGTGCATCGGCGAGCCTCGGCCCCGACGAGTCGCCCGTTCCTGAGGGCACGCTCGTCTCCGTCGTGAACTGCTGACCACGGAGTCCCCGAGCCGGCGTCCTCGCCGGTACGCGCCTCCCCGCAGCCGGGGCGCGAACGGGCCTGGGCTCAGGTGATGCCTTGCGGCGCAGCCGGACCCGGCCGCGCCGAGGACAGGGCTGCAAGCCGAGCTGCGGACACGAGTACGCCGGCACTCTTCACGACCGAGACCGGTGAGCCGATCAACCCGCGCACCGTCTGGGACCGCTGGAAGAAGCTCCTCGAGACCGCCGGCGTGCTCGACGGCCGGCGTCACGACGCCCGCCACACCGCCGCTACGGTGCTGCTGATCCTCGGCGTCCACGGGCGCGCGACCATGATCATCCCCGGCTGAAGCAGCACCTGAACCGTGACGGACGGACCTGGGCCGCGCTACCCGATCTGGGTGATCCTGACGAGGATCTGCCCCTCGTTGTCAGTCAGACCGCCGCCGTAGCGCCCGTCAAGGTCGTCGTTGATGACGAGCTGGAGGCGGCCGGTCTGCCCTCCCGGCACGATCGCACCCGTGCCGACCAGGAACGCCGGGTTCTGCCCCACCCGGGGACGAGCGAACCTTCGGCGACCCCGGCGAGCGGGTATCCGCTCTGCGTGGCGGTGACGCTCGAACCGTCCGGCCCGTACAGGTTCCCGGCGTTGTCGTTCGGGTTCGCGGTCCAGAGGCCACCGAAGTAGTCGACCCGGTAGCTCAGGCCCGTGTTCACGTAGCCTGCGTTCTGCCACGGCAGGGTTGAGTCGACCTCGGTGTGGACGTCCTGCCATACACCGAGTGGGCGCCGATCGTCGTGACGTTCCCGCCGGTGCTGGCGCTCCCCTTGGGGAGCACCGGCAGCTTCTCGTACATGTCCCCGGTCGGACTCATGAAGATCAGCCGCTTGCCGGGCAGCTTCTGGAACAGCAGCGCGAACGAGGACCCTCCGTACTCGCAGTGACCCATCTCCTCCATCTGGCGATGGACGTGGTCCACGCTCGTTCCGCTCGCACGGCGTCTGCGCTGACTGCTCATGGTGCTTCCCCCTCCCGCCGGGGTGTCGCTCACGTAAGCGCGAGCCGAGCCTCCCGACCACCCCGCTGAGGCCGTGCGATTCCGAGCTGGACTGCCGCAGCCGTCGCGAGCTGTGGTGCTGTGCATCGCCGGTCTGTTCGAGGCGGCTCGGCGGCGGCGAGGGCCTTGACCGGTGCGCACCGGCCGTCTCAGAATGCATCCGGCGCCCATTCGCACCATGGGTGTGAGCGGAGGAGATGAGTACTGATGCGGCGCCGATTCGCAATGTTCTCTGCCGTGCTGCTGGCGATGCTGTTCGTCGCCACCCAGGGATTCGCCGGCGGCAACGGGTCACCCCCGAGTAAGGAAGCGGGCGAGCAGAGTCAGGAGGTCGCAGACGCGACCGACTGGTTCATGTCGCAGCGGCTGGCACCGAACGGTGCCGTCGATCCGAACGCTTATGCGGCCGGCGCAGCCCAGGCGGCGGCACTGTCGGAGGCGGGCGGTGCGTGGACCGAACGGACCGCACAGTCCGGCGCTGACGGGAACGACTTCTCCGACTCCCCGCAGTACATCGACCCGACGAGCGGCGCCAGCAACTCCGGGGCCGGCGATCGATGGGTGGCCGGCCGGATGACGGCGTTGGCCGCGGCACCCGACGGGTCGCTGTTCGCCGGGGCCGCCGACGGTGGGGTGTGGAAGTCGAGCGACGGCGGCCAGCACTGGGCCCCGACGACTGACGGGCAGAAGACCCTGTCCATCGGCGCACTGCTGGCGACGGGCTCGGGCAGCGATTACGCGATCTACGCCGGCACCGGCGAGGCCAACACGAGCCAGGACAGCTACGCCGGCATCGGTGTGCTCGCCTCCACCGACGGCGGGATGAGCTGGCAGCGGGTCGGTGGTTCGGAGTTGAACGGAGCACTGATCTTCCGTCTGGCCCAGGATGGCAACAAGCTGTTCGCGGCCACCTCCCACGGCCTCTACAGCATCGACACGGCCGCCCTGAATGCGACCTGGACCGCAGTACTCCAACCGGCCGGGCCGCCCAGCGACGGCGACAACTTCAACCTCGTCGTCGGCAACATGATCAGCGACGTCGCAGTCCGTCCCGGTACCAACGGCCGACAGGTGGTGGCCGTCGCCGGCTGGCGGGGCGGCTGGCCCACCAACGGGCTCTACCTGTCCAACGACGCCGGCGCACACTTCAGCTACCTGCCCAACCCACAGGGATGGGTGGCACCGAAGGCCGAAGGGCGGACCACACTCGCCTACTCGGCCGCCGGCGATCGCGCGTACGCGATCGTGCAGAGCCCCTACCTGCTGAACGTCGGCACCAACGGCAAGACCGTGCTGCAGGGCATCTACGAGTCCAAGAACGGAGACCCGAACGGTCCATGGACCAAGGTCGCGACCTCGAGCAAGCTGGGGTCGAGCGGGTCGGCGCAGACCATCGCTCGGATCGGCAAGGGTTACGGGCCGGGCATCCAGGCCTGGTACAACCAGTTCCTCGTCGTCGATCCGGCCAACAAGGACCACGTCTACGCAGGTCTGGAAGAGGTGTACGAGACCCAGAACGCGGGTGCGGGCTGGAACACGGTTGGGCCGTACTGGAACTTCGGGTTCAAATGCTTCGCGTACGTGCCGTTCGAGGGCACGTGTGACCACAACCAGGCACACTCCGACCAGCATGCTGCCGTCATCGCCGCCGGCAAACTCTACGTGGGCAACGACGGCGGCGTGTATGCGCGTGCCCTCACCGACCACGCCGCGGGCAACTGGGCGAACCTCAATGCCCACATGGACGTCCTGCAGTACTACGGGGCCCAGGGAAGCCGAGATTCGACCATCTACGGCGGTCTGCAGGACAACGGCAGCAACAAGGTGTTCCCGACTACGGGGACCGTGCTCGACGACCTCAGCCAGCCGATCACGGTCAGTTCGGTCCAGGTCTTCGGCGGCGATGGCGGATACACCCTCGTCGATCCTGCCAACTCGAAGAACGTGATCACCGAGTACACGGACCTGGCCGCGTTCAAGTCGACGGACGGAGGAGCGAACTGGCACGGCATCGCACCTTCCGACCCCGATCCTCGCTTCATCGCTCCGATCGTCATGGACCGGACCAACGCCAGCCATCTCGCAGCCGGCGGCGCATTCGTCTGGAACTCCGAGTCGGGCGTCGCGGGTACGACCGCGAACACGGGCGCGACAACGGACTGGAAGAGCATCTTCGACGTACGCCGGGCGCTCGGAGGAAACGCCACGTCTCAGGTGACTGCCCTGGACGCCATCACAGTGGGCGACACGCAATATGTCGCCGCCGCTTGGTGCGGACCGTGTAATCCGAGCTTCCCGAGCGGCACCGGCTTCGAGGCCGGCATCGTGATGCTCGCCAACAGCGGAGGCGGCTGGCACGCCACGGCTCAGGAATGCACGGGCAGCGCGGCCTGCCCGGCCGCCGGGCTACCCAACCGATACATCACCGGAATCAAGATCGACACGGCAGATCCGAGCCACGCGTACCTGTCACTGTCCGGCTACTCGCGGCACTGGATCGTCGGTCTCGACGACCCGGGGCTCGGCCACGTGTACCAGACAACAACGGGAGGCGCCTCCTGGGCCGACATCTCCGGCAACCTGCCCGACATCCCGGCCAACGACATCGTCTTGAACGGTCGGGTGCTGATCGTCGCGTCCGATATCGGTGTGTTCACCTCGGCCGACAACGGCGGCACCTGGACCAGGTTGGGCACCAACCTCCCCAACGTCGTGGTCAGCCAGATCCTCCTCGACCCGAACGGAACACTGGTCGCCGCAACGCACGGCCGCGGGATCTGGACGATCCCCCGGTAGACGAACGAGTTCACGCTCGGGGCGATCCGGGCCGACGGCAGACCCCGGTGACAGTACAGCCGGCTCGGGGAGCCCTGGACCTCGAATCACTCGAACGTGTGTCGCAACGAAACGCTGCCCATCCGGTCACCCAGCAGTTCGCCGTGGCCATGCGCTGTGATGACTTCGGCATCGACGACAACGAAGCGCTGGAGGGCAGCGAGCTCGCCAATACCGCACCCGAAGTGCGACCGCTTCGCCTGGCAGGCGATCCGCGACAACGAAGCCAACTGAGACTAACTCGGACTCAGAAACGCAGCGCCGATCCCAGCAACCAGCTGGGACCGGCGTTTCCCAGTCGTCAAAGGGCGGTGGCGGCGGGATTTGAACCCGCGGAGGGTTGCCCCTCACGCGCTTTCGAGGTCTGCCATCAGGTCGCGAGTGCTGCCTTCGGGCGACAATTAAGGCGGGAGCCGACCCCGTGGAACTGCCCGGCGAACCACGCTGAACGACCCCGGATGAGACTGCGACTGAGACTGGATGTGGGCCCAAGAGAGAAGTTAGCCGAGTTAGTGAAGCTCTTCGGGGAACGGTGGGGCGGGTGGTACCTGGGTGTAGGCGAAGAAGCCGTTCAATTCTCTGGGGCGTTCGGGAGGAAATCGCGATATGCCTCGAGCACCTCATCACCCTGGTCGACCGCCCAGAACGTGGGTCCACCGACGAAGCGCGAAACATCGTTCAGCTGGAACGTGAACGATGTGACGACGCCGAAGTTCCCACCGTCGCCGCGGAGCGCCCAGAACAGATCAGGTTCCTCGGTTGCGCTGGCGTGCACCTGGTGTCCGTCGGCCGAGACGACGTCGGCAGCGAGGAGGTTGTCGATGGTCAGGCCGTAGGCACGGGTCAGGTGGCCGAGCCCACCGCCGAGGACCTGGAAGGAGCGAGCTTCGCCGGCCAGCAGGACATCTACCTGGACGTGGTCGGTGCGGACGCGCTGCTCGATGCCGACCGTCGCTGCTGGGCGTCGTTGTGGACCGACCGAGCGGTCAGCTACCGGGCAAGCAACGGCATCGACCCCGCCGGTCAATGGTCGCGTTAGCGTCGGCCGGAGTCTTTCGGGGACACCTCGGGGACACGAGTCGGCCCGGCGCCGTGCTCCCCTACAAGGACCTGCGCGAGCGGGCCATCCCGGTCGAGGTCGTCCTGCCGGCCGAGTTCCTCGCCCGCGCCTCCACCAACCCCGCGACATCGCCGTGCGTCGGTCGCGGGCGGGGGTCGGACCTTCCGGCGGACGGCGTGGCCTGACCTCCGATACCGCTTGAGTCGGCGTGCTTGCCCTAGCGCCTGAGCGCTTGGCTTGCGCCTCGCGCGAGCGCGGCGCCTTCCCGGCCGCCGGGCTCGGCGCGACCCGCACCTTCGGGCATTCCGCGAGGTCCGTTCGTGCACAGTTGCGTCGCCGGTGGCGCTCGGCGTTCCGGCCGGCGGGTCGACCGTGGTCTACTTCGTCCGGAGGCGACGAGATGGGTGCCGCGGTACACGATGCGGATACCGGTCAGCGGGCTCCCGCTGAGGCCGAGCGCGCGGACCCACGCGCCTCGACGTCAAGCACAGTCGGGTCGGGCCCGGCGGCGGTCCTGATGCTGCAACGACGCGCCGGCAATCGGGCCGTCGCCGCCGCCCTGTCGGCCAGGTCATCGGGGCGGCATTCGGTCCAGCGCGGACCGGACGCGCCGACGGTCACGACCCCACCCCCCGCTCCGACGACGCCCCCTGGTCCCGCGCCGGGCCCGGCGAACGACGACCAGCTGAACACGGACGTCAACACCTACGCCGACGAGCGGCTGACGGACTACCGTCGCGACTTCTCGAACGGGCTGGCGGCCTTCCGCAACTGGTACTTCGAGCAGGACGAGGCGATGGAGCCGCTATTCGCCGAGTTCAGGACGATCGTCGAGCACGCCGGCGACCAGGCGACAGGCCCGCTCGCGACCGTGCTGCGGACCCCCTTCGCCGACGCCGCTGCGCAGATGGACGTCACCCGGACCGGATTCCTCACCTCATTGGTGAAGGTCATCGACGCCTTCGGCAACTCCATCCGGGGGAGCCTGCAAGGCCAGGTCGCCCGACGGCTGACCCCGGACGCTCGCTGGGCCGACGTCCGCCGCGTCCATCAGGAATCCGGTGACTGGCACGAGCAGCTCCACCTCGCCGGTCTCCCCCGGGCGGGGAGCAAGGTCGGCGAGAATCTGCTGAGCGCACTCATCTTCGCGTACCGGAAGTGGGAACTGAACCAGCACAGCGCGGCCTACCGTGGCATCTACTCGATGGCCGACCCCGACCTCAGGCACATGCAAGCGTCGGCGGCCGCGGAGGCAACCAGGCGGTTGAAGTCTCCGACCATGAATTACGGCGACGTGGTCCTCGACCTTGGCCGCATCGAGCTGCTGAAGAAACAAGCAATGAACATTCCCAAAGGCTTTTCCACGGGCGGGCAGGTGACCGCGCGGATGCCGCTGACACCCGGTGTCGGCCTAGGGGTGAACGTGTCCGGCGGAGTCTCCGGCGGCTTCGAGGTGGCGGGGTCGTTCGGCGAAATCTCGCTGGAGAAGGTCCGCGTCGGTATGTCCTACGGTCAGGTCGCCGCAGCGTTTGGGTTGTTCTCCGCGATGGTCGCGACGAACGGGCTGGCAGCACTGCCAGCGATCGCCATGCTCGCCAACACCCGTCTACGCGGCACCGCCGAGCTCGTCGTTCCGGCTTCCGCGCGGGCCAGCCTCTTCGTCGAGCTCGGGATGAAAATCGCCCTCGACGCGGGCTTGTCCTCCGGGCTGTCGATCGACCTGGCCAAGGTCGAGGGCAAGCTGCGGGCAGATGCGGGCGCCGATTTCGGGGCGACGTTCCGGGCGCCCGTCGACATCATTGCCGATCACGGCAAGGTCAGCTTTGTCGCGGCTGCGAATCTGGCGCTCAGTCGCGAGCTGTCGTTCGCGATCAGGGGAGAGGTCGGTGCCACGATCCTGACCGTCCCCTGGCGGAAGGCCTGGACGCTGGCCGAGTGGCGGTCCGGCTCGAGCTGGAACACCGGGACCGACCTTGACCTCGTTTACATCAACGGCATCCAGGGCGACAAGAGCAAGGTCGTGTCGTACGACCGGATCGCCCAGATCCTTGGCCAGCTCAAAGATCTCGGCGGTCAGATGATGAACTTCACCGGCCCGGGTGCGCCCGCCCCGAGCGCCCCGCCTCGGCCTAACCGGAATCAACCGTTGGAACTGGCGTGGCCGAAGCCTCCCGCCAATCGGTACCCGAACCTCTACATCACGACCCGCAACGTCGAGACCCGGTCACAGGCGGAACTGAAGGAGGCATACCGGCAGGGCCAGCGGTTCATCCGCCTCTATACGCCGATGCGTCAAGAACAGCTGCCGCACGGCGGGGCCCCGATTGGGCTCGGCGATTTCAGCAAGCTCGGCCCGGGCAACGACATCGTCGGCCCGCTGGTCCCGGGTACGACGCCCGGTGGCGAGGTGATGAACAGCGCGGTCCGGCCATACGGTGTCGTTCCCTCGGAGATGAACGGCGACCACGTCCGCGACATGCAGGTCGGTGGTGAGAACGAGCTGGCCAACATGTGGCCATTGCCGGCCGCGTACAACCAGAATGCCGGCAACGCCCTCAAGAACGCCAGGGCCGTCGACCCCAACGTCTCGCCTCCGCAGCAGATCCCGATGAAGGTGTTGAAGGACCTGACCTCGGCCAACCCGGGCACCGCCTTCTTCTTCAGGCTGACCAGCTTCGACGGCGCCGACTTCCGCTGATCCCGTGGAGTTACGCCCACCAACCTGGCATCCATCGCCTCCATACCGGCGTTGCCGGTGGCGACTGCGACCCAAGATTGCCGTTCGCCAGCAAGCGTTGATCTACGGCTGTGAGGCTTATCGACCTTCGAGCTTGAACGCGTGGTGCGTCGTGCCGAAGCGGTGAGAATAGACCACCCACAACAGGCTGAGCGCCTCCAGCCAGCGTGCGTTCTCGATGTCGCCGAGGTCGATCACCGGCCAACCGAAGCGGTGCAGCAGCTCAGTGACCGTCTGCTTGGCATCCTCGTCGTTGCCGGCGATGAACATGTCGGGCCGGCCACCGGTGAGCGACGGGTCGACCATGACGTCGGCCAGCACGATGTTGAGCGCCTTCACCACACGGGCGTTCGGAGCTGCGCGCTGCACCCGCTCGCCGAGGGAGTCGGTAGTGCCGACGAACAGGCCAGGGCGCCCAGAGGAGAAGTCGAGCGGGTCACTGGCGTCGATGACCACCTTCCCAGCCAGGTTGTCCGCGCCGGCGAGCCGAACGACGTCTTCTGCTGCTCGACCGAGTACCGAGAGCACGACGAGGTCTCCGTAGGCGGCCGTGGCGGCCAACGAGCCGACGTGCGCGCCTGGACCAGCCTCGTCGCGCCATTCGGCCA
>DASTGF010000210.1:0-4246 GCA_035719255.1 Microlunatus sp. | reverse complement strand
CGCTTTCGGCTGCTCGCTTGGCTGCTCACATATCGGCTGTTCGACTATGACGCGCGCCTTCTAGCTAGCGCGCCGCGTAGGAGGGCTACCCCGCTGTCCGCGCCGCGGGTCGGCTGCTTGTGGAGCGGCGAGCTTTTCGATGTGCAGTCCATGCCCTGCTGACATCTTGGCTTCATTTGATGCTTGACAGTCCGCTGAGGGACGGCTGCGTTTCGAGGAGAGGTCTCGTGGACGGAGCCGGCCGTGCTTGTGGAGTTGAGTGTGTTGGAGCAGCGCTGTCAGGCTGTATTGGAGGTGTTGCCGTCGTTGCTGCCGTCGAGCGAGGTTGCCCGGCGGTTTGGGTGTCGCGGCAGACGCTGTGGGCGTGGCTCGACCGGTACCAGGCGGACGGCGTGACCGGCTTGGCGGATCGTTCGCATCGGGCACGTCGGCATCTGTCGCGGGTTGACGACGGTGTGGCGGCGATGGAGTACAACTCCAGACTTCCGCACCAGTCACTGGACATGGCCAGCCCAGCGTCGAGGTTTCCGGCCGGTGCCGGACTAAGACAGTGCCTTGCTCGGCGTTTGGCTGCCAGCCGATCTGGACCCCGGTCATCGAGGTTGCCGCCGAGCCGAGCGCCCGCAGTAGGGCTGGTGCGCGAGATCCCCAGCTGCGGCACCCTCGCCGTCCGCCCCCAACAGCTCTGGCTGTGGTGTCATCGCGTGAGGCCGAAAGGAACTGGGCGTCGAGCTTGGTGGGCACATCGCGGGCCAGCCGATCCTGGAGCATCGCATTAGGGCGCTCACGCTCTGTCTGTACTACCAGATCGTTCGAGTACCGGGTGATCGTCTTGACGCTCTTAACGGTGATGGGCAGTGTGTGAGTTCATCGAACCCGACGACATTCTCGTGATCAGCTCGCTCTCACCGATCCTGTCGGGGCTGATCGCCCCCGCCCATTTTCGGAACCCGGACGGGTGAGCCGTTGGTATCGAAGATCCGCCGCCCGGAGGTCAGAAAGAAGCAGGCCTGCTCAAGCCGCTGGACCACGAACTTCTTGGACAGGCGCTTGGGTCAGCTCCGAGGCAGTGGTGGATACGCCATGGTGGAGGCACTAGCAACTGCCCGGCAGGTCGGCGCCGGGTGTTATCGGATACTCCACGAAGTCGACCTCGCCGGTCCCAGGTACCGTGATCATCACGTCGTCGGGAGCCCTCCCGACGATGGCAAATCCCGCGTTCAGGTCGCACGAATCGCCGGCCGTCACCTGGTACTGGCCGGCCGGAAGCTCAATGGAGTACCTGCCAGTGGCATCCGTCACAGTGTGGATCTCATTCTCGTAATTTGCGTTCACCAGCCACGCGAACCGAACATACGCGTTGGGGTACGGCTCCCCACTATCGCGCGTCACGATCTGCCCTGAAACGATGCTGTCGCCCCCGCTCGAACTACCGCCGTTCGAATTACCCCCGCTTGAACTACCGCCATTCGAACTGCCTCCGTTCGAAGTGACCCCGGACGGCAAGCCGCAGGCGGCTAGCATGAACATCAGGATTGCGACGATGGGTACGCGCTTCATGACCCCCCCAACCACCCGACAGTGACCGCGTTCGCGGCCTCACTTCCTCAGACACAGACAGGTCAAACGCAGATACATCGCAACCCTGCGCGCGGGCAAGACCCTGGATCACCAGTCCGGCATCGATCCCCATCCTGCGGATGGACTCGACCAGCGGCACACCACCGACTTGACCGACCGCCTCGCAGGCGCCCGTGCTCGACCTTGACGCGCGGGGCGGATCAACGGGAACAGGTCGCGCGACCTGGACCCTGAGCAGCGGCCCGAGCACATCGACGGCGGGTCGCGGATAATGTGAAGTGGTGATCGAACTGCTCGAGCTGGTGTACTCGGATCAGCTCGGCGGGTTCACTGACGATCGACGGCGCCACTCCGTGGCGGTGGGACGGAAGGCGGCCTTCGCCTCGGAGCTTGTCGAAGCTTCGGTCCGTGCCGATCTTGTGTCTGCGGCGACTCTCCACGACATCGGATACGGACATGTCGACACGGGGTTCCACCCGCTCGACGGAGCACGATATCTACGATCAATAGGCTTCTCGCCATCCGTTTGTCATCTCGTGATTCACCACTCAGCGAGCTCGCTCCAAGCCGACGAGCGCGGACTTGATCGATCAATCTTCGATGAGTTCGCCGTGGATGTCGACCCTGGTGCCGCGCACGCCGTGCTGTGGTGGGCGGACATGACGACGGGGCCGCGAGGCGAGGACGTCACGGTGGAGGACCGGCTCGCTGAGATCTGCGAGCGCTACGGCCCAGACGAGCTGGTTACGCGGTTCATCGGCAGGGCGCGCGAGGTGTTGCTGAAGGCTGGTCAATCTCCTGTCGGATCGATCCAGGTTCCTGTCTGACTCGTGGCCCAGTCGACGCGCATTCGCTGGCTGCGGTCCATGGGCAAGTCAGCGATCTTGTCGACAGGCACCCACTCGACGCGTGTGGTTTCGGAACTGGTGGCTGGCTCACCAGACACATAGTCCGCGCGGTACACGATCGTGAACTCCTGACGTACCTCGTCGTTGCTCGTGTAGTGGATGACATGACGTGGGTCGGTGTAGATGCCGGCCACTCCGGTGAGACGGACCGCGATGCCGGTCTCCTCGAGCGTCTCCCTGATCGCCGTCTGGCTGAGGGATTCGCCCGGATCGTGTGCACCGCCCGGCATCGACCAATTACCGTTGTCAGCCCGGCACGCCAGCAGAACGTGATTGCCGTGACGGACAAACGCGGCCGCGCTCGGCTTGACGCTGTTGGCCGGAGGTGCGTCCGGATCGTCGAAGTAGTCGAACCGTTGACCCATCGCCTCAGGGTACCGGCTCTCCTGTGGCCCAGACTCGTTCGAAGGCCCGCTGGTAGTAGTCGAACAGCTGACCAGTGGGAACCTTGCGGAGGTGGAGCACGGGCGACCGGCCCGCCTGCGACCCGAAGGTGTGGTTATTGATCAACATCGAGTCGTCGAACCGAAACTGGCTCGCGTACAACACGGTCTGATGTAGTCGGATCTGGACTCCGGGTACGTCTGCCACCTCGGCGAGATGATCAAGGCTCGAGCGGCATCTGTCGACTAGACCCGGCAGGCGTTCCTCCCGCGCACGTTGGTGAACGGCTTCGCACTGGCTGTCGCCGAGAAGGATCCGGAAGGCGTACCGCGCTCCGCCTTCGTTCGAATCACCTCGACCAGGTCGTAGGCCTCGATGAGGAAGTTGCAGGCACAGACGAGCACATCGATCTGCGCCTTTGCCTGACGGAAGAGCGCGCGCCACACATCGCCTGGTGCGAGTTGCCGAGTCGGCCAAACCTGGACCAGCTCCGACTGAGTCGCGCTACGGCTTTGCTCGGTGCTCACGTCGCCGCGCGCCCACGATCGCAGGCCCTCCACCACGTCCAGGTACAGCATGTCAGGCCGCGTGTGCCGGGCTCGGCCGGCTTGGCCCCGTTCAACGGCCCGAACACGTTTGGGGAGATCTTGTCGGTCACGACCGACTTCGACCCGAAGGTGAACGTCGGCGAGTTCGTCCGGGTCGAGGACCAGCAACTCGACGCCGGGCCTTTCGGGGCCGGTTCACGGACCACAACAACGCACCCGTCACCCGATCCACCTTCTGCCGCTGCGCACCGTGATCCCGCTGGGCTCCGCGCCTTGGCGACCATGAACCGGATGTTCTCGATGTCGATCTTGAGCCGCATTCGGACTCCTCAGTCTTGGTCCCCCGCGGGGAGTGGGGCGGTCTGCGTCAAGAGTCCAGGTACGAATAGGGCCACACCATCGCGCTCCGCCGCCGCCTCGCCACCCACCTCGGAGTCCCCCGGACACAGGTGAAGAAGCATGTAGTGGTGTCGTTCGCGAAGGTGGCCGAGTTCCAACGCCGCGGCGTCGTCTACTTCCACGCGCTGATCCGGCTCGACGGCCCCGGCGACCCCTACACCGCCCCCACCGCCGGAGTGAACGCGGAGCAGCTGGGCGGGTTGGTCGTGGAGGCTGCCCGGTCGGTGCGGGTGACGACCGAGCCGTACACGTGGGGCGGTCCGCGTTTGTGGGACCTGGTCTTCGGGGAACAGTGCGACGTACGCCCCGTCCACGGCCGCGCGAACCGTGACGCCTCCGACGGGCCGATGCATCCGGAGATGGTCGCCGCCTACATCGCGAAGTATGCGACGAAGGCCGCCGACGACTTCGGCCTGCACCACCACC
>DASTGF010000209.1:0-3542 GCA_035719255.1 Microlunatus sp. | reverse complement strand
CGGGTAGTTCTCGACAATGGTCCGGATGTCGTCGATCGACGGGTCAGGATCGAGCCCGAAGTAGAACCGTGCCTGCTTCGCGCTCGCCTCGGCGCCGCTGCGTCGGCGGCCCGCGCGGAGGTACTCGGCGATAATCTCCGGCCGCTCCGCCGGGGCGAGTTCCTCCAGGTGAACGCTGCGGGCCCCACGACGGCGGATGACCGCCCGGCCGCCGGCGGCGCGGACATTCCTCACCCATTGCGACTCCCCGGCCAAAGCGACGAGGTAGTCCGCACCCCGATAAGACGTTCGCAGGATCGGCACCCGACGCACCTTGCCCGACGTCCGTCCCCGCACCTGCAAGGTGACCGCGTCTCGAGGGGCCAGCCCCGCAGAGGTCAGCAGGACGCCGAGCCAGTTGGTGCGCCGGTACCAAGCGGCTGGAGGCCGGTAAGCCGTTCGGGCGGAATAGTTCTGCGGTTTCATCTCGCCTCCTGGCACCGCAAGTCCGCCGCTCGCAGCCCGGCATTCGGGGCGGCGGACCCGCCGGTTCCCAGTCTCGGTGACCCGCGGCAACCAGGACACGGACCAACAGCACGGATGCCGGCGACCAAGGTCCTACGGGAGGGTTGAGGAAGATCAGCAAAAGAACTGACTCCAGGACCGGCCGATGCAAGCGCCGCCGTGCTGTCTGGTGTCGAGTTCGAGTTCGAGTGCGTGGTGGGTCGGAAAGCGGGACTGTGCATCGAACGGTGTTTTCGGCCTGACACGCCGGCCGGTGGTCACCGAGCGGCACCGTTGATGAAGCAACCTTCGCGATGAAACGACGGCCCGGTTCGGTGATGACGAGATTCCCTTCCCATGCGTGCAGGCGTGGGTCAGTCGGCCGTGTCCGCTCCGTGTGATCTCTGGTCGTCGTTGTCTTGACCGACGAGCTGCGCCACCTGAGGGACTGTTCTGTTGGGTTTGTGCCCGGGTGGGTAGTGCTCTTGAGGAACGGTGAAGCCTCGGCCCCGACACTTTCTGACCTCAGGAGGTTCGGCCGTGGCCGCAACCGTCCATGTCCTTGAATCCACCGATCGGTGCGCCCCTGACCGGCCGGCGGTAGAGGGCTCGGGTCTGTACGGCCGGGATCTGGCCGAGCGGACCCGTGCTCGTCTGCGTGAAGGTCACCGGTGTGGCGGGGTGGTGTTGCGGCAGGCGCGGGATGCGGTGGTCGTCGATCATCTGTGGTTGGCGCGGGCGATCGCCCACCGGTATCTGCGGCGTGGTGAGGATGTCGAGGATTTGCTGCAGGCGGCTCGGATGGGTTTGGTGGAGGCGGTCAACCGGTACGATCCCGACCGGGGCGAGTTCATCCCGTTCGCCGCGGTCACCATCAGCGGCGTGGTCAAACGCCACTTCCGCGACCGTGGCTGGCTGATCCGCCCGTCGCGGCACACTCAGGAGGTGGCGGGCGAAATCGGCCGTTCCTGGCCGGAGCTGGTGCAGGAACTGGGCCGGGTGCCGTCGACCGAGGAACTGGCTGCATGCCTCGGCGAGTCGGTTGAGGAGATCCTGCGTGCGCAGCAAGCCACCGACGGATACCGCGCGCTGTCGGTCGACGTGCTCGACGAGGGCCCCTATCCGATCGGGGTGTCCGATGATGCCGTCATCGACCGGGTCGAAGCCCAGCTGATGGTGCGGTCGGTGCTGCGGGACCTGGATGGGGCGGATCGCGACCTGATCAGGATGCGGTTCGTGGAGGACCGATCTCAGGCTGAGATTGCTGCCCGGATCGGCACCAGTCAGATGGAGGTGTCCCGTCGACTGTCTCGCCTGTTTGCCCGCCTCCGCCCGCTCCTCGACAGTGAACATGGCGTCCGGATCGCATCGTGAAGGGCGTGGCCGGTCCCGGATTGATCGTGCTGGCCCGTTCAGCGTTGCCAGCCGTCGCAGGGTGTTCAGCTGTCTGCGCCTGATGACGAAGCCACCCCGTCGGGTGGCATCTTTCGTCGGCTCGCGGCGTCGTGGAGGAGTTGGTCGACCGTCGCTCGGAGGTTGCCGTCGGCGAGGTCGTGGTCTTGAAAGGCCTGCATCAGATCCGCGGCGATCAGGTGAAGCTTCCGGTTGGCGCGTTGGCTGTGCCAGGCCAACAATGCGAACGCGGCCTGCGGCGTGAGCCGATACACCAACATCAACGCACCCTTGGCCTGTTCGATCGTGGCCCGATGGGCTGCTGAGCGTTGCACGGCCTCATCGGCCGCGGCGTGTGCGCCGTGCACCCGCAACTCGGTCAGATCGATGACATAGCCCGTCAACGACACCACCCCTGCGGCGCTGCGATCGTTGACCCCTGCGGCGCTGCGATCGTTGACCCCTGCGGCGCTGCGGTCGTTGACCCCTGCGGCGCTGCGGTCGTTGACGTGGCCCTGCGTGGTTGACGGTGCGACGGTGGATTCTCCGATCACCAGCACCGACCGCACCGAACCGTCATCGGTGCGGACTCGATGGGACCAGCTGAACGGTCCGGCTTGGCTGCTGGCCTGTCGAAACGCCTCCACCACGATCTCCCGTTCCTCGTCGGGAATGTGGTCCAAGACCTGGTCCCAGCTGGGCGCGAGACCCGCGGCGGGGCTGCCGAAGTACACGTCGAGTGATCGGCTCCACGCCCATCGACCGGTGACCAGATCGGCGGTGAACCGACCGATGCCGCGGCGCTGAGCCGCCACAAAGTACTCGAGCAGCGCATCTTCGGTGGAGCCCTCCGTCACAGACCACACTCTCCCAGGAATCGAACGTCCCGGGATCCACCGTGCCGCACCTCGACGATCCCGTCTGCCGAGCCCGTCATCATGTGGGGACCTAGTTCTCTACCGCTCAGCTCGTGGCAATGCTTCGGTGTAGCGATGTTCTTCCGGGAGCCGGTTCGGCTGCGGCTTCCCGCCGCCACCGTCCGCCCGCGACTGCTGCGCCTGTGCCAAAGCGACGCGATCACGGTCACCTCAGAGCGTGCCCTCGACCAAGCTGCCCTCGCCGCCGGCGTCAACGAGCCCGCCGCCCGCATAGCGCCGCCCGACACCGATCACGACACCCCTCATGTCCGATTGGTGGTGCAGATCCTGCCCGCCTCCACCTGGGGGCGAGTCACGATCGTGCCCATTCGCTGGTGGTGGCCCGACATGCTCGATCGGCCTCTGCTCGACGCCGACCTCGAGCTCGAACCGTCGGTCGACGATGCCACCTGTCAACTTCGTCTCGTCGGCGTGCTCCATCCCACACCGCCGAATCACGCCGCCACAGACCAGCTGCACCCCCGGGTGTTTTCACTCCGGGATGCTCGACGATTCCTCGGTCTCATCGGTGAACAGCTGACCAACCCCCCGGGTTGAGATCAGTGCATATGACATGGCGTTGTCCCGATGGGATCAGCTTCCGACCGCTGTCGGCCGCTGGCGCCTCGGGTGGCGTCGACACGAAGCGGACCTGTTGTCCGTGGCCATGAAAAAGTCCCCACTGGTGGCCAGATGTAGGTCACCGCTGGTGGCCAGGTAGAAGTCCCCGCTCCTCGCGTGTCCTGTCCG
>DASTGF010000208.1:0-11186 GCA_035719255.1 Microlunatus sp. | reverse complement strand
GCCACGGCGAAGCCGATGTAGATGGCGGCTATCAGGACGAGGCTGAGGCCGTAGACGGCCGCCGGTCGGATCCACCATAGGCCGAGGGGGGCAACGGCCTGGACTAGGCCGAAGACCACACCCCAGATGACGGGGACCCGCAGCCGCGTGGAGTGTTGGGCGGCGTCAACGGCGGTGCCAACGTGAATAGCTGGATCGGGACTAGCAGGTGATGACATGTCGGGCTCCTGGACGAGTGGATGGAGTCACTGCGAGGTGCGGACCGCGTCGACGACATCGCGAATGGCTTGGCTAGCCGCGGCGGAGTCGGCTTGGTCGTCGATGAGCGACACATGCGTGCCCTTGGCGTAGCGGTGAATGCTGTTGGTCGACAGGGTGGTCAGGTGGTCTTGAGCCGCTCGCCATCCCTGGTCGTGGCCGCTGTCGGCGGTGAGGACGATGAGCGGCTTGTCGTTCAGGCTGCCCAAGGATGACGCTTCCCGCAACGATGCCGGTGCGGCGAGTTCCTCGTCGATCAGGCTGCGGAGGTGGCCTGCTGTCGAGGCGTTGGCCCGTGCTTCTGCCTCGGCGCGCGCGGGGAGGCTGTCGTAGGTGACGTGGGCGAGCAAACGCCCCGCTCCGAGGTGGGCCGCCGCCGGCAGCAATGCGGCGGCCCTGTTGAGGACGCTGGCAGAGTCGGTGTCGGCCAGCTGGGGCGGCCCGGGTTTGGGTGCGGTGGAGTCGAGGAGCACCATTCCGGCAACCTGGTTAGGAAATTGCGCGGCGAAGCTGAGAACGTACAGGCCGCCGAACGAGTGACCGGCCAGCACATAGGGCCCGGGTACGTGGCCGCGATCCAGCAGCGTGTGCAGGTCGGCGGCGATGCGGGCCCCGTCCTGCGGACCGTTGGCGGCGTCGCTCCAGCCGCGACCGGCGCGGTCGTACACGCAGATTCTGCTGTCGCGGGCCACGGCGGGCACGATCCAGCCAAGGTCGGCGGAGGATCCGCCGAGACCCGGCTCCACCACCACGGTGGGGGCGCCCGAACCGGTGCACCGCAAATGGAGCCGATGCCCGCCGACGTCGATCAGCTGCCCCGGCGGCGGGAAGGCCCGGACGTCCAGCCTTTCTCGGACGGTTTCGTAGCCGCCGCCCACGGCGGCGACCACCAGCGTCGCCAGGACCGGGGACAGCAACCACCGAGCAGGGCGGCTGCCAAGTGATCGACGCGCCCGCACGAACACCCACGCGACAAGTCCCAGCAGGACCGGTGGCCAGACCCACCCGAACACTGCGCGTGCGGTGGTGGACCCGGAGCACGAGACCAGACCGGCCAGCGCCATGAACACCGCCGGTGCGGCCGCCCAATGCTGCGGCCGGTCAGTGAACCGGACGGACAGCGCGACCAGCAACGCCCAGCCGAACCCGAACCCGAGCAGGACTGCACCGGTGAGCGCTGCCTCCGTGGCGGGTACGAACGGGGCGGCGGCCAATGCCACGGCGGCCAGCAGCCCGACGGCCATGCCGAGGGCGACAATCGGTCCGGTCCGGGCCCTGGTGGCCGGCTGCACGTGGGCCGCAGCGTCGTTGCCACCGGTGCGGGTCGTGGTGATCATGATGCGCTCCAAGATGTTGCGTGGTTGTTTCAGCGTGGTCGCCCGACTTGGCGACTCACCCCGGTCAATTGACCAGGTTTTCTGCGACTTTTGGAATCCGATCCGGGGCAGATCTGCGGTGCACCGGCAAGGACGCGAATGGTGGTCGTGTGCCCCCCGGCCTGGGCCGCCTCGGCCCTTCGCCCGGCCAGCACAGCTGGAGCCGGCCGCTACGGCTTCATCCCTCGTTCGGTCCAGTAGCGGCGATGGCGCAGAGCAGGGCAGTCTCGTCCATCTGCCCTCGAACGGTGAGTATGGCGGCGGTGACATCGACTTCGACGCTGTCGACACCGGCCACGTCGCGGACCGTCGCCGTGACCGCGCGAACCGAGACACGATCGGTCATCCACGGAACGTGCACGGCGATGAGTGGCATCGGTGCCGTTGCTGGGCCGAGGGGCTGCGATCGATGCGGACGCTGGGGCCGGCATCGGCGACCGGTCACTTGTGCCCGTCGCGGCGCCACATCACGATGAACGTGCCAATGGCGAACACGGCCAGCAGCACCGTGCCGGGGGTCAGGATCAGGCCGGCAGTGCTGGAGAAACCCGTGTGTGCGGTCACCGTGCCACCGGCGATGATCATGGCACCAGCGAGTGCGCCGACCACGCCAAGCCACCTCGGGAAGCGGCCACCGAGCGCAATCGATAATCCGAGCGCCACAAGCGTGACACCCTGAACCATCTGAAAGAAGCCGCTCAGCCCCTTCTCGGTCCAACGCACGCTCTCGGCCACCTGGAAGGCGGATGAATGATCTGCAGGGGCAGCGCCCATCCACGCGTCAATGGCAGCCTTCAACGCGACACCGTCAACGGCCATCTGCACCGTGAAGACCGCGGCCACCAGCACGCCGGCCACCGCGCCAACCACACCCAACGCCCCGGCCATGCCGGCCTGCCGTGACAACGAACGCGCCAACGCGATCAAGCCGAAGATGATCATCAGTGTTCCAGCGAACTGGCCGATGTGAACCCAGGTCCAGTCCTGCGAGCCTGCGTACTCCCGAAACACGCCCGGAGAATCGTTCGGGTCGATCCGATGCGGGTGCAGACGGTCCATGATCACCTGCACCGCCACCCCAACCAGTCCGGCCGTGGCCCCGAGCCGCAGCAACGATCGGTCGACGCCGACCGGTTGCTCAGCCCGGTTTTCGGCGCGGGCTGGTGGTTCCGCGTTGAGCGTTGGCGGGGTGTCCGACTGCGGACGATCGCTCTTCGTGGTGCTCATGGTTCGGGTCCTCTCTGACGGGTCCGCCACCGTCGGCCCGGGCTGATGCCGGCGAAGTTGGCGACGCCCGGAGGGTGGATAACTGGATCGTTCCGACCCGTGCTGTCGTGCCGCTGTCGTGCGGCTGTCCACCGCGCGGCCTCACGGCCTGCCCGTCCGCCGACCATCCGGCTCGTCCCGGCCAGGATCCGTTGCGCGAGAGGCGGGCGTCGAATGGACCCGTGCCTTATCTGGGCTCAGTAATTGGCATCGCCGAGCGCGCGTCGCGCTAGTTCTTCGGCTTCGTCGACGACGGCTGTCTCTGGCGGCGTTGCTGGCCGGCCGTGTGTTTCTCGAAGTGTGGCGGCTCGGGCCAGGAGACGCGCGGCTTCGGTCCCCTTTCCGTCGGCCGCGGCACCTCTGGCCAGGCCTTCCAGGCCCGCCGCGGCCAGACCCGGCTCGCCGGCACTGTCGCCGAGGTCGACGACCTCGCTGTACAGGCGGCTGGCCGACTCAGGATCGTCGGCCCGGTAGACACAGTCGGCGAGCCCGGACATGGCCCGGCCCATGGCCAGTCGGACACCCATTTTGGCGAATCCGTCCGTGGCGATCGCGAACAACGGGCGGGCAGCGTCATGATCACGGCGAGTCTGCGCCAGCACAGCGCGACCGTACGCGGCAAGGACCCCTCCCGCCTCGTCCGCGGCGGTGTCGGTGCTTACGCCGGCGCGGGCGAAGCAGTCAGCTGCCTCATCCAGTCGTCCCAACCCGAGCAGCGCCATACCCAGGTCCGCCAGGGCCCATTGGGCAGTGTTGTGTACCCCGGCGTCGGTGGCGACGGCGATGGCCTCCTCCAGCACGGGCACCGCCTCGGCGTCGTGTCCGAACTGGGTGAGCGCCCATCCGACGTGGTAGAGGACCGCAGACAGGCCCCAGCCGTCCTGGAGCTGTCGGAACCGGGCGGTGGCCACGGCAGCCGCTTGGCGCGATTCCGCCTCCAGACCGCGCTTGGTGAGGGTTTCCATCCGGACGAATGCCGCGACTGCTCGTCCCCACGCGTCGCCGATGCTGGCGAACTCCCGGTCGGCTGCGTTCAGCAGGTCGGCCGCGAATGGGTCGTCGGCGCGGACGCCTTCCACGCTGAGCAGCAGTTTGGAGAAGGCGGCCCGGTGGCGGTCGCCGGCATCGTCGAAGATCTGCAGGCTCTCTCTGGCAGCGGCGGCGCATTGCTCGCTCGGGTGCACCAGACAGGCGCGGGGCCGTTCCACCAGGGATACGGCTTGCAAGGCGCGTGCCCGGGAAACCGGTGTGCCGCCTGGGAGGGCGAGGACCTGGCGCAGTGCCGCCCGTCCCTCGAGGTGGCGTCCCATGTGCCAGTACAGGCCGAGTGAGCCGCACAGCCTGAGCGCCAGGTCGACCTCCGGCTGCCTACCGCGGCCGGTCAGCCATGACAGGGCGGCACGGATGTTGGCGTGCTCGGCGGTCAGGATTTCTACCCACCGGGCCTGGGTTGCGCCGCGAAGGCCGATCTCGGCCTGTTCGACCAGTTGGACGAAGTACCGGGCGTGACGCTCACAGTACCGTTCACTCTCGCCGCACTCCCCCAGCTGCAGGGTTGCGTATTGCCGGAGAGTCTCCAACATCCGGTACCGAGTGGATGCCCGGCCGTGGTCGGTCAGCACCATCGACTGTCTGACCAGCCGCTCCAGGAGATCGAATACGTCCCCTGAGGGCAGGGCGTCGTCAGCGGCCACCGCTTCGGCGGCGGCAAGATCCCATCCACCAGCGAAGACCGACAGCCGCCGAAACAGCATCCGCTCATCGGTCGTCAACAGGTCGTGGCTCCAGTCCACGGTCGCCTTCAACGTCCGCTGACGAGCCTCCGCCGTCCGACTTCCGGCGTTCAGCAGCGCGAAGCGGTCCTGCAGCCGATCGGCCAGCTCCGCCGGGCCAAGGGCGGGCAACCGGGCGGCGGCGAGCTCCAGGGCGAGGGGTATCCCGTCGAGGCGTCGACAGATCACGCCCACCGCGGACAAGGTGGCGTCATCGGCCGCCAGCTCAGACACGACGGAGTGGGCGCGGTCGAGGAAGAGCTGGGCCGCGGCATAGTCGGGAATCTGCGCAGGCAAGGCGTCGTCGGCGGGCACTGCGAGCGGCGCAACCGGCCGCTGGACCTCCCCGGTGACGGCCAGGGCTTCGCGGCTGGTGGCCAGCACGGACACCTGAGGGCAGCGCGCGAGCAGGGTTTCGACGAACAACGCGATCGGCTCGATCAGGTGCTCGCAGTTGTCCAGCACGATGAGGATGTGTTTCGGCGCCAGTTGGGCGATCAGCAGATCGATCGGCCGGTGAATTGCGGTTCCGCCGCCGATTCCGATGCCGATCGCGTCGGCCGCGGCGTGAACCATGCCGTCCGCCTCGCTGATCGCTGCCAGTTGGACGAGCCAGGCACCGTCGGGGAACGCGGCTGCCGTCACGCGGGCGGCCTCGATGGCCAGTGCGGTTTTGCCGGCCCCACCCGGTCCGGCCAGGGTGACGAGCCGGTGTCGGCTGAGTTCGTCAACAGTGCGAGCGATGTCCGCGTCGCGCCCGACAAACGAGGTCGTCCGGAACGGAAGGTTTCCTCCGGCCGCAGGTGCCGAATCAGGACGAAGCTGGCCGAGACCCGCCCGCTGCCGGGCTGTCGTCGGTCGCAAGGCGGCGTCGTGGCGCAGGATCTGCTCCATGACCTCCCGGAGATCCCGCGAGGGATCAACACCCAACTCGTCGGCCAGCACGCGCCTCGTCCGTGTGTAGAGGCTCAACGCATCGGCCTGGCGGCCGGCGTTGAACAATCCGGTCATCAACTGGCCGACCAGACGTTCCCGGGTCGGCGCGCCGGCCACCACCGGGCCAAGCTCGGCGCAGAGCTTGTCGTACCGGCCCAGGGTCAACATCCGCTCCGCCCGTTCAGCGACGGCCGACAGGTACAGTTCCGTCAGCAGCGCCGCCTCCGCCGCCGTCCACGGCTCGCCGGCGAATTCCGCGAACGGCTCGGCCCTCCACAGCGCCAATGCCTCGTCGTACTTCTCGACGGCGTCCACTGGATTGCCGATACTCCTGGCCTTCGCGACGGCGGCGACGAAACGCTCCACGTCGACAGACGACGGGTCGACGGCCAGCCGGTAACCGGCCGGCTCTCGAACCAGGCAACCGTCTATCCCCCACGCACCAAGTGCCCGGCGAAGCTTCGACACCCGCAGCTGCAGCGCGTTCACCGGGTCCGCGGGCATCGCGTCCGACGCCCACAGCCGCTCGATCAGGCCGGACGCGGACACCGACCGATCGACGGACAGCAGCAATAGCGTCAAAAGAGCCCGCTCTCCGCGTCCCATCAATCGCTGAGGAACGCCGTCCACGGCCACCTCGAGCGGTCCCAGCAGCCGGAACTCCATAGACGTCACCCCGTCTCGTCCGCCGGGCCCAACGCCAACCAGCCATCATCCCCAGGTCAGTAGTCCCAAAGCCCGCTCCCAGACTTTACTGACCCGGCCTCCGATCCGCATGTCCGTGATTGGCGACGACGGTCGCAGCAACAAACCAGGCGGTCAAGAGTGGAGTGGTGGCGAGGCCCCGGTCGACGAGTGCGACTGCCCGGAATGGGACTCACACTTCTCGTGTACTTCGGTGTCTCGTCGGCGTACCTTTCGAAGCACAGCGGACTTGTACTGAGGCTCCGGTCTCCGTCGGCTCGGCGCAAATTCCCGGGGAGGCGTCATGGTCACGACAAGCCAGGTCAGCGAGTCCGGGCAACTCGACCGCCCGCCCAGGCCGACCAAAGGCAGAATCGGACTGATCGTCGCGGTCTCGATGGCGGCCGGGCTGACTCTTGCCGTGCTTCTGGTCGGAGCTCCGTTCATGCCGGCCAGCGAGAATGTCCTCACCGGCGCGGTGTTGCTGGCTTTCGCGGTCGGGTGGGCGTTGTTGGCGGTGCTGTCCATGCGATTCACCGACCAGCCTCAACGCTGGGCCGTCGTGCCCGCCGTGTTCATGGCGGTGGCCGGCCTCGTTGCGCTCAGCGGGCTCGTCGCGGTGCAAGCCGTGTTCGCCTGGATCTGGCCACCCGTTCTTCTCGGGCTCGTGGTCTGGACATTCCTTCGAATCCGGCGAGACATGCACAGCCGAGCCGGCCGATGGCTTCTGTACCCGGTGTTGGCCGTGCTGGTGGTCGCCTCCATTGGCGGGGGCTTTGAGACGGTGCGCGAGTCGCTCGACGCCAAGGCCTACCCCATGCCCGGCCAGTTGATTGACGTCGGCGGGCACCGACTCCACTTGCAGTGCACCGGCTCGGGGAGCCCCACGGTTGTCCTGCAACCGGGTGGCGGCGCGTCCTCCTCTGACGTGGCCTGGATCGCTGCCAGCGTGGCCCGCCACACAAGAGTCTGCGTGTACGACCGACCCGGACGCGGGTGGAGCGATGCAACCAGCGCTCCGGAGGACAGCAACCACATTGCCACAGAGCTGCACACGCTGCTCGACAGCGCGCACGAGCCCGGCCCGTACGTATTAGCCGGACACTCGTTCGGCGGTCTCTATGTGCAAAGCTTCGCCGCTCAATACCCCGATCAGGTCGCCGGAATGGTGTTACTAGACTCCACGGCGCCGAAACCAGGCCCGGCCGGCCCAATCGGCAACGACTCCAGCAACCTGATCAGTCGCGCCTCGCTCGTGATTTCATCGCTCGCTCACTTCGGACTCGGACGCCTGATCGCCCAATCCTCCTACGCCACGCTGCCGCCACGAGTCCGAGACGAGGCACGCGCCAACGCGGCGACCGCGCGCAATCTCGACAGCTTCCTCAAGGAATTCCTTCTCGAGTCGGACACGTCGATGCACCAGGCGTCGTCCCTGACCTCACTCAACGGTAAGCCGCTGATCGTGGTCACCGCGGACCAGGGCATCACCGACCCTCAATGGCAATCGAAGCAAGCCAAGATGGCCAAGCTGTCAACCAACACCGTCCACCGTCACGCCAACGCCACTCACGACTCCCTCATCGCTGACGAAGCCGACTCCGCCGCAGCCAGCCAAGCAATCCTCGACGTCGTCGCCGCTGTGCGCACGTCCCACCCACTGTCCTAGTGGCGCGTCAGGGACGTCTCCTCTCGTTCCGCTAGCCGGTTGCGTTCGCACGGCCAACCTCCCGTTCGGCAGTCGGATGGAATCCGTTCAGGGTTCAAGACTTCAGCTGAAGGGCCGGTTATCGGCTCGGATGGTGTTCTGGCTGGCGATCGCGGGCCGGCAGCGTTGCCAGATACCGGTGGACGGCGCCAACAGTCACCGATCCTTCCCCGACAGCACCGGCAACGCGTCTGACGGACCCGTGCCGGACGTCTCCGGCTGCGAAGACGCCGGGCAGGGAGGTCTCGAACGGAAACGGCGCGCGGGCCGGCGCTGCGTTGAGCGGGACGTCGGGCCCGGTGAGCAGGAAGCCGTGCTCGTCGCGCTGAACGTTCGGCAGCCACTCGGTCCTCGGTTCGGCTCCGATGAGGACGAACACTCCGTGTGCCGCGACTTCCTCACGGTGGCTGGAGTCGACATCTTCCAGGACCAGAGCTTGAAGTCTGGTGTCACCGAATGCATCTACGACCTGGGTCCGCAGCCTGACCGTCAGGTTGGCGGTCGCCTCGATCTGCTCTATCAGGTACTGCGACATGCCTTTCTCCAGAGACGGGCCGCGCACCAGCAGGGTCACGTGGGAGGCGTAGCGCGCGAGGTGGAGCGCGGCCTGCCCGGCCGAGTTGGCTCCTCCCACGACGGCGACCGGCTGGCCGGCGAGGGCTGGGGCTTCCACGCCCGCGGCGCCGTAGAAGACCCCCACTCCGGTAAGACGCTCGAGCGCCGGGACCTGGATCCGACGGTAGTTCACCCCCGTGGCGATGACGATGGCACGGGCACGCACCAACGACTCGTCGGAAAGCGTCAACTCGCGCACATCGCCGACCGCCCGCACCGCGCGGGCACTGTGGGTGAACACGAACTCCGCTCCCAGGAGCACCGCTTGCTCCCACGCCCGGTGTGCCAGCTGTCCGCCGGCGACGCCTCGCGGAAACCCCAGATAGTTGCGGATCATCGAGCTGGTGCCTGCCTGGCCGCCGAGAGCAAGGGGCTCCACGACGAGGGTCTCAAGCCCTTCGGAGGCGCCGTACACGGCCGAGGCGAGCCCGGCCGGTCCCGCGCCCACCACGACCAGGTCATACTCCTCCAAGGCGGGTCGGGTGGAGATGCCGTGACCCGCCGCCACCTCCACCTCGTCTGGATCCTGCAGCACCCTGCCGCCGCGATGGATCAGTGCCGGCAAGCGGGTGGGATCGATGCCGTGGCGCTCGATCAGCAGGCGACCCTCGGTGGTGTCCGCGGCGTAGAACCAGAACGGAATGCCGTTGCGGCTGAGATAGTCGCGCATGTGATGAGAGCGCGGCGCCCACTGCTCACCGACCATCTGGTAGACGAGGTGCCGGGGCCGATTAAGCGCCGTCCACGCGGTCAGGCTCTCCTGAAGTTGCGGGAAGAGCCAATCCTCCGGGGTGTCCCACCCCTTGACCCAGGCGGCGTCGATCCGACCCAACGCGGTGGCCTCCTGCACCAGCGACAGTCGGCCGAGCGGAACCCGGGTCTGGTGCTCGTCCATCGCAATGAGCAAGATCCGGGTGGCGTGTTTGTCGATGCGGTACGCCTCCTCAAGGAACGACACCCCTCCCGCGACGGGGAGGTCGCAGTCCGCCGCGACCAGCGCCACCCGACGTCCGTGGGCCATGGCATCTCGGAGGACGCGGAGACCGTCCTCGTGTGAGCTCGCGACCGTTACGTAGTAGTCAACCCCGAACCTGCCGGTGATGGCGGCACGCGCCGACTCCAGTGCGGCCAGATCCGCGTCGACGAGCAGAATGACCGGTGCGGCCGCTGCCATGGTCTGCGCCGCAGGAACGGCGCTCGCAGGCTCGTCGTTCGTCACGCTCCGACCCTACGCACGTCGACTAGCTCCGTGACCGACTGGATATTGTGCCGCTGCCCACGGTGCAGAGTTCGGACGCTACATCGACGTGAAGGAGGCCGCAGTGGTCGATCGCGCCGCCCTGCGGATATCGGCGACGCTGCTGCTTGCCGGGCAGCTGCTCTACATCATGGTCACCCAGTTCCACACCGGTGGCCAAGCCAATGACCACCCCGCCATATTTGCTGCCTACGCGGCCAGCGGGCGGTGGAAGGCGGTGCATGTCGCTCAGTTCGTCTGCGCGGCCATCCTGCTCGCTGGACTTGGAGCGCTCCCCTTCGCCGTGAACGTCCCGCATGGGAGGGCACAATGGGCGGGCCGATTCGGGGCTGCCTTTGCCGTGGTGGCCCCCGGCCTGTACGGCGTTCTCCAAGCGGTGGACGGTGTCGGGAACCAGCAGGTCGACCAGGCCCTGGGCCAGCGCCGCGGCCGCGGACAGGGCCGCGCGTTTCGCGAGCGCTGAGGCGATGCGCTGGCTGGAATGGGCGTTCGGAGCTGCAGTCGGGCATGCCGTCACAATCCGAGCCAGCACGAATCCATGTTGAGTAACCAACTGAGTAACGATCTGTCCGCGCAAGCCTGGTCAGTCCTGGACACTCACGGACTCGACAAGCGCTCCGCTGGGCCGGGCCGGGCCGGGCGAACAAATCGTCCTTCGGGACGAAGAGGTCGCAGGTTCAAATCCTGTCGCCCCGACCAGCTTGACACTAGCCTGCGGGTGACCGGCACGTCTGGCACGCTGCCCAGCGTCTGATGACGTCTGCACTGGACGGAAAGGGGTGGGCAGTGAGCGGCACTCCCTCCGCCGGCGAGTCGGTAGCCGCGACCGGTAATCGGCGGTTGATGATCTTGCTGGCGATGGCCATGTTCGTGCTGGTGGTCGACACGTCGCTGATGACGTGTCGATCTCAGCGGTAATCGACGACCTGCACACCACCGCGAGCGGCATCCAGTCCGCGATCGCCCTGGAGGCACTGGTCTCGGCCGCCTTCATCTTGATCAACAGCAAGTCGGAGACCTGATCGGTCGCAAGCGCGCCTACGTTCTGGGCTTGGTCGCCTACGCCATCGGAGCTATGGCGATGACGCTGGCTCAGACTCCTGACGGCGATCGTGATCTTCTGGGCGATCATCGGCGGACTCGGGGCTTCTCTGCTGCTGCCGGCGATGCAATCCCTGATCCACGGGAACTTCTCCGGAGCCTCCCAGAAGCAGGCGTACGCACTGGTCGGAGCGGCAGCCGCGATCGCAGCAGCCGTCGGACCGTTGCTCGGCGGCTTCGTCACCACCTTCTTGTCCTGGCGGGTCGGTTTC